>JAHFUI010000042.1 GCA_023265175.1 Acidobacteriota bacterium
TGTTTTAACCTCATTTAGAAATCTCGAATTTCTTCGGATCGATCTTCGCGTTGATCCTGAACCGATCGAAGGTCGTCTCTTCGATGGTGTCGGGACCGATGGCGCGCCGCAATCGGAACGGCAACCGAAGACCGTCGACGTCGCGATAGTCCGCGAAGTAGAGGCGATTCTCGGCAGGTGGACCGGGCGCCGGCCCTCGTCCTGCGGGCGGACCCGCGGAGGGTCCGGGCACCGGAGCCGGCCCGGGGCCTGAGGACGGACTTGGTGGCGGGCCCGTGCCTCGACCTGGAGCGGGACCCAGTGCCGGTCCTGGGCCTGATGCCGGTCCCGGTACCGGGCCACGCCCCGGTCCCGCGCCTGGCCCGCGTCCCGGGACCGCAGCCGCGCCCGGCCACGTGACCATGACCGGCAGATGCGTGTCCTTATGGACGAAGAAGCGCATGGCGAGGTTGGCGGGGCCTTTGACATCGAGGACATCAGCCATGCCCTGCGGCGCCTCCGCCTGTCCGGCGTACGTAAATGTGAGCGGATAGCTGCTGAAGGAACCGGCGAAGAAGCCGAGCATCAGCCGCGCGAAGTCCTGCTTCACGCCGATCGCGCGCGCCCGGCGCGCGGCGTCCTGTTGCTCCGGCGTGGGCGGAGGCGGTCCGCCCGGCCGACCAGGAATGGCTCCCGCCGGTTGGGCCGGCAACTGCATCAGCGCATCGCCGCTAAACCCGACGGTCGTCGGTCCGCTTTCCTGCGCGGGAATTTCATCCTTGCGGAAGTACTTGTCCGGCAGCTCGATGCCGATCTCGAATTCGATCGGGACCAGATTGTCACCACGGACCTGGCGCGTGCGGCCGGTCGCGAGGATCGTCTTGACGGCGGAGAGCCGGCTCTCGCCGCCCAGCGCCTCGCGCGCGGCCGCACGCACCGAGCCGGCATCAGGTGTGGGAGCTTGTGCGGTAGGAAATGCGGTGGCGGCGAACGCGACAGCGGCTCCCGCGACCACAGCGTATCGACACGCGCGCATCGGCCTGCCTCCTGTGATTTGACGAGAGCGGCGAGCACTTGGTTCTGTCGACTCCGATTCGGTCGGCGGCGCCGACGACAGCAGAAACGGGTTCTCGAATCGAATGCCCGTGAACGTTGTCGAAAGATCGGGGGACCATGGGGTTCTCCTCACGAACGAACGGCGGTACTCATGATCCTCTATACGTTGAGTAGCCGTACGGGCTCAACAACAACGGCACGTGATAATGCTCGGAGATGTCGCGAACGTTGAACGTGATCTTCGCCTCTGGAAAAAACGGCACACTGATCCCCTGATCGCGATGGTAGGCGCCGGTATCGAAGGTAAGGCGGTAGGTGCCCGGCGCCAGCGGCCGTCCTTCCGTCAACGTGGCGAGTCGTCCGTGCTCATCGGTAGTGCCGCGAGAGATGGGACTCCACTCGCTTGCCAGCCGCATTTCCAGGATGACCGTGACTCCGGCGGCAGGCCGCCCCTTCGCCGTATCGAGCACATGGGTCGTAATCATCTTGACTTGAACCCCTCCCCACAACGACTTTGAACTTTCAACTTTGCAATTCAGAGCTCACGCGCCCGGGAGCAACAGCGGACGCGCCTCCCGTACCCATCCTTCTTCCCACGTGGGACGCGCCGATTTGCGGGCGCCGGCGCGCAGCCGATCGAGCAGCTCCTGATTGGCGGGAAACGTTTCGAAGAGATCGAAGAGCACGTCGGCGAGCTGGCGCGCCGTGGAGAACAGCAGGCCGTTATCGCCGTGCCGCACGCGCTCGGCCAGGCACGCGCCGTAATCGAGCGTGCACACCGGCACGCCCGCGCCGAAGAGGTCCGCGACCTTCATCGGAATGTCGAGACCGGATGAGGAGCGATGGAGGCACAGACCCAGATCGGCGCTGCCGACCACGCGCGGATAATCCTCGGGTTCGAGCCACCGGGCGCGCAACTGGATGCGCCGCGCCGGCAATCCGGCGAATCGCCGCTCGAACTCGGCACGCCTCGCGCCGTCGCCGGTCACGAGGATGACCAGATCTGGAAAGCGTCGCGACGGCTCCGCCGCCTCCCAGCCGCGAATGCGCTCCTCGAGCCGCCAGACCGCTTCGATGGCGACGTCGAAGTCCTCGTCTTCAGTCCAACTCGTCGGGCAGACGACGAAACCGACGGCGCCGCGGATGCCCAACCTCGCGAACAGCGCCTGGCGGAACTGCTCGCGCTCGTGGCGGTTGATCGGCGCAAAGGCCGACGCCGGGCGGTCGTAGAGGACCTGCGCGCCGCGAACGCCGAAGCGGCTCTCGAGAAACGCGGCGAGCGCGCGCGACACGCAGAGGTTCCCTTCGACGCGCCGGGCATCGCGCCGTTCGAGCCAGCGCGCGAGCCGCACCGCCGGATGCCACTCGCCCAGGCGCAATCGCAACACGGTGTACCCGAGATTGTGCCAATCGATCACGAATCGGACGTCACGACGGCGCAGCGAAAACCAGGTGACCGCCAGCGTCGGGAACTGCGGAGGATTCTGAATCAGCACCAGGTCCGGCGGTGTCAAGGCCCTCAGCGTTCGCCAGAGCCGGAAGCTCAGACGCCAGGCGTCGACAATCGCGGCCAGCGAGTAGCCGAACGCCGACAGCCCCTTCCGCCGTCTGACCATCGACGGGGCGATCCGATGCACGCGAATGCGCGGCTCGTCGGCAATCGCGCGTGGAAGGGCGGTCCCTTCGAGACCGATCAGATCGACGTCGACTGCACTGGACGCCAACGCGCGCGCGTGGTACTGCATGCGGGCGCTTCGTCCCAGATCTCCGAGTGCGACAACGGCGGCTCTCATTGGGGAAACCGTGGAGGAGCTCCGAATATCTTAGCCGCGTTGGCACTCGTTCCAGAAACGGGCGAGGAGTCGGGGGGGCCGTGCGCACGGCGATTTTCGGCGTCGATTCTCCGCCCGTTCGGAGTTAAGGTTATTCTTGGAAACGCGGCGATCATGATCAGGCCCATCGTTCGTCATTCATTCGTAATGGTGATCGCGCTTGCGACCCTGACGGGGCCGCGCGTGGCGCCTGCCGTCGTCGCCAAGGCCCCGTCCTGCGACACCGACGGCGTCGGGCGCATCGTCGCCGTCGGCGATGTGCACGGGGCCTACGACCGGCTGGTTGCCATCCTGCGAGCCGCAGATATCGTCGATGCCGGGTTGCGATGGGAGGCCGGCAAGACACATCTCGTCCAATTGGGCGACATTGTCGACCGCGGACCGGAGTCGCGCAAGGCGCTCGACTTGCTGCTCCGCCTCGAGAAGCAAGCGACCCGCGCGGGCGGCGCCGTACACGTGCTGCTCGGAAACCACGAAGTGATGCGCACGCTCGGCGATCTGCGTTTCGTCACGCCCGGCGAGTACGAACCGTTTGTGACGCCCCAGTCCGAGGAGATCAGACAACGGTTCGTGCAGACGTCGAACGCAGAGGATCAAGTCCAGTTGCTGAAAGAGACTCCGCTCGGATCGGTCGAGATGCGCGTGGCGTTCGGTCGCGACGGCGAGTATGGCAAGTGGTTGCGGACGCTGAACGCGGTCATGAAGATCAACGGCGTCCTCTTTTTGCACGGCGGCATCAGTCCGGCGCTGGCTGCGCTGCCGTGTGACACGATCAATACGACCGTGCGGCGCGAGTTGACCTCCGACATCGACAAGACCCGAGCCGCGCCGCTCACGAGCCTGGCCGCGCGCGAGGACGGCCCGTTCTGGTATCGCGGGCTCGCGCAGGAGCCCGAGACGTTTGCACCTGAGGTCGATCAGATCCTGATGCAGCAGAACGCCCGCGTGATGGTCATCGCGCACACGGTCACACCGGACGGCCGGATCCGCACGCGGTTCGACGGCAAGATCGTGCAAATCGACACCGGCATGCAGCCCGCCTATGTGCCAGCCGGCCGCGCGTCGGCGCTCGAGATCTCTCGCGGGATGTTCACGGCGATCTACGAGGATGGCCGGGAGGTGCTCGCCGTCCCACCGGCGACCGGACCGAAAGCTCCAGCGCTGCCGAGACCCTGATGTTCGGAACGCTTCCCGGACGGATGCGCGTGCTGCTCTTGCCGCTGATCGACAACGAGGTGAATATCGCGGATCGGATCGCCATCGCCGATCGGCTCGTCGGCACGGCGCCCGAGACACTTGAAGGAGCCCGTGCGGCGTTTGCGGCCGGCGAAGGACTGCTGCATCACGCGGCGCGACATGCCCAGCGGCAACTGGACGACGATCCGGTTACCATCGAGCGATCGTGACTCTCGCGTTCGACCAGAAACTTCAGCGTTATAGCGATCTCGCGGTGAAGGTGGCGCTCAATCTGCAGGCAGGACAGCGTCTGCTCGTCATCGGACCGCTCGCCAACGGCGGCGCCTCGCTCGAAGCGGCCCCGCTCGTTCGGCAGATCGCGGAGAGCGCCTACCGAGCTGGAGCCTCGCTCGTCGAAGCCATCTGGGGCGACGAGGCGCTGCAGTTGGCGCGCTTCCGGAGCGCGCCGCGGGATTCGTTCGGGGAGTTTTCGGCCTGGCTGCCCCACGCGCTCGTCGAGCACGTCAAAGGCGGTCATGCGGTGCTGTCGGTCTATGCCAACGACCCTGATCTGCTCAAGGGCGCAGCGCCCGGACTAGTCGGCGCCGTGCAACAGGCGGTCGCGCACAGCGTTCGGCCGTTCAGGGAGCTCATCTCACGCAATCAGACCAACTGGGCAGTGATCGCCGGCGCCGGTTCAGGATGGGCGGCCCGCGTGTTCCCACACCTGCCGGCCGAAGAGCAAGTACCGCGCCTCTGGGATGTCATCGGCCGCTTGTGCCGGCTCGATCGACCAGATCCGGTCGCGGCCTGGGAAACGCACCTGCAAGGACTCGCGGCGCGGAGCGATTATCTCAACCGCAAGCACTATGCGGCTCTGAGATATACGGGCGGAGGAACACACCTCACGATCGGACTCCCGGCGGGACACCTCTGGGTCAGCGGACGATCCGTGACCCGGTCGGGCATCTCGTTCACAGCCAACCTGCCGACGGAGGAAGTGTTCACGATCCCCCACAAGGATCGCGTCGACGGCATCGTCACGTCAACGAAGCCTCTGAGCCACGGCGGGACGTTGATCGACCGATTCAGTCTTCAGTTTGCGGAAGGTCGTGTGGTGAAGGTGACGGCCGAGCGCGGAGAATCCGTGTTGCAGCAGCTCGTCGACACCGACGATGGGGCGGGACGGCTTGGGGAGGTGGCGCTCGTGCCGCACAGCTCACCAGTGTCGCAGTCCGGACTGCTCTTCTACAACACGCTGTTCGACGAGAACGCGGCGAGCCACGTCGCGCTGGGTTCCGCGTACAAGTTCACGCTGGCTGGGGGCGACGCGATGAACGACGGTGAATTCGAACACGCCGGCGGCAATCGAAGCGCCGTGCACGTCGATTTCATGATCGGATCGGCCAGCCTCGACGTGGACGGGGTTTTGAGCGACGGCACGACGGAACCGGTCATGCGCCGCGGGGAATGGGCCGTGTCCGTGTAGCGCGGCCGGACGAGTCAGGTAGTACGCCTTCACGGCGATCAGCGCGATCGCCAGCCAGACGGCCGACCAAAAAATGGACCCGCTAAGAAGGCGGCGCATACGTTTAGAGGAAACGCACATGAAGAAGCTCGTCGGAATGGCGGTGATGGGAACGCTTGTCTGCGCGTTAACGACGGGGGTCGTCGGGCAGCGGGGACCCTCTGCCGCCGCGTGCGATCGCGCGTGCCTCACGGGAATCGCGGACGCGTACCTTGCTGCGCTTGTCGCCCACGACCCGACGAAGGCGCCCATGGCACCGAATGCGAAGTTCACCGAGCAAGCCCAGGTGCTGCCCGTCGGCGGAGGGTTGTGGAAGAGCGCCACCGAAGGGCCGACGTCGTTCAAGATCCCCGTTCCGGATCCGGTGGCCGGGCAGATCGGCTTGATCGTCATGATGAAGGCCTCTGCCAGCGCGTTTCCCGCTCCCCCGGCACGAGGCGGAGGTCCGGCCACGGCGGAGCCGGCTGGACCAGTTGCCATTCAACTGGCCCTGCGGTTGAAGGTGCAGAACCGGCAGATCACCGAGGCCGAGCACATCATCGCGCGCATCGCTAACCCTGGACAGCTCGCGAATCTGCAGACGCCGCGCCCGGCGTTCATGGCCATCGTCCCGCCTGCTGAGCGGAGTCCCCGGAGCCTCATGCTGCTCATCGGCAACTCCTACTACGATTCGATCGTTCAGAGCGACGGCGATGCGGCCCCGTACGCCGACGACTGCGGACGTCGCGAAAACGGCATGCACACGGCCGGCGCCGGCGCTCCTCCTCCGGTGCCCGGTGCCGCGCCTCGCGGCGGCGGCCCTCCCGGGGGATTTCAGCCGCAAGGGTGCCGCGAGCAGATGTTCTCGCGAGGCTTGAGCTACATCACGAGCATCGACCTCCGCCGCGTCTGGATCGCCGACGAAGAGAAAGGCCTCGTGTTCGGCCTGACGATGTTCCGACAGCCGATGGAGGAAAAATCGGTCACGATCCTCAATCCCGACGGCACGACGGCACAGCGGCCGATGAGCTTCAACCCGTTCGACCTGGAAGCCGGGCACATCTTCAAGATCCGGGGCGGCAAGGTCCACGAGATCGAAGCGATGGGCTTTCAGTTGCCGCTCAATTCCAAGAACGGCTGGAGCAATTTCACGAGGTAGCCATCCAAGAAATCACCGGCACTGTTGACGACGATCGCGTGCGTCCTGGGATCGGCGCTCGTTCTCGCCCCGGCTCCCGCACAGTAGCCCCCCGCCGGACAGCCATCGCAGGGACCAGCGCCACTTCAGGCCCCCGCGAAGTCACGGTGACCGTGATCCCTGAGGCCATCGCGGGCGGCGCGCAGTGGAGCACGTGGAGCACGAAGGTCCTCTTGCCCATGAGTTATGGCTGTGTTAACCTTACTGAGCGCGTCGCGGAAACGGCGACAGGCTCCCCATGAGGCGCTCCCCCACCACATCGCGATTCGGGCAAGGCGCGAATGATCTCAAGGGACCTGCCGCAATGAGTGGCCGAAAACTGCTTTCAATCGCCGAGGCTAGATTCTCACGGCGCGAAGGGTAACCCCGCCGAGAGCGCGCGGCCACGAGGCACGAAGGTTCATGATGAAGCACAACTGGGGACGAAGGCGAGCGTGGCTGGCGGTTGGACTGACGATCTGCTTGCTGCCGGCGACAGCCGCATTCAGCCAGGAACGCAAAGGCGTTTTCATCGACGGTGAATTCGTCGAGGATTATGTGTACGTGCCGGAATTCATGCCCCCGGAGGAATTGAAACGGCACATCGATGAGCATTCGGCCAGTGTCGTGATCGTTGATACGGCGGCCACGCTGATCTGGGAAGATGAGCATATCCCCGGCGCAATCAGCTTTCCCTGGGTACACGATATTTCGCTGCCCGTGCCCCTGCCTCGCGACAAGACCTTGGTGATCTACTGCGCCTGCAAGGATCATGAGGACTCCGTCGACATGGCCAAGAAGCTCAGTCAGCTCGGTTACCAGAACGTCAAGGTACTCAAAGGCGGGTGGTTCAAGTGGCTGGAGCTGGGATACAGGACGGTGAGCAAGGATGAGAAGGAGGCGCTGAAATGATCAGGGCTACAGTTATCCGCGGGCTTGCCATCCTCGGCTTATTGCTGCCAGGCACCGGAGCCTTTGCGGGCGAGGTTCGGTCCGGTCTTGCTGTCGGTGCGCCGACGGAGTCCATCCCTGTCTCCGATGTCACCGGGCCGTATAAGGGTGAACGTATCTGTTATGTCTGTGAATTTGAGAATTCTCCAGCCGTCCTCGCATTTTTCCGCGACACGTCAGACGGGACTGCAAAGCTGATCGTGCAGCTCAATCAGCTCTATCTGAAGAACAAGGCGCGCAACTTCAAGGCCGTAGCGATGATTGTGGCTGGCGCAGGTGCAAAAAAGTGGCTCGAGGATTTGAGTCGGTCGGCGAACCTCGAAATTCCGCTGACGTTCTTCACGAAGGGCCCGAACGACGTCGCAGCGCGCTTGTATAAATTGAATCCCGACGTTGCGAATACGTTCTTGGTGACGAAGGATCGTTTTGTCGTCGCCAACGTCTCAGGCATTGCGTCCGACGAGTTCCGCCAGGTGGCCGATGCCACGGCGCAAATGCTCCCCGTGAGCAATCGGAAACCGTAGGTAACGAACACACAGCTCACCGATATCCCGGCAATGTTCCCGCGACGCGTCGTGTTCTCTGCTCTTCTGCTGGTACCGGTTCTGTCGGTGCTCGGCTGGTGGATGCCAGGCGGTGACGTGGCCGCGAAAGCCGGGCAAGGAGGCGCTCAAGCTCAGAGAAGCGGTGAAGAAGTTTACCGTGGACATTGCACGCTCTGCCACGCGCGTGAGCTGTTTGAGAGAATACCAGCCCGGCGCATTCTTCAAACCCTCGATTCCGGCATCATGGCGCCCTTCGCCTCCAGTCTCAGTCAAGCCGAGCGCAAAGCGGTCTCGGACTATCTCGGCACGTCGGATTCCGATTCGGCGCCTGTTCCGGAAGCGTTCTGCAGCGATCGCAGGGTCGCGGTGAATGATTCGTCGAGGTTTGTCTGGAATGGATGGAGCCCGAGCGCCGGCAACATGCGCTATCAACGGGCCGCTGCCGCCGGCCTGTCCGTCGAACAGGTCCGGGATCTCAAGCTTCAATGGGCGTTTGGATTCGACCACGATCAGGCGTCGTTCTCGCAGCCAGCCGTGTTCGACGGCCAGGTTTTCGTCGGCAGCGACTCGGGCGTCGTGTATGCGCTCCGGGCTGGGAATGGGTGTATTCAATGGACGTTCGCGGCCCGGGGACCCATCCGGACTGCGATCCTCGTTGCGGCCCGGAGCTCCGGGCACGCGGTTCTCTTCGGCGACCAGATGGCTTGGTTCTATGCCGTAAACGCGGAAACGGGACAGCTTCTCTGGAGCCGTAAAGTCGACGACCATGCCGCGGCCCGGATCACCGGCTCTCCGGTGATTCACGAGGGAGCCGTGTTCGTTCCGGTGGCGAGCTTTGAGGAGCAGCTCTCGATGCGGCGGGAATACGAGTGCTGCACGTTCCGCGGCAGTGTGGCCGCGCTCCGCGTCCAGGACGGCGCGGTGATCTGGAAGTCGTACCTGATTTCGGAGACACCCGGCCGGATCCTGACGACTCGGGACGGGCCGCCGGTCTGGGGACCTTCCGGCGCGGGCGTCTGGTCTGCCCCCACCGTGGATCCAGGGCGTGGCGTTCTCTATGTCGGGACCGGCAACAACTACACACCGCCGGTCACCCGCGCGAGCGACGCGGTCGTCGCTCTGAACATGAAGACCGGCGCCATTGTCTGGACGCGCCAGGTCACGCCCGGCGACGTATTCAGCGGCTGTGGGACGTGCGTGGACGAAGGCGGCCGTGGCCCCGACTACGATTTCGCTTCCTCCGCCGTCCTCGTCTCGCTCGGCGGCGGCCGGGACATCCTGATCGCCGGCCAGAAGTCCGGCATCGTCTATGGGCTCGATCCCGATCGGCAAGGTGCGGTTGTCTGGCAAGCGCGCATCGCGCAGGGCAGCTCCCACGGTGGCGTGCAGTTTGGCATGGCCAGCGACGGCCAGAACGTCTACGCTCCGATCGCCGATGGTGCGTTTGCTCGCGTCGAGGATGCCGACGGCACCCGCCGCGCGGCGCTGGAGCCGAACGGCGGGGGCGGGCTGGCCGCGCTGCGGGTCCGTGACGGCACGCTGGTGTGGCGGGCCGCGCCCGCCGGGGCGTGTGCCGGGACTCCACGCTGCAGCCCGGCCCAGCTTGCGGCGGCGACCGTGATTCCCGGCGTGGTCTTTTCCGGGGCGATGGACGGCCACATCCGTGCCTACTCGGCCGCCGACGGCACGGTGCTCTGGGATTTCAACACGCTCGGCGAGTACGTCACGGCGAACGGCGTCGCGGCCCGGGGCGGCGCGCTAAACGGCAATGGCCCCGTTGTCGCCGGCGGCATGGTGTTCGTCAACTCCGGCTACAACCACTTCAACTCGATCACCGGAAACGTCCTTCTGGCGTTTCGGCCGGACGCGAAGGCCGACTCCACGCACACCGCACGCTGACCTGTCCGCTTCGTCCTCTCCTTTCGACCACGACCGCCAACGGCGGTAACGGCGATCGTTGTGTCTACCGTGTCGAGATTGCAGAGGTGAAGGCCTCCGTGCTCGCGCCGCCGTCGGAAGTTCGGAAGAGGATCTTCGCCAGAGCCGCGAGGGACGGAGCCACATCGGCCGGGGTGGCCTCGCCCGCGTAGACGCCCTTCTTCACGCCAGGTCCGTACAGGATGACCGGCACCCGCTGGTCGAACGGACAGTGCGAGCGCGGACGCGCACGCCAGTCGGACGCGTGGGACCATCATCGCCTCAACATGGGAACTACCGGTGACACCCACGCTCGCGATTGGTGCCCTCCACCTATTCCCGGATTCTCGTGGAGATGGCGCCGGGACCAAATCCACGGCTGAAGAGCCGGCGAAACGGGCAACCGCCTGTGAAAACGGCACTTGACCGAGGACCGCGACGCGAGAAGAATGGCCGCAGGCGACCGGTTGCGGGCGCAGGCGCGTGTCGTGGGCAGCAACGGCAGTCTAGCGCCGTCCAGCCATACAACGTTATGCGACTGACGGACAAGACGTGAATTGATGCCGCCGAAAATACAAGATCTCATCTCGGAACTTGAACGGGCAGGCTTCGTGGATCGAGGTGGCAAGGGCAGTCACCGAAACTTTGTCCACCCGAAGGTCGCGAAACTGATCACAATATCCGGTGCGCTTGGCGATGATGCGAAGCATTACCAGGTTCGTGCTGTAAAGCGCGCTTTGGAGGAGTCGAAATCATGAAAGAAAGTGCCAGATACGCGAAGATTGTCGAGTGGTCTGACGAGGACCAATGCTATGTCGGAAGTTCCCCTGGTTTGATCTACGGTGGATGCCACGGCAAAGATGAAGAAGCCGTCTTTGCTGAACTGTGCCACGTTGTCGAGGAGGCCATCGCGGTCTACCACAAAGATGGGAGACCGCTCCCTCCCCCGACTTCAGGCCGTGACTTTGCGAACAAAATGCAGAACGTCGCATAACCGGCTTGCAAGCCGGCGGCGGATGGTGGCATCGTGCGCCGCCGCGGCTGAAGCCGCAAGCCCACTAACAGCCTAGAACAATGAGAGCGCGGATCGCGGCTGAGGCGCGACGTTGATGTCTAGCCGGATTCCCGCGAAGTTGCGGCACGGTTAGAATGTCGGTGTAGGGGCAAACAAGACGCTTCGACGCGTCCTGAGCAGGACCGCGATGCGTCGATTCGGTTCGATGATCCCTGTTTATTGCTTGAGAGTCTCGGATTCGAGAAGCGCGTGAAGGGTGGGCATCACATACTTGGTGAGGCGAGTTCACCGGCACCATGGCGGAATCGAACGCTTGCCACGTCAGAACGGGGATTCTGTTGACCGGAAAGGCCAATAGCGCTTATCGTCACGTCTCAACGCCCTGTCGTCCGTAAGACGCCGTGCACGTCACAAGACCAAGCGAGGATGACCATGAAGAGAATCTGGTTGCTGGCGATCGTGTTAGGGATGTGGCCCGGTCTGGGATTGGCCCAGACGACGGAAGAACTCGTCAACGACGGCAAGAACACGGAAAACGTCACGACCCAGAGCATGGGCTACGACCGAAAGAGCTACAGCCCGCTCAAGCAAATCAATAAGTCCACCGTCAAGCGCCTCGTGCCGATCTGGAGCACGAGTCTCATGAATGATTCGGGTGAACTATCGGCGCCGACAATTTACGACGGCGTCATGTACGTGATCAACGGCAAGTGGACGTTTGCCATCGACGTTGAAACCGGCAAGCAGATCTGGCGCACGCCCGTGCAAATTGACCCTGGGGTGCAGCGTGTCGCGCCGTTTGGCGCCATCAACAGAGGCGCGGCGACGATCTATAACGGCAAGCTCTTCCGCGTGACGATAGACAACCATCTCGTCGCGCTCGACATGAAGACCGGCAAGGAGCTGTGGAACCAGACCTTTGCTGATTTCCGAGAGGGCTATACCGCCACCGGTGCCCCAATCGTGGCCAATGGCGTCGTGATTTCAGGGATGGCCGGTGGGGAGTACACCACGCGTGGGTTCCTTGATGGCTGGGATCCCGAAACCGGCAAGAAATTGTGGCGCCGATACACCATACCGGAGCCAGGCGCGCCTGGATCCGAGACCTGGCCTCAGAACAGCGACGCCTGGAAGCAGGGCGGTGGGTCAACGTGGCGCTCCGGTTCGTACGACTCCCAACTTGACCTGGTCTATTGGGGCACGGGCAATGCGGAACCCTACGACCCCAGACCTCGCGGAGAGCTGGATAGTTTGTACACAAACAGTGTCCTCGCGATCCGGCCGAAAACCGGCGACCTCGCCTGTTATTTTCAATATACGCCGAATGACGTGTACGACGTGGACGGCGTCGACGAGCATGTGCTTGCTGACATCCAGATTGGCGGTCAGACGCGAAAGGTCATGATCCAGGCAAACAAGAACGGCTTCCTGTATGTGCTGGACCGCACCAATTGCCGACTGATTGCCGCCCATCCGTTCGTGAAAGTCAACTGGGCCACGCATATCGATCTCGCGACCGGCCGGCCAGTCCTCACCGATTTGTACAAGCGCTTTCTTGCAGGTGAAGAAGTCGAGATCTATCCGCAGCGTGGCTCGAATGCGGTGCCAATCGCATTCGATCCGAACACCGGACTTGTGTACACGAGCTCGTGGAACCTGCCGCGCATACAGAAGCTCGCACCGCCGAAACAACAAGTGCTTGGCACAAACTCCACCGGGGTCGTCTCCAGGAGGGCAGAGATCAAGCCGGGCGACGTGTTAGGTCATTTCGTGGCGATAGACCCGCTGACCGGCAAGAAGAAATGGGAAGTGCCGTTGACTGATATACCAAGTTCGGCGGGAACGCTTGTGACCGGCGGCGGGCTTGTGTTCACAGGCAAGCTGACGGGCGAGTTCATCGCCCTCGACGAGGAAACCGGCAAGACTCTCTGGCAGTTCAAGACCAGCTCGAGCATCAATGCTACCGCGATCACCTACACACACAAGGGCCGGCAATACGTGACGATTGCGTCGGGACTCGGTGGCGGCAGCGCCCGGCGCGTTGCGGGCCAAGTGCCCACTGGCGGCTCGGTGTGGACCTTTGCACTGATGCCCGACTAACGAGCCAGCAGCGATTCTTTCGCCAGTTGCTCGAAGCGATGGGACGCGACGATCTTGTGCTCTCTTGCGTAGGCTTCATGATTGCGCTCCACGTCCGCAAGACGGTACACGTAATTCACCATCAGCCCGGCCGAGCGGCGCATACCCGCCTCCGAGGTGTCGCCCAGCCAGTTGAGCCTCTCCAGGCGAGCGCCGTTGCCAAGATGGAAACGCGCCACCGAATCGAGCGGCTCCTCACCATCTTTCGCGTACAGCAGGTAATAGGCGCAAAGGCGACTGAGGCGGCGCCGAAGATCCATCGACAGCGCGCGGTCGGCGAACCAATCCGGCACATCGAAGGTGGTCAGCAATGCGGCAATATCGGCGCGTTGCGCATGACCACGGCGGTCCGCCGCCATATCGGCAAGCCAGTTCCGGAATCTGGGAATCGGTGACAGCGTGGCAAATGTCTTCAGACGCGGAAACTCGCGCCCAAGGTCTTCCGCAACCTGCTTAATCAGCAAATTGCCAAAAGACACGCCGCGCAGGCCTTCCTGGCAGTTGGTGATCGAATAGAACATGGCGCAATCCGCCGCCGCGGGGTCGACCACCTCGGAATCCGGGTCCAGCAGCGGCTGGACCTTGGCGCTCATGCCTTTGGTAAGAGCGACCTCGATGAATACGAGCGGATCCTCGGGCAGGGCCTGATGAAAGAATCCGTAGCAGCGGCGGTCGGTCTGGAGCCGCCGCCGCAAGTCGCGCCAGCCCTGAATCTGGTGCACCGCCTCATACTGGATGAGCTTTTCCAGAACCAGCGCCGAGGTGCGCCAATCGATACGCTGGAGCACCAGGAATCCGCGGTTGAACCACGAGCCGAGCAAATGGGCAAGATCGGATTCGATCCCCGCCCACAGCGGTTTGGCGCTGCATTCCCGCAGCAGCCGGCGCCGCATTTCGATCAACACTCCGGTGCCGCCTGGCGCCACGTTGAGCCGCCGGAACAATTCCTGGCGAGGGGAATCGACCGCATGCTGCAATGCGATGAGATTGGACTGTGAGGGCTCCTGACGGTAAGCCTCCGCGCAGCGCCCGACCTCCTCCGGATCGGGAGAAAACTCGCTCGCGAGCAGATTGAAAAACAACTCGAGCGCCGGGCCCTGGAGCGACTGATAAGCGGCTAGCGTTTCACGCGCCAGACGAGCGCCCGACACTTCACCGTGTTCCGAAAGCAGCGCCTGGCAAAGCGCGATCGCCGAGCGCGAATTGCGAGCGGCGGCTCGCGGCGATACGGAAGGTTCGTCCGGAACAAAACGGAATAGCCGCTTGAGGAACGAGGGATTGCCCATGCTTTATTCTGCCAGATTCAGCGAATTCACCCCACTTTCCATCCATCGGGCCTATCGTCGGAACAACAAAAAAGGGCCGTACCCCGTTTCCGGGCTACGGCCCCTCGGTGCGTCTGCCTGGCGCGCGCTAGCCGTCTTGAGTCCCAAAACTTGCACCAAATGCGTCAAGTCTTCAGTCAAGACGGCTAGCCCCCGCGAAGCGGGGCTGCGATAAAGGTGGAACTAGAAGTCGACCTGCACGGACAGCTTGACGAACCGCGCCGGCAGGATCACCTGCGGCGTCCGCCACTGCGAATACACGCTGCTTTCCTGAAGAACCGGGTTCGCGTTCAACACGTTGAACACATCCAGGCTGACCATTGAGCTGGTTCGATGGTACTTGAGCACCTTGCCGATTCGGAAATCGACCTGATTCAGTTGATCGCCGTAAAACGAGCCCGGGGCAATCAGCGGCACCGTGATGGTCGACGTCGCGCCTCCCGAGATCGGCCGGCCGAGCGACGGCGTGACCATCGCCTGGGTGGCCGTCAGGTTCGCCTGGATGAGCGGCCCCGGCACGGACTGCACGGTGCCGGCGACCTGCACGTCGATGCGCGGAATCATGTACGCGGCGTAGCCCTTCAGCTGCGTCAGGAATGGCGTCTCCACGTGGCAAAACCGCCGGCTCGGACTATCGAGCTTCGGCGTGACGTCGCACTCATCGGTCGTGGTGCGCCCGGTGCTCATACCGCCCGAGAACATCAAGCCGTTGAGCATCCGGCCGGTCACCGTCGCGTCGACGCCGTTCCAGTGCTCGATCTGGTTGCCGTAGTTGCTGGCAAACGTCTGGTAGTTGTTGCTCGCGACGCTGAACTTCTCCGGCTTCACGTTGTAGAGGTCGGTGACCACGGACCCACCGCCGTCCGGCAGCCGCGCGTCGACCGGCGCGGTGATGCTGAACCGGTCGTAGTCCGCCGGACTGACGGCCAGGTTGTCGGTCGCGATGAAGTTGCCGTAAATGCGGCGAAAAAAGCCGACGTCGATCGACGTGCGCGGCAGGATCTCATGCTGGACGCTGGTGGCGAACTCCCAGTTGTAACCACGCTTGCCCCAGCCTCGCATGATGTCCGGATCCTGCGTGGCGCCCGGGGTGGCCTGGCCGAAGTTGAGGTTTGCCCACGGACCGCACTGGTCGCCGCCGCTGGTGCGGTTGTCCTGCAGCGCCGGGTTCGTCAGGACGCAGTCGGGCACGAAGTTCTTGTTGCCGTCCACCCACGTCCGCGTCGTCGTCACGACCACGTTGTTGGCCGGTCCCACGGTGGCGAGACCGCCGCCAGCCTGGCCGGCGACGTACTTGTTCACCGCCACCTTCAGCGCGGTCTTTCCGTTGCCGAACAGGTCGAACACCGCGCCCATCTTCGGGGTGATGTCACGCCATGCGAGGAGCTGCGTCTCCGGGAATTCCAGATTGCGGTTCGGCGTCAGCACTGACGGCCCCAGCGTGGTGGGTGGCGCGGCTGCGTTGAAGAAGTCCCAGCGCAGACCACCGGTCAGCGTCAGCCGGCCGGACGTCCATTTGTCCTGCGCGAACACGCCGCCGTCTCCGTCGACGCCGGTCCAGATCGCGACCGGGTAGGAGTTCAACGTCATCTGGTTCGGCACGCCACTTGACAGCCGGTAGCTCACCGGGAAGTTGCTGGTGGTGGTCGACGAGGTGTGCGACCACCCGTCGTTCATGCCGGCCTTGAAGACGTGCGAGCCGGTCACATACGACATGCTGAACCGCATCCGCCAGTTCGGCGTGAAGTTCGCGTTGGTGGTGCGCGAGCGGTAGCTCGTCGGATATCCCGGCAGCGGGTTCTGCTCGGTGACCGGGATCATGCGCGGGTCGACCGACGGGTTCATGCGGTTGAACCACTGCGCCTTGTGGTGAAACAGGATCCCCTCGACCAGCAGCTTGCTGCTGACCGCGGACGACCACTCGAGCGTCTTGTCGGCGATCGGGCTGAAGATGAAGTCGGCTGCGGCCTCGGGCGAGGTGGCGGACGAGGCGATGCTCGGGCAGGTGCAGCGGTACATGTTGTCGTAGCGGAACGCGATCTTGTTCCGCGGCGTCGCCTGCCACGTCACGCGGGCCGCCTGGTTGCGATACGCGTAGTCGTTGATGCTCGGCCGGCTCAGATCGGGCGCATAGGTCCACACGTCCGGCTTGTTCTCATTCAGGTTGTAGAAGGCGCCGGCAATGTAGTTCTGCGTCGGGTTGAAGCGCACCGATCCGTAGAACCACAGCTTGTCCTTCATCAGCGGACCGCCGAAGCCGGGATTGAAGTCGATGACCTTCTTCAGGCTGCCCTGCGAGGTGAGCCCGCGGTCCTTCAACTCCTGGGTGAGGTTGTTCCCCTGCATCGAGCCGTTGGCTCCAGTCAGGAAGAAGGTGCCGCCGTACTTGTTCCCGCCGTCCTTGGGGATGAAGTTGATCCGGACGCCGCCCGTCGGCTGCGACGCGTCGACGCCGGAGGTGTCGATCGTCACTTCCTGCATGGTCGTGAGGCTGGGCGGGGTGCTCGTCGCCTGGCCGGCGCGCGCGACGCCGCCGATCGACAGGCCGTTCACCATCTGCCGCTGGTCGGTCACCTTGCTGCCGTGGATCGACATGTCGGTCATCCTGTCGCCGCCGGAGCCGCCCACGTCCTGGTCGGTGAGGTTGGTGTTGTTCATGCCCGGAATCAGCGCCGCGAGGCTCTGCTGCGACCGTGCGCTCGGAAGGAAGTCGATGATCGCGCGATCGAGCACGCGCTGCTTGGTCGTGCTCTGCACGTCGACGATCGGCGTTTCACCGGTGACGGTGATCGTCTCCTGGAGCGAGCCGACCCGCATCTCCGGGCTCACCGTGGCGTTGAACGTACCCGACAGGGCAATCCCCTCGCGTCTGACGGCATTGAACCCGGTCAGCGTAAAGGTGACCGTGTAGGTGCCGGGACGAAGGTCGATGATGGCAAACGCGCCGTTGCCGTCGGTGACGACAGTCCGTGTCTTCTCAATCAGCGCCGGACTCGACGCTTCGACTGTCACGCCGGGCAGGACTGCCCCCGACGTGTCTTTCACTGTGCCCGTAATAGAGGCGCCCAACTGGGCGTATGCTGCGGCTGGTATCAGGACCAGCCACGTCAGGACAATCGACAACTTCGCCATTCGAAACATCAAGCACCTTGCCTTTCTAAAAAGTGGAGATAGTGCGAACCGACCGCGGAGAGCCTGCTCCGATCGGCGACGGTGGGTCTAATCGCGTCGAGGATGCCGTCGGCATCCTCGACCGCGATTCCCGGCCTGGTCTTTTCCGAGGCGATGGACGGCCACACCCACGCCTACTCGATCGCCGATGGCGGTGACGGCGATCGTTACCGCCAATCGTCCACTCTGACGCTCCGGCTATAGCCGCACTCGTTCACGCTCCACCTGATGTTGCCGCTTCCTCCGACCACGACAACGTCGACATTAGTGAGGAACGGGATGGGCGCATCATCGGGCAGGTT
Organism: Acidobacteriota bacterium; assembly: GCA_023265175.1. GTDB lineage: Bacteria > Acidobacteriota > Vicinamibacteria > Vicinamibacterales > CAVVIG01 > JAHFUI01. Next base: position 18,093 of record JAHFUI010000042.1, read on the forward strand.
CAACCATGTCGCGTAAGGCTCGCTGCCGGCGCGGGCTATCCCGAGCTTGTAGTTGATGACCTCTTGATCGAGCCAATAGTGGACCTTGGGCGTCGTCACGTTCTGCTTGACCCAGTTGATCAGCTTTTCCTTCGTATCGAACCCGAATCTGAGGAGCGGTGGCGTCACCGCAGGGTCGATCAACAGCAGCTTGGCCCCTCGTTGGGGAGACCCCAGCCCGCCGATGAATCGCTTCAGTACCCATTCCCAGTCCTCGTCTCTGAGGCCCATCATCGTATTCTGGCTCTGACATCCGCTGAAGGTGCTGACAACGCTCTCATCCGCCTTGAAGCGTTTTTGTACGTGGATGGGGTTCCAACCGGGCGGGAGACCGGCCACATTCTCCGCGAAGACGGCCGGGACGCTCGCCATCGGGTTGCCTTGAACGCCCATGTACGTGTGCCCCGGCACGGAACCACCGGTGGCATTCGAGGACAAGAGCCCCCACGCCCGCCCGATCAGTGCGCCGGAATTGTTGTAGAGCCCCAGCGCACCGGTCCCTGAGTTCAAGACGAGCTTCTCGACGATGGGGCCGTTGAACACCGCCATGGCCGCCATGGACGAGGTCGAGCTCGAGCGCGCGTTGGTCTGCGAGGCGGCCAGCGCGAGAATGGCCGGGAAGTGCTCGGGCTGGGCTCCCGCCATGACCGCGTTGACGGCAACGGTCTCGACCGTGTATTCCCACGCCTCCCGCTCCCCGGTCACTCTCATCTTGCCCACAATCTCGCCAGGCGCGTGGTGGGTCTGCTTGAGCATCGCAGCGACCCGTTCTTCAGTGGGCATGATGATGGGCAGCTGGTCGCTCCAGAATCGATCGTCAAAGTACTTCTGCAGGTTCTTCGCCGTGTCCGGTCCTATCAGCCGCTTCTTAGCCCGCTTGACGAGGCCGGTCATCCGCTCTTCTTCGTTCAAGGGTCTCGTCAGATGGCCGACGATCTCCTGCATGAGCGGCTGTTTCGAGACCGGGTCCTTACCTGCGATGTATCCGGCGAGCTCCGCGGGCGTCTTACCGCCGACAGGTGTGGGTGTGAATGCGAGCCGCAGCGCCGGCATGCCCTCTTCGAAGGCCTTGTCGTGCACGAGATCCACGAGCGCATTGATGATGACGCCTACAGCCGGTATTCCGTACTTGCTCTCGACTTCCGCAACGTGGCCGACGACCGCCGGCGCACAGGTGCTTCAATGGCCTATGGCCATCACCATCAGGCCGTCCACGGCCTTGATCTCCTTCCAGAGATCGGGGTCATCCGAGAAATAGGCTCCCTTTTTCACCCGGAATACCGTCTTCACCTTGGGCATGTTTGCAGTCATCCATTTCTGCATCTCCTTCAGAAACAGATCGCCGCCATCGAACGTCACGTCCACCAGATAGACGGTCTTGCCCTCCAGCGTCGCGGGACGGGGAGCCATCGCCTTCCGTTCGATCGGCGGCGCATTGCCGGTCGGATTCAACACCGTCGACAATGGCTCCTGAGCCGCCACAGCCGTGCTGGCGCACACAAGCGCGATGCCCAGACAACCGAGGCGTCCCGCTTGCATTGCCCTCGCCGGAACTCTATGTGCGAGCTTGATTAACCACATCTGCACAACTCCTCCCATGACAGAACCGCCCTACGCCAACTGCAGGGGAACTCGCTGCTGTCCCTGCGTCTGCCAGAGCACATGACACGCGGGCTCATTATCGCTGAAGCGGAGGCTTGTCAACAACATAATACCGCTGGACTACGCCCGGCCGGGCGGCGCCACGTTCTTATCCAACCACCGGCGAATCACGCCGAAGACCTCGTGGTTATTTTTCTCCATCGGCATCAGATTGCCGTTGCCCACGATGCCGTCGTCGCGCAGCCGGATCAATTCGGCCGAGCAGCCCACCTGGCGCAGAAACGCGATCTGCGCCACGGGTGATCCACCCGCCCCGAATTCGCTGGTGACCCAGCCGATGGGGATGCCCTTCAGGTTCTTCCACGTTCGCGCCGGTTCGGCCTGCAACTTATACGGTGACACGATCGGCCGCGGTGAATCCGGCGGCGGCGTGCGGTCCACCAGCGTGAACTGGGCGGGATCGGTGACGGGCGGCTCGTACGTCATCGGGCTCGCCGTCAATCCCCACCGAAGCTGCGCCGCGAAGGGGTTGCCGTTGATCTCCATGCAGACGATGCCCTTCACCAGGTTGGGACGGCGATCGGCCACGCCCCATCCGAAGAATCCACCGAACGCGTGCGTGTGCAGAATGCACGGGCCGATGCGGTCCACGAGCTCGACGCCTCCTGGCCACACAAGGTCGGTGTGAAACGCTTCATCGGATGTGTTGCCTGATTCGCACGCCATGAATTGATCCACGAACGGATCGTTGATGCCTCCCGGCCCGGGCCACTGCCCCGTCTTGAACACGTTCATGCTCTCGACCAGGCCCTCGAACGGCGGGACGTTGTTCAAGTGACTCGGCCCCAGGGCGTCGGGATGGTACGGCGAGCGGCCAAAGCTGGGACGGTCAACCCAGTACACGCTGTAACCGGCCTGCACGAAGTAGTGCACCCAGCCGGGACGCCGGCCGAGGCCCATCATGTGTGTGCCCTGCGCGCCGCCGCCGTGCACCAGGACGACCGGATGCTGATAGCGCTTCTCGGCCGGAATCATGTACTGCACGAACATCTGGCCCTGCGCGATGGTGCCGTAGGGCATTGGCTTCCGTTTGATGCCGACCCAGAAACCGCCCTGGTCGGCCAGCTTCAGTGCGGTCGATTCCCTGTTGCGATTGGCGTCGACGCCGCTCGTGACGATGGCGGGCGCGCCTTTGGTGACGCTCGCCTCGACGCCGTCCCTCATCCAGTCGAGCACCGGCTGCAGCGCCTCGCGACTATTTCTTTCCATCATCACCATCGGCCCGTTCCCGCGGATGCCGCGCTCGGCCAGGCGAATGTGTTCGACGCGCAGCCCGGCCTGGCGAAGCGAGGTCGCGATGCCAGGATCGGTCGTTGTCGATGGAGACGCTTCGGCGGTGACGATGGCGACTGGGATGTTGAGGAGCTTCGCCAGCCGCTCCGGCGTCTGCCCCTGCAGCGATTGAGCGGACTGCTCGACCGCCACGACGGCTTTCACCAGGTTCGGGCGTTCCTGCGCGGCGACCCACGCGAAGACGGACGCGTCGCCGTGCGTGACGAGGATGGACGGACCGATCTCGTCGAGCAGCATCGCGCCGCGGGTGCGCCACACGTTCTGCGTGATGGCGTTGTTGCCCATCGGCTGGCCCATGGAGGCCACCACCTGTGCAATCGCCGCGTCGTTCGCATCACCGCTACCCGGCCATTGCGTGTGAAGGTTCGCGGCAGCCTGGTTCGGCGCGCCGCCGATGGTGCTCGCCGCGCGCTCAAATGTCGGCGCCTGGGCATCGAGGGTTCCATGCACCCACGGGTGGTACGGATTCCGTCCCTGCCCCGGCCGATCCACCACGTACACCTTGTAGCCCTGCTCGATCAAATGCGACGCCCAGCCACGTCGGCCGTCTGGCGTGCTCATCCAATCCGTGCCCTGCCCGTAACCTCCGTGAACGAGCACGACCGGATACGGGTGCCGCACCTGCGCCGGAATCCAGTGCTCGACGTACATCTGCATCCCGTTGACGACGGTGCCGCGAGCCAGCGTGGCGTGCTCGACGCCGAACCAGAAATAACTCCAGTCGGCGATGTCGAGGATCGCGCCGGGGCTTGCCGGAACATCGCTGCGCGCCTGGCCGAGAACCTCTCCGGGCACGGCGGCGCCCACCAGCGCGCCCGTCAGCAACGCACCGAATTCGCGGCGCGTGAATCCTGTCTCCGAATCATTGGATGCCATAAAGTCAGTATCTGAAAGCCTCAATCCACGACTCTTCCTTTGGCTTGAACCCCATGACCTTCGTCACGTACTCCTCGATGCGATCCATGTGCCCGGCGCCGTAGAAAACAGCGACGCTCTTCGCCTCGCCCCAATCAAAGATCTCCTTCAGCCTCCTGTTAACAACTCCACTCCTGCCCTTGGCTATATGGAGATTGGCCATGGGAAGCTCTTCGTCGCCGGTGAGCATCTTGACTATCATCTCCCTGGTGTTCGAGAACTTCATGCCCTTCATCTCCGCGCCCTTCTTCATCATCTCCGGCGAGAACATCCTGGCGAAGAACTTGGAGAGCTGCTCGGCGCTCAACGAACTCGAAAGGAACTCCTGCGTCGAGACGTCGCAGGGCTCCCAGTTGTCCCCGAGATGCGCGTAGTCAATCTCCTTCGGCTGGTACTTGAGGCCGTGAGTATAGATGCTCATGCCCCACTCCATCGCGCCATTGATCATGTCGCCCAGCCAGTTGTTCCCATCTGCCCTGCGGGTCTCCTTGCCGCCGACTCCTTCGTAAAGAACCTTCTCCTTGGAATCTGCATAATTCTTTATTGTCTTGAAAAATTCGCTTTCCGCGACATGAACGCAACTGACCAGGCTTATCTCATTGCCCTTGTCATCGTCGTAGGTCTTCACGGCGACTTTTAGCGACCTTTCCCCTTCATCGCATCTCATGAACCTCGACATGATTCCACTATAATAGACTCCCATAACACGCGGGCGCAGGTCCCCGATGATTGCCACCGTTGCTTTGTTCCACAGCCGGCGTCACTTTCTCGCCGGGCTCGCCGCTCTCGGAGCCGGTGCGCTCCTGCCGGATCGCAAGTTGTCCGGGCAGGGCGCGAACGCGCGCCGGATCGATGTCCATCAGCATTTCGTCTCGCCGAATTTTCTCGCGACACTGACCGCCAAGAACGCTGTCGCCCCGGTTGCAGGTTTCGCTAATTGGAAGGACTTCTCGCCCGCCAGAACGGTCGAGAATCTTGACCGGATCGGCGTGGCGACGGCCATGCTCTCCATCACCGCTCCCGGTGTCTCGTTCGGAGATGTTCAAGAGGCACGCCGGCTCGCGCGCGACATGAACGAATACGCCACCGCGAAGATGGTGTCGGATTACAAAGGCCGCTTCGGTCTCTTCGCCGTGTTGCCGCTCCCCGACGTGCAGGGGAGTCTTCAGGAGATCGAGTACGCGTTCGACACGCTCAAGGCCGACGGCGTCGGCTTGCTGACGAGCTACGGCAACACGTGGCTCGGCGCCCCGTCGTTCAACCCGGTGTTCGAGGAGCTCAACCGGCGCAAGGCGGTGGTCTATACGCATCCCATCGATGCGCCCTGCTGCCAGAATCTGATGCCTGGCGTGGCTCCTCAGATGCTCGAGTATCCAACGGACACGAGCCGCGCGATCGTGAACCTGGTGGTCGGCGGTGCCGCAACGCGCTATCCGGACATTCGCTTCATCTTTTCCCATGCCGGCGGCACCATGACGGGAATCGCCGGGCGCTTTCTCGGTGCGGCGGCGAGCGCGGCGAGTCTCGGTCGTCCGGCGGAGCCGAACTCGAGGCTCTACCACCTCAGGCGCTTCTACTACGACACGGCGGGATCAGCCAACCCGGTCAACATGCAGGCACTGAAGATGATCGTCCCCGTGTCGCAAATCGTGTTCGGCACGGACACGCCGTTCTTTGACGGCGCGGCCACGGTCCAAGGATTGCAAGACTGCGGTTTCAGCACGGAAGAGCTCCGCGGAATCGATCGCGAGAACGCGCTGCGCCTCCTGCCCAAATACAACGCGTAACCCAGTCTGGATCGAAGCCCGATCCAGAAGTTAAGGTTGGGTTAAGGTGCCGGCATCGCCGTTGCAGTGAAGACCCAATTGTAGTACTGTGTGTAATACAAGAAGGTCGCCTAACATGCCTTTCAGTCTCCGTCTTGACGCGGATACAGAAGCGTTGCTCGATCGGTTGTCGCGCGGGAAGGGCCTGAGCCGTGCCACGGTGGTTCGGAAAGCTGTGGCCCACTATGCCGCGACAGCCTGGGACAATCTCAGCGCTTATGAAAAGCTCAAGCCGCTCACGGGCATCGTCAGATCGGGCCGGCACGATCTGTCGCAGGACACCGGCAGGAAGCTGACAGCGTTGCTGAAGAAGAAACAGGCGGAGCGTGCGCGGCGTTCTCGTTGACACCGGCCCGCTCGTCGCCACGATAGACGCCGACGACGCGTTTCACGAGAGATGCGTCACGGCTTGGCGGCGGCTTTACGAGCCATTGTTGACAGTCTGGCCGGTCATGACCGAGGCGATGCACCTGGTTGGTTCGCCGCTGGCGCAGGAGCGGCTGTGGGATCTGCTGGACAAGAGGGGGCTCGAGCTGCTGCCGCTCGGCGCGACCGACGTGCCGCGCATGCGTGCGTTGATGAAGAAATATCACGACCTGCCGATGGATGTCGCCGATGCGGCCCTCGTCCGCGTCGCCGAGCGCGAGGGGCTTTCGACAATCTTCACAATCGACCAGGACGAGTTCCGTACCTACCGTTTGAACGGCACCAGGCGTTTTCGGGTCCTTCCCTGAAATCTCAGGGTCATTCGCTGCTTGCCGGCAAGACGGTCGACAACTTCAATTCAAAATTCCACTTCCACACCTGGTAAATTCCCGGATAGACCAGCAGCTCCAGCAGGAACGACGTGAAGATGCCGCCAATCATCGGCACGGCAATCCGCTTCATCACATCAGCCCCTGTGCCCAGCGACCACATGATCGGCACCAGCCCGAGGAACATCGTCGCCACGGTCATGAACTTCGGACGCAGACGCTGGACGGCGCCGTATTGAATCGCGCCCTGCAAGTCGGCCAGCGTGTGCATGCGCCCTTCCTTTCGGGCCTGCTCGTAAGCCAGGTCCAGGTAGAGCAGCATGAATACCCCGGTCTCGGCATCGACGCCCAGCAACGCGATCAGCCCCACCCACACGCCAACGCTCATGTTGTAACCCATCAGGTAAAGGAACCAGATGGCCCCAACCGCCGAGAACGGCACTGCCAGCATGACGATGGCCGTCTTCACGACCGAGCGTGTGTTGAGATAGATCAGGAACAGAATCAGGAACAGCGTGACCGGCACCACAATCCAGAGCCGTTCCTCTGCTCTTTGCATCGCTTCGTATTGCCCGCTCCAGAGCAGGGCATATCCGGGAGGCAGGCGCACCTTCTCGCGAAGGACCGTCGTGGCTTCGTCAATGTAGGCCCGCAAATCGCGGCCGCTGACATCCACATACACGTAGCCGGTCAAGAGGCCGTCTTCATTGCGGATCATGCCCGGTCCGGCGGTGACCTTCACGCGTGCGAGCTCGGCCAGCGGAATCTGCGCCTGGCTGTCCGACGTCGACACCAGCACACGCTCCACCGCGCTCAGATCGGACCGGAAATCGCGGAGATAACGCACGTTGACGGGATAGCGTTCCTGGCCCTGGATGATCGTGGTGACGTTCTCGCCACCGATGGCGTTTTCGACGACCGACTGGGCGTCCTCGATCGTCATGCCGTAGCGGGCCAGTTCTTCGCGGTCCCACTCGATATCGAAGAAGTAGCTGCTGGCGGTGCGCTCGGCGAATACGCTGCGCGTGCCCGGAACCTGCCTGAGGGCGGTTTCGGCTTGAACACCGATCTGCTCGATCGCCTTGAGATCGGCGCCGGCAACCTTGAGGCCCAGCGCGGTACGGATGCCTGTGCTGAGCATCTCAACGCGGCCTTTGATCGGCATCGTCCACGCATTCGCTAAGCCGGGCACCTGCAAGGCGGCGTTCATCTCGTCAATCAGATCCTCCTGCGAGATGTGATCCGGCGTGATGTGACCCAAGATCGCCTTCGACCAGCCGGGCGCCCAGCCGGAGTACCAGGTGTGCACGCTCCGCCATTGCGATTTGGGTTTGAGGATGATCACCGTCTCGAGCATCGAAAGCGGCGCGGGGTCGATTGCGGTTTCCGATCGTCCAGCTTTCCCCAACACGCGCTCGACCTCGGGGAACTGCCGGATGATGCGGTCGGTGCCCTGGAGCAGATGCTGGGCTTCGGTGATCGAGATGCCGGGCATGGTCGAAGGCATGTACAGAATCGAGCCTTCCTCGAACGGCGGCATGAACTCAGAGCCCAACCTCTGGAAGATCGGGACGGTGACGGCAATCGCCAATCCGGCAGCGCCGATGACAATCCATTGGCGGCGCAGGGACCACCTAAGAACAGGACCATAGAGGCGGATGAGGACGCGGCTGATGGGGTGCTGCGCTTCGGAGCGGATCCGTCCTGCGAAAAGAGTCTGGGCGAAACCGGCAAGCCATCGCGGCCTGAACTGGAACGTGCGCACATGCGTGAACGCCGTGCGCAGCGCCGGGTCGAGTGTGATGGCCAGCAGGGCGGCCACGATCATGGAAAGCGTCTTGGTGTAGGCCAGCGGTTTGAACAGCCTGCCTTCCTGCGCTTCGAGGGCCAACACCGGCAGGAAGGACACCGCGATGACCAGCAGCGCGAAGAAGCTGGTGCCGGCAACCTGCTTGATCGCGCGCAGCACCACCGCCTGATACTCCTCGCGTCGTCCTTCGCGCTCCCATTGTTCGAGACTCTTGTGCACCTGCTCGACCACCACAATCGCGGCATCCACGAGAGCGCCGACGGCGATCGCAATGCCGGCCAGCGACATGATGTTGGCGGTGAGACCCATCAGCCGGAACGGGATGAACGCGAGCAGCACCGCGACTGGAATGGTCACGGCGGGAATGAGGGCGCTCGGCGGATGCCACAGGAAGATGAAGACGATCAGCACGACGGTCAGGATGACCTCGATGAGCGTGGACTTGAGATTGTCAATGGCCCGGTGGATCAGCTCCGAACGGTCGTACACCGGCACGACCTTCACCCCGTGCGGCAGGCCGGGCTCGATTTCCCGCAACCGGGCTTTGACACGCTCGATGACCTCGAGCGCGTTCTGTCCCTGCCGCATGACCACGATTCCGGAAACCGTGTCGCCCCTGCCGTCGAGGTCGGCCACGCCGCGCCGCAGGTCAGGCCCAAGCACCACCTGACCGAGATCGCGGATGCGAATCGGCGTGCCGTTCCGGTTTTCGAGGATGATGTCCTTGATGTTCTCGACGGACGTGATGTAGCCGCGGCCGCGCACCATGTATTCCGCGCCGCCAAATTCGAGCAGGCGGCCGCCGGACTCGGTGTTGCCGCCGCGCAGCGCCTCGATGACGCGCCGAATCGAAATGCCGTACGCCTTGAGCCGGTTGGGGTCGAGGTTGACTTGGAACTGCCGGCCAAAGCCGCCGACCGGCGCGACCTCGGCGACGCCGGGCACGGACTTCAGGTAGTAGCGCAAATACCAGTCTTGGACCGAGCGCAAATCCGCCAGCGAGTTGGTGCCGGATTCGTCCACGAGTGCGTATTGATAGACCCAGCCCAGCGCGGTGGCATCCGGACCCATCACCGTGTTCACGCCCGCAGGCAGTTTCGGCAAAGCCGCCGCCAGGTACTCCTGCGTGCGTGCGCGCGCCCAATACAGGTCGGCGCCTTCCTCGAAGATGACATACACGTACGAGTAGCCGAAATCCGAGAAGCCGCGCACGGCCTTGACCTTCGGTGCGCCCAGCATGGCGGAGACGATGGGATAGGTGACTTGGGCCTCGATCACGTCAGGGCTGCGGTCCCAGCGCGAGTACACGATCACCTGCGTCTCGCTGAGATCCGGGATGGCGTCGAGCGGCAGATGCCGCATGGACCACCAGCCCCCCAGGCAGGCGGCGGCCGTCAGCACAAACACCACCGCCCGGTTCCGGACCGAGAAATCGATGATGCGGTTAATCACCGGTCAATCACGGTGCGCGTGGGCGCTGGAAACGCGGCCCGCCGAATGTTGGCTCGTGGCGGATTGGGAAGCGGGGCCTCCCGCGTTCAGGAACTTCTCCGGGTTCGCGTCAAACTCCTGCTTGCAGCCGTCGGTGCAGAAGAAATAGGTCTTGCCGCCGTTTGCAGAGATGTGCTTTTCCGCCCGGGCCTTGTTTTCGTCAACCGCCATGCCGCACACCGTGTCAATCGCGGACGTGCCCTGAACGCCGGAAGCGACCGGCTGCATCCGGCTTTCCGAATCCAGCAGGAAGTTGCCGGA
>JAHFUI010000193.1 GCA_023265175.1 Acidobacteriota bacterium
GATTCGATGGGTTGCGTCGATTTCTGCGGCCGCCCGGCGTCCGCTTTCGACGGCCCCATTCATGTACCCCTGCCAGCGCACGCTCGTGTGCTCCCCGGCGAAGAACAGTCGCTCAAACGGGCGGGCCAGCCAGGATCGCAGCGCGGGATCGTAGGATGGATCGAAGAACGCGTACCCGCCGCGCGACCAGGGATCCGCCTCCCACACCGTCTGATGCGACTGCAGCAGTTGCGCATCGCGGGCGCCGAGCCAGTCCAGCGAGGTCACGAGAGCCGCGATGCCGTCCTTGGCCATCATGGCCTGCGTTGCCTGGCTGGCGCCCCCGCCGCTGAGCAGCGAGAGAATGCCGGCGCGTCCCCGTTGCTCCTCGTTTCCTTCCCACAGCGCACCGAACGGCAGCGGTGAGCCAAACGCGCGCCGCCGACCGGGCGCCCGCCAGAAGCGCCGCGAAAATTGAAGCAGCGTCTTGGTCGAGCGGCCGTATTTGAGGCGGGTGATCGCCTCGTGCTGTTGCGCGGGCAGCGCGGGGTTGATCGGAATGCGGCGCAGCAGCGCCGCGGGCAACGCGAAGACGACGTAGTCCCGTGTGAGATGCGCCACCTCGCGGCCATTCTTGATGCTGACTCGCACCTCGCGGCCGCGATGCGACACCGCGACCACTTCCGTGTTCAGCTTCAACCGATCGCCGAGCGACGCCGCGAGCGTCGTCGCCAAGCGATCGTTACCGCCGTCGATGCGATAGGTCTTCCAGCCGCCGGGCTGGCTGCTCGACGCGAACTGATCGACGAGCGCGAGCAGCGACAACTCGTGGGGATCGGCGAGGAAGAAGCCGCGCAGGCCGAGGGCCGTCGCACGCAACTCCTCGTCGGCATTGATGTCGTCGAGCCAGTGCGCGACGGAGCGGCGAGCGAGATCCGCGGTGATGGGCGAGTCCCACCGCTGCTCAGCCAGGCAGTACGGCCGGATGAGACTCTGGAGCGTCTTGGAGAGCCGATCCCATCCGCGCGCCGCCGACTGCGCGACGATGCGCGTACGGCCCGATGCGTCGGGCCGCGCGTAGCCGAAGCCGCCGCGCAGGATGCGTGAGAGCTTCAGCCCGAGCTCTTCGGCGAGCGTGCGGATTTCCTGCTGGCCCTCGTCGATCAGATCGCCGCCGGCTTCTGCGTGCTGCCCATCGACGAACCGGTCGCGAACCGTCCATACGCGGCCGCCCACCCGGTTCCGCGCGTCGACAATCGTGACATTGGCGCCGTTGAGGATCAGATCGCGGGCGGCAGCGAGTCCCGCCAGGCCGGCGCCCGCGACGAGCACACTGGCGCCGCGCAGCGCGCCGTTGTTGGGCATGAATCTGGATCTTAGTCCAGAAGCGACTTGCCACTCGGCTCGCAGGGTGGCCACCGAAGCGCAGATGTCACATCTGCTCCACCTGATAGCCCTTTGCTTTGAGCATCGCGATCAGCCCGTCCGGACCAACGACGTGCGCCGCGCCGACGACGATGAAGGCGCGGCCGGTGCGGTTGAAGAGCGTCTCGATCTTCGGCATCCAGTCGCGGTTGCGTGCGACCAGCAGCCGTTGGTACAGCTGCGGATCCTTCTTCAAATCCTCCAACACGATTCGCTCGACAGTGGGCGTGTCGCCCGCCTTCCAGGCCCGGATCAGCGTGGAGAGGCTCGCCATCTCGGCGTCCAGATCGGTCAAGGTCTCGACGAGGAGACGTTCCTGCTGTTCCATCGAGATGCCGTCGAATTGCGCGATCTGGAACTCCGCGGTCTCGAGGCCCTGCACCCGCTTGCCGTCGTGCTGCGCCCGGTCGTAGAAATGCCTGTCGAGCCCGAGCTCGCCGTCGAAGCCGGCCTTCTGCCATTCGAGCTGCGCCAGCATGAGCGCCAGGGACCACGGCTTGAAGCGCTTCAGCGGGTCAATCGGCAGGCCCAGCGCGTCGGCGCGCCTGGAGACCAGCGCGAAGGTCCCGGGCGACACGACCGCGTCGAGTGATTGGCTGGACGGCAGCATCCCACGCGACAGCAGCTGCAGCTGCGCCTGCGGCGCGAGCAGCTCGGCCAGGTCGGTCTCCTCGACGAGCAGGTCGGACTCTTTGAACGCCTGCTCGAATGCGGGGTCGAGCGGGTAGAAGTCCTGCGTCAACAAGTGCACAGAGCCCACGAGGTAGACGACTCCGGTCTTACCGGTGACCTTCCAGAGAAAATCACGCGAGGCGGCGGCGCTGGCGTGGACAAGGACAAGCGCGAAGGCAAGAGCCGCGCACAGCAGGGAGCGCTTGAAATGCACAATGCGGAATGCACAATGTCCAGAACGCCGATGTGCATTTTGCATTTTGCCTTTCGCATTTCGCGGTTGCATTCGTTATCTCCCGAAGGTGGATGAGACCGTGCGCGTGCGAAGAAACGCTTCGATGTCTTCGATCGTCTTGGGCACGGAGGCGGACAGATTGCGCAGGCCGATTTCTTCCAGGAGAAACGAATCTTCGATGCGAATGCCGATGTCGGCGTACTTGCGCACCGCGGGTTGGACCTGAGCGATGAATGCGATGTTCTCGGGCGTTCGCGGCAGCGCGTCGAGGGCGCTCTGGCGGATATAGATGCCCGGCTCGATGGTGAACGCCATGCCGGACTGGAGCGCGCGCGTCCGGCTGCCCACATCGTGCACGTCGATGCCGATGTAATGCGAGGCGCCGTGCGTGTACCAGAGCCGATACTGGTCGCCGCGCGGATCCGTGATGAGACCGAGCTTCAGCAGGCCGGCCTTGACCACCTCGACGGTCTTCGCGTGGATCGCTTGGAGCGAGGCCCCCGGCTTGGCAACCTTGGCGCCCTCTTCCTGCGCCTGCAGCACGATCGTGTACACATCCTTCTGCCGGGACGAGAACGTGCCGCCGACGGGATAGGTGCGTGTGATGTCGCCGGACATGTACGCGTAGTTGCACGCGGCGTCAACGAGGAGGAGATCGGCCGCGAGCATCTGGCGGTCGCCGTCCCGGTAATGGAGGATCGTCGCGTTCGGTCCGCTGCCGACGATCGACGGATAGCTCCATGACACGGCGCCGCGGCCGCGATGGACCGCCTCGATCGACGCCTTGACCTCGTATTCGTACGCGCCGGGACGGGCCGCCCGCATCCCGGCCATCTGAGCCTCGTTCGAGATCTCGACGCTCTTGACGAGGATCGTGCGCTCGTAAGGCGTCTTCACCGTTCGCAGATCTTCCAGAATCGGCATCGCGTCGATCGTGCCGAAGCCGACGAACCGATCGCGAAGCTTCTGCACGAACTGCAGCGGCTGGCTCGGCGGATCGGCCAGGCTGCGCCCCGATTCCAGCGCAAGCGCCACATGCGCGCGACCGGCGGACAGCGCACCGAAGAATCGCCCGGCTTCCTGCGGCTCGATCGGTCCGGAGCCGCGTCCGCTCAGCACCGCCGCCACGAACGTCTCGAACTGGCTGCCCGCCAGCACGGTATCGATGCCGGTGCGCGACCTCGCCTCGTCGAGGCTGAGCATGCGGCCGTGCCAGTGCTCTTGCAGTGGATCCTTGTCTTTGACGAACAGGATCTCGCGGCGCGACGCGTTCCCGGGCATCAGCACGAGGATCGTGTTGTCCTGTGTGATGCCGGTCAGGTAATACAGGTTGCTGTCCTGACGGTATTCGTAATCGATGTCGAGTGAGTACCGCTGCGTCGGAGCGCTCCAGAGAACGAGCATGGTCTCCGGACCGAGGCGTTCCATGACGCGCGCGCGCCGCGCGCCGAGATCGTCGGTGAGCTCGTTCGCACGGGCCGCGGTCGTGAGTGCGAGCACGAGCCACATCCAGGCGGCCAAGGTGCGTCTGATTCGTCGCGTCATCATTTTTTACTGTGCGCCGGGGCCCCACCCCCGGCGCCTATGCCTTCGCGGCTCATCGCCGCTCGGCTTTGCCGTCAACGACTGTCCGGCTAGTCAACAACAAGCATCTTTCCCGGGTTCATCCGGTTGTCGGGGTCGAGCGCGCGCTTGAGGGTGCGCATCAATTCGAGCGCGGACCCGTGCTCGGCCTCGAGATATTTCATCTTGCCCGTGCCTACACCGTGCTCACCGCTGCAGGTGCCGCCCATCCGCAGCGCGCGCATGACCAGCCGTTCGTTCAGTTGTCTGGCGGCCTCGAGCTCCGCCGGACTCTCGACATTCAGCAGATAGAGCAGGTGGAAATTCCCGTCGCCGGCGTGGCCGACCAGCGAGATCGGGAATGGCGCGCCGAGGTTGTCCTGCTTCGTTTCAAGGATGCACTCCGCCAGGTGCGAGATTGGGACGCAGACGTCGGTGATCTGCGCGCGCGATCCCGGGCGGAGCGCCAGCGACGCGTAGAGGGTGTCGTGCCGCGCCCGCCACAGCTTTTCGCGATCCTCGAGCCGCGTCGCCCACTGAAAATCGCGTCCGCTGCGCTCCGCGGCCAGCGCCTGTACCGTTTGCGCTTGATCGGCGATGTGCGCCCGGCTGTCGCTGTGAAACTCGAAGAAGAGCGTCGGCGCGACCGCGTAGCTCGTCTTCGAATAGCGGTTGACGGCATCCATCTGCGTCTCGTCGAGCAGCTCCATGCGGGCGACCGGGACGCCGTGCTGAATCGTGGCGATGACCGTGTCGATCGCACCCTTCATCGAGTCGAAGGAACAGACGGCCGCCGACACCGCCTCGGGAAGCGGATGGAGGCGAACGGTCACTTCGGTGATGACGCCGAGCGTTCCTTCCGATCCCACGAACAGCCGAGTGAGGTCGTACCCGGAGGACGACTTTCGCGCGCGGGTGCCGGTCTTGATGATGCGGCCATCGGGCAGCACCACGGTCAGCCCCAGAACGTTCTCGCGCATGGTGCCGTATCGCACGGCGGTCGTGCCGGACGCCCGCGTGGCCGCCATGCCGCCGAGGCTGCTGTCGGCGCCGGGATCGACGGTGAACGTCAGGCCGGTGCTGCGCAGCGCCTTGTTCAACTGCAGTCTCGTCACGCCCGCTTCGACCGTCGCGTCCATGTCTTCCGCGCCCACGCGCAGGACCCTGTTCATCTCACGCAGGTCGATCGTGATGCCGCCGTGGATCGCGTTGACGTGGCCTTCGAGCGACGTGCCCGCGCCGAATGGGATGACCGGCACGTGACGGCTGGCGCTGACCCGGACAATCGCCGAGACTTCCTCGGTGGTGTGAGGGAAGCAGACGACGTCCGGCGCCGCCGGGGGGTGGTACGACTCGTCGTGGCTGTGCTGCTCCAGAACCGCGGCCGCATCGGTCGCGCGCGCGCCCAGCAGCCGCTTGAGCTCGTCGATGGCGGCGCCGATCGCGGCCTCGACCGGGGCCACGCTACTTCAACTCCACGGCGATAACGCGCGATGCTCCGCTCACCAGCTGCTCGGTGTGCGTCCGATTCCTCGCATTGAACTTGGTCAGCCCGAACGAGTTCGGATTGACCTGGCTCTGGCCGTCTGGCGTGGTGGACTTCAGCGACCCGTTCTCCATGTATAGGTCGTTCGATTATACGCGGGCCGCGACGGTGTTATTCTCCGTCCGATATGGGAGCGCCCTCATCCGTACTGGTTCAAGAGGCGGTCATCGACGTCTTAAAAAACGTGAGCCGCCGCCCCATCGAGCCGACGCTCACGAGCGACTTGATTGCGGATCTCGGGTTCGACTCGCTGGAGGTCATGGAGACGATCGCCCAGCTCGAAGGTCGGTTCGATGTGTCGATTCCTCTGGACGATTTGGCCGGCACGCGGACGGTGGCGCAGATCGTGGCCCGGGTTTCAATGCTCGTCGCAGGCGGACCGAGGCCGGGATGACGCGTCTCCGCACGCTGCCAGAGGCGCTCGCCGACGCCGCGCCGAGCGGCGAGGGGTACGTCTTCGCCGACCAGGGCGTCGAGACCTATCGATCGTACGCGGAGATGCACCAGGCGGCTCTTGACGTGGCAACAGTGTTTTGGGCGTCGGGTCTGCGCCGCGGCGACCTCGTGGCATTGGTCGTGGACGATTCCGAACAGTTTCTGACCGCGCTCTTTGGCGCATCGATCGCCGGTCTGATTCCCGCCTCGCTTTACCCTCCATCGACAGCGTCAGATCGGACACGCTATCTCGCGGCGACGGCCGGCATTCTCCGCCGCTCGCGCGCCCGCGTGGTCGTCACGACGCCGCGGCTTGCGCCAGACGTCGAAGATCTGCGATCGAGCTGCCCGGATCTCGCGGTGGTCGTGTCCACGGCAGGCCTAAAGGCCTGCACTACGACAGAAGAAGATGAGGATCTCGCCGTCGATGTGGGTGTCGTGCAGATCGCCCCCGAGGTAGGTCTAGTGCAGACCTTTAGGTCTGCCAAGATGACGCCAGGCGCGGGCATAGCGGAGGCGCGTAGGTCTGCCCGTGTCTCGCTGGACGACATCGCGTTCGTACAATTCACGTCGGGATCGGCCTCGGCGCCCAAAGGCGTCGCCGTGACGCACCGCAATCTGTCGGCGAACATCGAGGCGATCAACGGGCCCGCGGGTCTTGCGTGTTCGGCGGCAGATTCGGCCGTGAGCTGGCTTCCGCTCTCTCACGACATGGGACTGGTCGGCATGGCGCTTGGCGCGCTGTATTGCGGCCGGCCCGCGGTCCTGATGACGCCGCAGACGTTCGTGAAGCGGCCCGTGGAATGGCTGCGTGCGATCTCCCGACACCGAGCCACCGTGAGCTTCGCGCCCAATTTCGCCTACGACCTGTGCGTCCGCCGACTCAGAGCACGCGACCTCGAAGGCCTCGATCTGTCGTGCTGGCGCGTCGCGGGGTGCGGCGGGGAACCGATCCATGCGCCGGCGCTTGCGGCGTTCGCCGACATGTGTCGCGGGGTTGGTTTTCGCGACACGAGTTTTCTTCCGAGCTACGGCCTCGCCGAGCATGTCCTCGCTGCGACATTTGCCCGCCGCGATCGCCCGATCCGTGTCGAGCATCTCCCGGTTGACACCGTGGCGACCGGAGCGCCGGCGGTTCCGAGCGGTCCTGACCGCGGACTACCGAACATCGTCAGCTGCGGCTCGGCGCTGCCGGGCCATCACGTTCGCATCCTGGACGAGAATGGCCACGAGCTGCCGGAACGCTCGATCGGAGAGATTACGTTGGCGGGGCCGTCGGTGATGCACGGCTACTATGGCGATGAGGCGCTCACGGCCCAGACCATTCGCGATGGATGGCTGCACACGGGCGATGTGGGATATCTCGCCGATGGCGAGCTGTTCGTCTGCGGCCGGCTCAAAGACATCATCATCGCAAACGGTCGAAAGTATCATCCGCAGGATCTCGAGTGGGCGGTCGACGAGTTGAACGGCGTCCGCCGAGGGCGCGTCGTCGCGTTTGCGACGAGACGCACCGGATCCGCCGATCGGGTCGTGATTGTCCTCGAGCCGAGCGGAACGGTGGCGGCGGACGCGTTGACGAGGTCGATCCGCCAGCGCATCGTCGACGTCTGCGGGCTGTACGTCGACGAGGTCGTGCTCGTGCCCAGCGGCGCCATCGGCCGGACGACGAGCGGCAAGGTGCAGCGGCTGGCGACCAAGGCACGCTACGAACGCGGCGAGTTTAGCAGCCCGTGAAGCGATGCGTCAGAGCTCGAGGTGCCCGTGAAAGACCATGTCCTTGAGATTGAACTTCTTCTTGATGTCGATCAGTCCCAGTTTGGTCACGAATTCGACGTCTTTGTCTTCCAGCTTGATCGCATCGGTCCTTGGAAATCCGAAGACCACCACGAGGAACGCGGGCGTCTTCGGCGCCGCGGCCGCCTGCTGCACCGCCATCTCGTCGACCGCAATCGGAGGCTTGTTGTTCCGCTTGAGGAACGTCGTGGTCTTGAGGCTCGCGAGCGTGCGGGCGTAGCGCGCCGGAAGCCCCATGAGCGTCACGACGTAGTCCGTCTCGGTGCGCTCCAGGAGTTGCTGGCTTTCGGCGGGGACCGCGCCGCCGATGCCGACTTGATCGCGGACGAGCGCCTGCTTCATCGGCAGGGCGCTGCGCCACGAGACGACGAGCTTGATTCGTAGGGACACGTTCGGACCGCCACCACCGCGACCGCCGCCACGACCGCCTCCGCCTCCGGCTGCACCGCCACCGCCGCCGCCCGCGTCGCCGCCACCTCCGCGCCCGCCTTCGCCTTCACCGAGTCCACCGCCACCGAGGACTGGGGGAGTGGCGGGGATGCTGACGTTGCGCGACCAGGGCGAGTCGGTCAGCACCTTTTGCAGTT
>JAHFUI010000194.1 GCA_023265175.1 Acidobacteriota bacterium
CTGCTCAGCCTTCGACGTGATCTGTCGGCGGCGCGAGACATCCTGCGCCGCGCATCGGTGGCCTCGCCGCTATCGATCGACCCACCTGGCGATCGCGCAAAATCACTTGAAGTGCTGGGAGTCGGAATCCACGATCTGAACGGCGTCTACGTATCGGTTGGCGGGCTTCTACCGGGAACCGCTCAACCTCCTTCACCCGCGGCGTTCGATCCGCCTGTCGTCGACCTGTCCACGGTGTTCATCCAGGAGACCACCGCGCGGACTCCCACCGCGATGACTGGCTGGATCCCGGGCGCCTTCCTCGAAGTGATCTCGTTCACCGCCTTCTGGCGAGGCGGGCGGCGCGTCCCGCTCGCAGATCGGGTCCGTGACTGGTGGCGTCGGATCGATGACGTGTGGGCGGCAGCGCGCCGGCAAGACCGTCCGGTGAGCATTCCCGTCATGATCCGGCCGATGAATCTTGTTGGCCCGGTGTACTTGAACATGTGGCCAGACTTCAGCCTCGCTGACTGCCTGCCGCACTTGAGGGAGATGCTTCGCAGACATCCGGAGGTTGGAGACAGACACGCCATCGCATCCATTACTGCCCTTGGCGGGCGAACGCTCGCTGAACACGCGCCGCTCATTCCGCAACTTGGTGACGGTCGACTTGTCATCACGATGGAGGCCGCATGACACGGTGGATTGTTGGAGGAACGGTGTACGCGATGGCCTTCTTCAGCCTCGCATTCGGGGTCGTGCTGCTGGCCGATCGCCGACTCGGAGTTGCCGCTCCGTACAGCATCCTCTTGGCTCCCGTCGTTGTGCCGGCGTTCGGAGCGTTGATGCTGCTGTGCCGGGATTCGATCCTGGCCCGAGCCGCTGTGCCATTCGCGCGATGCCGAGCTGTCCATTCCGACGGCGCCCACACGACAAGGGCGAGGCAGCCGGGGCGCGGGCCCGTGCCGTTCAGAGAAGGCTTCATGCTCCTCGGAGCATCCGGGCCACTCGATGGAAACGAGGCGCAATGAAACGACGTGACTCTGCGCTGCTGGGGCTCTGTTGTTCATCGTGGGCTCGTCGGTCCTCGTAATCGGGGCCGCGCTGACCTACGCCAGCGGCGCGGATCGCATCGACGCCGATTCACTCTCTTTCCCGTCGCTTCGCGTCATGGCGGCGCCCGTTCAGATCGTCACCGGCCAATCGATATCGTCGTCCGCACTCACCCAGCACCTCTTGCGGATTGGCTATTCTCAAGCGGCGGCAGCCGACGTGCCCGGAACGTTCGCGCGCGCCGACGAGTCCCTTGCCCTATTCCCGCGGCTACCGGAGTTTCCATCGATCGCGATCCACTGGTCGGGCGACACCGTGTCGTCAATCACCGGGGTCGAGGGCGAGCAGCTTCATCACGCCGAGATCGAGCCTGAGACCGTCATGACATTCGAACCTGATGGGTGGACGCAGACCCTCCAGCGCGATACGGAGTCGGTTTCCCACGGGTGGGCTGAACCATGGTCAGCAGACCACCTGACTGATCCGCGTCGCCTTCCGTGGACGATCAGAGCCCCCTCCTCGTTCGGCGCCCCGCGTGATAGAGCTGCCACCACGGCAGCGACGCGCCTGGATCGACTATGGTGCTCAAGGGGTGAGGCGATAACGGGCGCACGTCAGCGAAGGAACGCTGGCACAACGGGTGCTGGTTTTCCAGTGGCACGTCGACCGGTCGTGGACCACGTGCCAACAAGCACTTCTGCCTGACGGTGCCGCCGACCCCGTAGCCGTGGTGAAAATGACGCACGTTGAAATCATGTACATAACGTGCAGCTCGACAACATCCAGACGGTGTCCAAGGTCCGATTCGTGAAGTATCACGGACGGCTCGACGCGCCAACCATGCAGGCCATCGGGCGGACGGCGATCCTGGCGCTCGGTCTCGAAGACGCCATCTGAATCAGAGGTCGCGCGTGTGAAACTTCCAGTACGCGAGGGCGATCCCGGTCAGCGCGATCGCGCCGAGAACCGAGAGGTCGAGCACGGAGTTGGCGGTGCCACGGAGGATCGCGGCGCCGTGGAAATAGTGAAACAGCGAGAGGCGGGCAAATGGAGCCGCCGGCGGCCACGATTCGATCACGATATCGATGAGGTACAGCGCAACCGCTGCAAGCGCGACGGTCGCGTGCGCCGACGCACGACGCCTGGCCCACGCGGCGGCTGCGAGAGCCGCGGCGCCGAAACACCAGCCGACCGCCGCCAGATGGGCGGTCAGCATCAGCACGACGTGCGCGTCGGGCCAGCGCGCGTCCTGGGGCGCCAGGGACCACAGGCCGAGCCATGTGCCGAGCCACATCGCAAGCGTCGCCGCCACTGTGCACGAGGTCATCACCAGGAGCGATCGGCTGACAAGCCAGTGACGCGGCAGCGGCCGCGCCAGCACCAGATCCACCAGGCCCGCTTCGATCTCGCCCGCCGGTTCGGTCGCCAAAAAAATCGCGAACTGCACCACGAGCATCACCGCCACCGGATGGAAGTAGCCGATCGTCGTCATGCCCGCGAACGACAGCAGCGCGGGACCGAACGCGTTCTGGATGAAGCCCGGCATGATTTGGACCAGGCGATCGAGAGTGCTGGCCGTTGTGAACGAAGACGCCACGGCGATCAACGCGATTTGAAAGGCCACGAGCAAACCCAGGATCGCCGCGAGAAGCCCCGCGATGCGTCCGAACGACCGGCCGATGAGCGTCACCATGGCGACGGGTGCTCGTTCCCGTCGAAGAGCCGCAAGATGGCGTCCTCGAGCGCGAACGGGGCCAGGCTGATGTCAGCGACCGGCAAGCCGGCCAGCGAAGACACGAGCGGGCCGAGCGCACCGCGAACGTCGATCACCCAGCGCTGCGATTCACACGCCACGAGCACCACGTCTAGGTTCGCCGGCAGGCGGAGGGCCACCGGTCGCGTGAACGACACCGTGAGCCGCCGCGGAGTGACCGCGCGCAACTCGCTCAGCGTGCGCGCCGCGACGAGGCGGCCGCTCCGAATCAACCCGATCCGGTGGCACACGCGGTCGACTTCCGAGAGCACGTGGGAGGACAGGAGCACGGTCGTGCGGCCCGATCGCGCGAGCTCGTCGATCGTCTCGCCAAAGGCTTCGATCACCAGCGGATCGAGGCCCGAGGTGGGCTCATCGAGCATGAGCACTGGCGCGTCGGTCATCAGCGCCTGGATGAGTCCCAACTTCCGCTTCATCCCGTGTGAGTAGTCGCGCATGCGCCGCCCGAGATCGAGATCGCTCACGTCGAAACGCCGGAGCAGGACGTTGAGCCGCGTCGGCGACGTGCGCTGCGCGCCCAATGCCGAAAGAAACCTGAGATAGGCGGCACCGGTGAGCTCGGGATAGATCGGCGTCTCGCCGGGCAGGTAGCCGATGCGGCGCCGCGCCTCGAGACCCTGCCGCTGGCAGTCGAATCCGAGGATCGACGCCGCGCCGCTCGTCGGCCGCAACAAATCGAGGAGCAGCCGGATGGTCGTCGTCTTTCCGGCGCCGTTCACGCCGAGAAACCCGAAGACCTCGCCCGGCGCGACGTCGAGCGTCAGTCCCTCGACGCCGACCACTGGCCCGTAGTACTTCGTGAGCTCGCTGATGCGAATCGCGGCGCCGCTCACGTCAATAGCCCTTGACCCGGCCCAGCTCCCGCAGCACGGTGATGAGCACGTCACTCAACGGGTCGGCCGAGGCCTCACCTTCGAGCACGACATCACCGGGACCTGGCTGGATGCCGAACTCGGCCGGCGAGACGTCGGCCGGCGGCCGCACCACCCGCCGGATCAGCTTGAACGACACCGAGTACGGCTGCTTCAGCAGCGCACCGCTCGCCTCGAACTCCTGAATGCGGAAGTCGCCGGCATCGATGACGGCGCGCGCCTGATAGAGATCGAACGTGCCGGCGCCCGCTTTCGGCGTAACCGTGGGCATCTGGATGACGTACTGCCTGCCGCCCGGCGCGTCCAGGATCGTCAGCTTCTGATCCGATGTCGCCTGCATCATGGTGATAGCCGTCTCGATCTGCGCCTGCGCCATTTCCGGCAGCGAAACAAGCGCGTTGTGCATCTCCGTCACATTGACGATGTAGTTGCGTCCGTCGACGCGAATGAGCTGAGAACGGCGGCGACTGAACGGATCCTGGCTGATCGCCGATTCCAGCACGCCGTCCGGGCCGTAGTTGGCCAGCCGGTACCGGTTGGGATGCTCGTGATCGATCAGTTGCCGGATGCGATGAGGCCCGTCCAACACGCCGCCGACCAGGAGCTCGTACTCGAGCGACTCGACGCCGCGCGCGCTCGACAGCGTCTGCAGCGACCGCCCCAGGATCTGTGACGCGGACAGCTTCGTCGGCGCGCCGAACCGAGGGAGGACGACGAAGACGACCACCGCGACAACGGCTGCCGTCACGAGCGCCGATATCCAGCCCGCGCGACGCCACGAGGCGGGCGCCGCGGAACCGCGGAGCGCGGTCGCACCCCGCAGCGGACGCCCGAACGCGACGGCGTGACGCAGTCGCGTCTCGAGATCGGGCGGCATGTCCCCTTCGGCTTCCACGAGGGCGGAGAGCTCGGTCATCTGTCGGCGGCGCTCTTCGATTCGGCCGCGGCAGCGCCTGCAACCGGCCGCGTGCGCGCGACTTGCTTCAGTCGCTTCGTTGTCAACGACGGTCTGCACTTCCACGTCGGTCAGACAGCGCATACATTCATCCTTTCAACCTTTCAACGTGTCGCGAGCGACGCCGCCCTCTGGACGCCGCGCTTCCAGCGATCGAGGGCGCGCGCCAGCCAGGTGCTGCAGCAGCTTGAGAAACGCGTCCTGCACGACGTCTTCAGCGTCGGCGGCGCTGCCGAGCGTGCAGCGACAGACGCGATACAGGGATGTCCCGTGATCGGCAAACAGCCGCACCAGCTCCGTTTGTGGATCGACAGGCCTCGACTCGGGGGTGCCGGACGTGTCAAGCGGCGTCATCCAGGTACTGCCAATCGTAGTGCCTGCTCCACCTGTACAACGATCTCGCGGCGTGTTTGTGACGGGTAGGGCGCGTGTGGAGTCGATTCCGAACGCCAGCAGGACGTTGCCGCCCGACGCGCCGGAGCCGACGCGTGGCCCGAGCCGACGTAGACCATCCCGTTGACGATCACGGCGCCAGACGTGCTGATGGCGCCGCCGTGCGCTGGCGCCGCGCTTTGCTATTCATCGTATGAATGATTATCATCCACAGCATGGATGCCCTTCCGAGACTGGCCGCTTCCACGCTGACTGATATGTTGCGCGCGATGCCGGTTACGGTCGTCACCGGCGCTCGTCAGACCGGGAAGACCACGCTCGTTCGCACGCTGGTCCACCCGGAGCCCCGTGTCTATCTCACCCTGGACGACCTCGACGTGCTGGAGCAGGCCCACCGGGCGCCTGAGAACCTCGTCGCCCGCGGACCCCGCCTCACGATCGACGAGGTCCAGCGGGCTCCCGATCTGCTGCTCGCGATCAAACGCTCTGTCGATCGACATCGCGGCCGGGGCCGCTTCATCGTCACCGGGTCGGCCAATCTGCTCCTCATGCGGACCGTGTCGGAAACCCTCGCCGGCCGCGCGAGCCATCTCACGCTGTGGCCCATGACGCGGCGGGAGCAGATCGGATTGGGACGCGCCGGCATCTGGACCGAACTGCTCGCCACGAAGGATGAGCGTTGGCGTGATCTGATCGAGGCCGAGCGCGTCCCACGCGGGGATTGGCGGCTGCTGGCGCGCCGCGGCGGCTATCCGACGCCGGCGCTCGAGCTCGATACCGCCGCCGATCGGGCCACCTGGTTCGCGGGCTACACGCGAACCTATCTGGAGCGCGATCTCGCGGACCTGTCGGCGATCGCGAGCCTTCCGGACTTCCGCCGGCTGATGCGCGCGGTCTGCCTTCGGGTCGGGCAGCTCATGAACCAGACCGAGCTCGGACGCGACGTCGCGCTGCCGCAGCCGACCGTTCACCGATGGCTGAATCTGCTGGAGACGTCGTATCAGCTCGTGCGCCTGCCCGGCTACAGCGTGAACCGGACGAAGCGGCTGATCAAAGCGCCGAAGCTGTATTGGGCCGATACCGGCCTCGCGCTGCATCTCGCCGGACAGGACCAGCCGTCCGGCGCGCATCTGGAGAATGTCGTGCTGGCCGATCTCCTCGTCTGGCGCGACGCGCAGCTCGATCCGCCGACGGTCAGCTACTGGCGCACGGCGACGGGCGAAGAAGTGGACTTTGTGATTGAAGCGGGTGACCGACTGCTCCCGATCGAGGTGAAGGCGACGAACCGGCCACGCGTCCGAGACGCGAAACACCTCGAGTCCTTTCGTGACGAGTACGGCAGCCGCTGCCGCGCGGGACTCCTGCTGCATACAGGCGACACCACCGAATGGCTCGGGCCGAAGATCCTGGCGGCCCCTTGGTGGCGCGTGCTGTGAGCGTGACTGCGCTCGTCAGTACATCCCACCCATCTCGCCCGCACCAGGCGCTGGCGCCTGCCCCTTCTCGGGAATCTCCGTCACGAGCGCCTCGGTCGTGAGCCGGAGCGATGCGATGGACGCCGGATTCTGCAGCGCCGTCCGCACCACTTTGGTCGGATCGATGACGCCTGCGCTCACCAGAGGCGGTGAACGATGATGCGGTCGTGTAGCGGTCGGATATTCATGACTGTTAAACTCCAGCCGCCGAATCCGTCTCCGGGATTTGAATCCGCGGGACCGAATCTCAATCAACGACCACGATCACAGTAGAACCCGAGCCGGTAGCTCCCGCGCTGTCAGTCGCCGTGGCCGTCACAGTGAACGTGCCCGACCTGTGATAGACGTGGGACACGCTCGAAGCGTTACCCGAGAGCGAGACCGACTCGCCGTCGCCGAAGTTGACGACAATCGACGTGATGACGTTCGGCGATGACGTGCCCCCTGACGGAGTGGACGTGAGGGTGAACGTCGTCACAGCCTCACGTCGAGGTGCCGGAGAGCCCGATGCCAACGCTATCGTCACGCTCGGCTGTGGACGATTTGTCACCGTGACGCCGGAGCTGCTCGACCCGCTCTGCGTGTCGCCGAAGGCGTCGACACCGGTCACTCTGGCTAAGAACGTGCCCGTTTGTGAGTACGCGTGGGAGACTGTTGAGGGCATGCCGACTATTGTCTGAGCGCTTCCATCGCCAAAGTCGGCCGTCACGCGCACGAAGCTCGCACCACTTCCGAAGGTTATTGGAAACGTGACCGTTTGGCCCACGATCGCGGTCGTTGGCGATGGCGCGCCGACGGTTATCAGCGCCGGCTGGTTAAGGTTGACAGTGACTGTGGCGGACGTTTGGCTGCCGGTGCCAGTTCCTGTGCCCCCTCCTGTCGTGCCCTGTGTGCCAGCCGTCGCGGTCACCGTTGCCTGTTGCCTGGTCGTCAGCGAGGTTTCAGCGTTCCCGCTCGTGTCCGTCGTGACCACGCCTTGAGACAAACTTCCAGCCGTCGTCGTGAACGTAACCGTCGTACCGCCGAGCGGATTGCCGTTGAGATCGACGACCAAGGCAACCACCTTGGCACTGCCGCCGCTGGCGGGGACCGTCCCAGGTGTTGCCGATACTGCGATGCGTCCGACAGCTGCAGCCCCGATCGCGATCCTGACGGCGCCTTCGGCATCCACGCTGGCACCGCCCGAGAAGGCTGTGATGGATGCGATCCCCGAAGTGGTTCCGGCGTGAAACCTGACGGTGACGCGCCCGCCGCTGTCGGTCTCTGCTTCAGACGGATCGACAGACCCGAGCGTTGTCGCAAAGAGGACGTGGGTTCCGCGCTGGGGCGGAGTCCCCGATGCCACGACGACTTGCGCGAGGATCTCCGCAGAGCCGTTGATGGGGAGGGCGGTTGCCGCTGACGCTAGCACAATCGTAGACCCGGATGGTAAGAGGAATGGCACCCGATTGCAGGCCACGCTGAGCCCCGCCGACAATACGACACTCGCCATAAGGCCGTTGGCCTGCGCGCAGCCGAATCGAGGTGTCATTGAGAAGGGAGGGATTCTACTTCCATGAAGTTCCACGGTCAAGACGGCTACCCATGGCTACCGATGCCAAGAAGCGAACGCCCTGCCGCGCCAGTTCGACGACAATAAAGTGA
>JAHFUI010000195.1 GCA_023265175.1 Acidobacteriota bacterium
TCGCTGGAACTTCCTGTTTCGCGCCCATCTGTAGATGTCGAAGTCGGTGTCAAACGTGAGGATTCGCGGCTCCTCGTGAATCTCGGCGCACCGGATCAGGCAGGCGTCGGCAAGCGAGATAGGCTGATTCACGTATTTCTTTAGCAGCACTTCGGTCTCGGCCCAGTGGTCGTCAAGCGACAACCCCATCTCGAACACACCCTTTCGTGCCAGGGCGAGCACTTCGGCGGGACCCGCCGGGTGGACCTTCCTCATGAGGAAACAGGCCTCGGCGACGACGGCTTCGCAGCAGCGAAAAGGTGGCAGACAAGCAGCGAACAGTTGCTCGGCGCGCGCGTGATTGGCGTCACCAGCCGAGAGCAGCGCGACCAGCGGGCCCGTATCCAGCAGGACGCCGGCCGGGTTCATTCGCCGAAACCTTGCAGATGTCTTCTGTTGGTGGCGAGATCCCTTGGGCCCTTCTTGAACCGTCCGACGCTTTGCCCGGCGAGCGCCAGCGCGCTTCGCGTTGGCCCCAGCTCTTTCGACACCAGGTGCAGCCCACGCCGGACGAGCTCCGACTCGGAATGCCCCGTCGATTGCTTCAGGTCTTCGAGGACGGCCCGGTCTTCCTTGCTGAGGCGAGCGTGAATGTACGTCTTCATGCGGATCGAATGTAGCACACAATCTGATAGTTGTGCTACTGATTAGGTAGGCCGCGCTGCGCCGATCTACGGCTGCCCCGTGAGCGTCGACGCAAACAGCAGGACGAGTGTGCCCAGGACAATTCGGTACACGGCAAATGGCCAGAATCCTCGCTTGCGCACGTAGGCCATGAACCACGCGACGGACCCGTAGGCCACGATGAAGGAGACGACGAATCCGATGCCCAGCACGACCCATCCGTGGCCGTCGATATTGGCGACGCCGATCGGATTGGCGTCCTGACCCCGCAGCGACTTCAGGAGATCGTAGGCAGTGGCCACGAACATCGTGGGGATCGACAAGAAGAACGAGAATTCAAGAGCCGAGGTGCGGGACATTCCGGCCAGCTGTCCGGCGGCGATGGTGGACATCGATCGAGACGTGCCCGGAAAGACTGCCGACAGGATTTGGCACGCGCCGATCCACACGGCCTGCGGCAGCGACATGTCGTCCATCCGCTCGGTTCGAATGCGTGCGCCCGCGCGATCCACGATCCACATGGCCACGCCGCCGATCAGCAGGGACGAGCCCATGATCTCGAGGCTCTCGAGATTCTTCCCGATGACTTTCGTCAGGAGAAATGCCGGCACTGCCGTGATGACGAACGCGAAGATCGTCAGGCTCAACGGGTGCGTGAGCGGGCTGCGGTCGCCACGCTCGCCGGCGGGGAATGTGGAAACGAATTTCGCGATGCGGGGCGCGAAATACACCGGCAGACACAGGACCGCGCCCAGTTGGATCACGATGGTGTACATCTTCCAGTAGCCGTCAGACAGGCTGATGTGAAGAAGGGCTTCGGCGATCCGCAAATGCGCGGTTGAACTGACCGGCAGAAACTCCGTCAGGCCCTCGACGACCCCCAGGAGGGCAGACAGAAGATATTGGTTCAATACTCCACCACGGCTGGGGACCTATAAAGTGCGTTTCAAAATTCGCTTCTGGCGGATCCTGTCCGCGAATAGCCCCACCGGGTGCTCGACGAAAAGCGGTGGTCACGGCTGACGCCTCCGCGCCCGGCGGGGCGGCCCCATTCGCGGCCACCCGCGGGAGCCGATCTTGAAAGTCTGTCCTCATTACGTCATATAAGGTTGCCCGCGCGCAACACGGCAAGCGGTCGTTCGAGTTGCGGTTGCTTCTCGCGGTGTGGGTCCTTACACTCGTCTTCATGAAGACCGAGCCCGGCCGAAGATCCGTCCGCGCGGCGATCCTGGCCGTGTCGCTGGCTCTTCTGTCCGTCTCATCGCTCGGCCTGTCGGCTCAGGCGCCGACGGCCGCAACCGGTGTGAAGTTCGCGCGGATCAGTCCCGGCGAGATGAAGGAGTGGCTGACGTACCTCTCCTCCGACCAGCTTCAGGGACGCCAGATCTTTACGGAGGGGTACGCGCTCGCCGCCGCTTACGTGGCCGATCATCTCCGGCAGTGGGGCGTCAAGCCGCTCGGCGAAGACGGCACGTACTTCCAGACGGTGAAGTTGAAGGGCTACCACACGACGCGACGCTCATCGGTGACCGTGGACGTCAACGGCCAAACCAGGACGTTCAAAGACGGCGAGCACGTGACCTTCCCGGCCAATGCGGGTGGTCCGCAGATGCAGAGCTTCAACGGTGTGGAGTTCGTGGGCTCCGGGCTGGTCGTACCTGATATCAAGCACGACGATTACAGTGGGCGCGACGTGAAAGGGAAACTGGTCGTGTGGATGGGCAACGGCCCGCGAACCCTTCCGCAGGGTGCCGGTCGTCTGCTCAATGCCCGGGGACAATACGCGATCGAAACCAGGGGTGCCAACGCATCGATTGGTTACGCATCGTCTCCGAGCGCCGCCGAGCAAGCTCTCACCCAGGCGCAGGCCGCTCTCGCGCAGGCAAACCAGGCCGTGGCGCAGGCTCAGCAGGGGCTCCTTCAGGCCCGGCGGGGCGGAGGCGGGCGCGGTGTGGGAGGTGGGGGACCAGATGGAGGCGGTGCGGGACGAGGCAACCAGCCGCCGTCCACAGACTTCACCGCCGTGGAACGCGTCGATCATCTGCTCCCACCGCAGTTCACCGCCGACGACGATTTTTTCACGTTTCTCTTGAGCGCCGCTCCGACGAAATTCCCGGAACTCAAAGCAGCGGCTGACAGGGGCGACGGCCTACCGGCGCTCTCGCTGTCGAACGTGAAAGTCATCCTAACCATCGACAACAGCTACGATCTCGTCTCCACGCGATTCAGCAAGAATGTGGTGGGCCTGATCGAGGGCACCGACGCGAGGCTGAGAGGCACGTACGTGCTGTTCGGAGCGCATCTGGATCACCTGGGATATCTCACGGCTCCGCGAGACGGGAATCCCGATCTGATCTTCAACGGCGCCGACGACGACGGCTCCGGAACGACCGCCGAACTGGCCATCGCCAAGGCGTTTGCCACGGGCCCGAAACCGAAGCGATCGCTCGTCTTCACGTGGCATACCGGTGAAGAAGGGGGCCTCAGTGGCTCGCGCTATAACGCCGACTTCCCCGTGATCGATCTCGACAAAGTCCAGTGCCAGTTGAATATGGACATGATCGGCCGCAATGCGGACAACGATCCGAGGAACGCGAATCAGGTGTACATCGTGGGCGACGATCGCATCAGCACCGATTTGCACAATCTCGTGGGCGACGTGAACAACGCGCAAAGCAAACCATTGGCGCTCGATTACGCCTGGAACGACCCGACGGATCTTCAGCGCATCTACTTTCGAAGCGATCATTACAGCTACGCGGCGAAGGGGATTCCGATTGCGTTCTTCACCACGGGCCTGCACCCTGACTACCACCAGGTGTCGGATACGGTCGACAAGATCCAGTTCGACAAGATGGCGCGGATCGCACAGCTCATCTACGAAACCGGTTTCAGCGTCGCCAATACCGACAAGGTGCTCGAGCGGGACAACAAGGGGCCACGGGCAGGCAAGGGGTCGGTCGGCAAGATCACGAGATAGGCTTCACCGTACGCGATAGTGATACCCATGCAGAGATGGCTCGGGCGCCTCGTCGTCATGACGGTTCTGCTGCCGGCCGCAGTCGTCGCAGTCGCACAGGACCGCCTCACGACGATGCCGGGGTACGAACAGCATCAGAAGATCGCGCCCCAGATCCCGACGGCGATCAAGTCTGGCGCGCTCGCGGCGACGTGGACCGACGGCGGCAGGGCAATCGAATACAACAGGGACGGCAAGCAGTACCGGTTCGATGTATCGAAGCATCAGACGAGCGAACTTGGTCCCGCACCGCAGGGCGCGGGGCGCGGCGGGCGAGGGCAGCCGCCGTCGGGGGCGCCGTCGGGGCAGCCGGAACGAGGGCGGCAGTTCGCGTCGGCGCTCTCGCCCGATGGCCGGCTGAACGCCTTCTACAGAGATCGCAATCTGTGGCTGAGCGCGGCCGATGGCACGAATGAGATCGCCGTCACAACCGACGGCTCGTCGACGACGCGCGTCAAGTACGGCACGGCAAGCTGGGTGTACGGCGAGGAGTTCGAGCAGCGGACCGCCATGTGGTGGTCGCCCGACAGCCGCAAGATCGCGTATTACCGTTTCGACGAAGCGCAAGTCCCCGACTACTACGTGGCTCTCAATCAGACGCGCCTGCAGGACACGATCGACACCGAGGCGTATCCCAAATCAGGCGTGTCCAATCCCGTCGTCGATCTGTTCGTGTACGACGTCGCGACCAGGCAGTCGATCAAGGTCGACGTCCGCGACGGCAAACCGTTCGACAACACCGTGGTCGGGCACTACGTCTACCACGTGATGTGGTCACCCGACGGTCGCGAGCTGCTCTTCTTCCGCGCGAACCGTCGCCAGAACGTGATGGAGGTCGCCGGCGCGAATCCCTCTACCGGCGCCTGCCGCGTGATTCTCCGCGAGGAATGGCCGGCCGGTTGGCTCAACGAGGACCCGCGGCTGGTGTTTCTGCGTGACGGCAGGCGCTTCATCTGGGAGTCGCAGCGGAACGGCTGGGACAATTTCTATCTCTACGATCTCGCCGGCAGGCTCGTCTCGCCGCTCACGACGAACACGGCCTTCGAGGTCGGCACGCTCATCAAGGTCGACGAGGACGCCGGCGTCATCTTCTACACCGCGCGCGACGGCGACAATTTCCTGAAGTTCCAGTTGCACCGGGTCGGGCTCGACGGCAAAGGCGACCGGCGCCTCACCGATCCGGCGTTTCACCACAGCGTGGGCAGTTGTCTGACCGGCGCCGGGCCGCGCATCGGCCAGCCTGGATTCACCGCGCCGTGCGGTATCTCGCCGGACAGCAAGTACTTCATCGACGTGTATCAGACGCACGACACGCCGCCGGCGACGCGCCTCGTCGACGCGGCGAGCGGGACGGTTGTGACCGACCTCGCGCGGAGCGACACGACGACGTTCGCCGAGATCAGGCTGAAAAAGGCGGAGATGTTTACCTATACCGCCGCCGACGGCAGGACCACGCTGCGCGGGTTGATTCAATTCCCCTCGACGTTCGATCCGGGCCGGAAATATCCGGTGCTCGTCAGCGTGTACGGCGGCCCGGAATTCGCGACCAACTCGTCCCGCGAAACGTTCGTCACGCCGAGCGGGCTCGCCGAATACGGCTTCCTCGTGTTGTACCTCGATTCGCGCGCCGTGCCGGGCATGGGCAAACGAACGCTCGACTCGATCTACCTGAAGCTCGGTCAGGTAGAGATCGACGACATCGCTGAAGGCGTCAAGGCGTTGTGGAGCCGGCCGTACTTCGACAAGACCCGCGTCGGGATTTACGGCACCTCGTACGGCGGGTACACATCGGTGATGGAGCTGCTCCGGCATCCCGACGTGTTCGCGGCCGCGTCGGCTGCGTCGCCGGCAACCGACTGGCGGAACTATGACACGATCTACACCGAGCGCTACATGTGGATGCCGCAGGAGAACACGGCGGGTTACGGCGCCGGCAGCGCGATGACGCACGTGAGGGCGCTCAAAGGCCGGCTGTTGCTCTATTACGGGACGGCCGACAACAACGTGCACCCGTCGAATGCGCTGCAGCTCATTCAGGCGCTCCAGGACGCCGGTAAGAGCTTCGATCTGCAGGTCGGCCCGGATGAGGGCCACGGCGGCCTGAATCCGGATCGGATGATGGAGTTCTTCATCGAGAATCTAGTACTGAATCCACCGTCCACGCGATCGCAGTAGAGCCGGCCTCGCATCAAATCGTCGGGCAGTCAACGCGGTGGTCTGGCTGGCTCCCGCCGGGGTGGCCGGTGTTTGAGGTCGCGTCGCTGCAGCAGGGCGTCGAGCAAAGGATGGCGAGTGGGCGAGAAGGGGTTTGTGACTGTCACGCCACTCCAGGTGAAGCCGTCCCGAAGATCTTCCGAGAGCAGCAAACGGCAGTCAGCGTCCGCGGCCGCCGATAGGATCATTGCGTCCCAGATACCGAGCTGATGATCGTTGGCGAGATCCAAGGCGGCAAGCATGCCCGCGGGTGAGGTTTCAATCAAAGGGAAAGCATCGCCCCAGGCGAGCACGGCGACGCGCGCGCGGGCCCGCGAACGCCGGGCTTTCCGGACGAGGACGTTGAACAGCTCGGCCAGCGCCTGAACGGGCAGGAAGGTCGAATCGGGCGGCAGATTACCCAGTAGATCCAACGCCTGCGTTCTGCGGTCGGCACCGTTGATATGCTCGGCGTAGACCAGGACGTTGGTGTCGATCGCGACGTTCACTGTCCGCGATCGTGCAGGTCGTCGCGCGTCCAGCGTCCCACGTCAACGCCCTTCTGATCTCGCAGCCGATCGAACAGCACTCTTCTGGCCGCAAGCCGCACGACGTCCGTGTTTCGAAACGGAACGATTCTCGCGACCGGCTTGCCGTGTGCCGTGACGATACAGCTGCGCCCTTCGCGCACCTCGCGCAGCACGCGCGAGAAATTTCGGTTGGCTTCGGCGGCCGAAACGGCGCGCTTCATGAGCGTCCTCAATATAGGCAGAGTACGTACTTTGACACGACACCGGACCCTCATGCAAGCCTCCGTATCGCGCCATGCTAAGTGTTACCGAACGAGGAATCGTCGCGCCATAAATGGTGTTACCGAAGCCGGTGTGCCACAGGAGGGCACCGGCGTGGGGCCACAGGCGAAAGCGGAGTATTTGGCGCAGATGCAAGATCGGTATATGCGGGCGAAGACACGGCGAGAGAAGGGGCGGTTGCTGACCGAAGCGATGACCGTGACCGGCCATCACCGCAAGGCGCTCATCCGCGCGTGGCGGCGTCCCACCCCTCCTGCTCCTCGGCGACGTCGTCCGCGCGGACGGGCGCGCCGGTATGGGCCGGCGGCCGTGCGAGCGCTCAAGGCGATCTGGGCCGTCGCGGGGTACCCGTGGGCGGTGCGGTTGAAGGCGCTGCTGCCGCTGTGGCTCCCGTGGGCGCGCAAGCGGCTCGCCCTGTCGACGGGGGTCGAAGCCCAAGTGCGGGCGATCAGCGCGCGGCAGATCGATCGGGTGCTCGCGCCCGACAAACGCCGGATCCGGCGACGGTTGTACGGCCGGACGAAGCCGGGCACGCTCCTGAAGCATCACATCCCGATCAAGACGGATCACTGGGACGTGACGGAGCCCGGGTTCACCGAGGTCGACTTGGTCAGCCACTCTGGGGAGCGCGCCGATGGGGACTTCCTGCACTCGCTCGATATGACGGACATCCACACCACTTGGGTGGAAACGCTCGCTGTGCTCGGCAAAAGCCAGGTCCGCGTGCAGGAGGCCCTCGAGCAGCTCCGCCACCAATTGCCCTTTGCCTTGCGCGGCATCGATTCGGATAACGGCTCCGAGTTCATCAACGCGCATCTCCACGGCTACTGCCAGGCGCGCGGCATTCAGTTCACCCGGGGCCGGCCCTACAAGAAAGACGACAACGCGCACGTCGAGCAGAAGAACTGGACGCACGTGCGCAAGCACATGGGCTATCTCCGCTATGACACGGAGGCCGCGCGCACCGCGATGAATGCCGTGTATGCCGACCTGCGGCTCCTGCAGAATCTGTTCTTACCGTCGGTCAAACTGCAGTCGAAGGAACGTGTCGGCGCGCGGCTCCGTCGCCGCTACGGGGCGCCGCAGACGCCGCTCGACCGCGTCCGCGTGTGCCCCCAAGCGGCGGCCGCCAAGGTCGAGGCGCTCGTCGCGCTCCGCGCGCGGCTCGATCCGTTCGTCCTCGCCCAGCGCATTGATGAGGGCTTGGGCCGCGTCTATCAACTCGCGAATCACCGGGTGCGCACGAGTGCGCCGCGTGTGGATGCTGTCGCCCCTGTGGACGCCAAGAACGCGCCCACAAGGGGCTTGGAAAACTGCCCAGAACGCAGTTTCCCACAACGTCCACACGCCTCATCCTCCCTTGCGATTCCGGTAACCGGAGTTATGGCGCGACGAAGCGCCGTTCGGTAACACCTA
>JAHFUI010000043.1 GCA_023265175.1 Acidobacteriota bacterium
CACGGGACTGCGAGGCATGCGTGCTTCGAAAGAAATGCACGAAAGCGCGTCGCCGGACCCTGGTACGTCTCGACGATGAGGACGTCCGCGATCTTGCCAGAACGGAAATGGAAACTGGGCTCTTCAAGCGGTCCATGCGGCTGCGACGCGGGGTCGAACGGTTCTTCGCCAACGCCAAGGGCAAGCATGGCATGAGGCGGCTTCACCTGCGTGGCATCCGCGGCGCAGAAGAAGAATTCCTGATCGGCGCGGCGGTGATGAACCTGATGATTCTGGCGCGACCACACTGGCTGACCGGCAAGCCACGCCGGGGTGTCTGCGTTCCAGCAGCCCTGACCCCGGCTGCCATCTCGGCCCGATCGATCGAACACGACGTGATCGTCTCGCCCGCTCGGCGATATGCCTGATTGCTGAAGCACGATACGCTTCATCACGCGGCGCGCAGTCGTTCTTTGCGGTATGGCACACCGTCGAGCAATGCCTGGCCCGGCGCCTTGGGCGTGCCGTCACCGTTCACGTACATATAGAGCGTCGTGGTCGTCATCCCGAGACGCCGTGCGACATCGGCTGCGATCGCATTGCGATCGGACATTGCGGCCATTGCCATCGCCAGCGTCGCCTTATCCATCTTGCGGGGTCGTCCACCCATCCGCCCCCGGGCACGCGCCGCGGCGAGGCCCGCCTGTGTGCGCTCGGCGATCAGTTCGCGCTCGAACTCGGCGAAGGCGGCGAAGATGCCGAAAGCGAGGCGACCGTTGGCGGTAGTAGTGTCGATCTGCGCGCCGGCACCCGTGAGGACCTTCAAGCCGATGCCACGCTCACGCAGCGTCTCGGCAGTAATGACCAGATGCCGCAGGTCGCGCCCGAGACGATCCAGTTTCCAGAGGACCAGTGTATTACCGGGCTGCAACGCCTTGAGGCAGGCAGTCAGGCCGGGACGCGCATCATGGCGGCCCGAAGCGAGATCTTCGTAGATGCGTGAGGGATCGACGCCGGCGGCGAGCAGCGCATCGCATTGGGGCGCTAGTGTTTGCGATCCGTCAGCCTTGGACACCCTCACATATCCAATGAGCATCATCACCCCGCCAGAAAAGATATCCACCACCCTGCAATGTGTCGGTGGTTTCCGCAACGGGTTTTCCGATCTCGAGGTAGCGTCGTCGGGGCAAAAATCGCTATCGCCAGAAAACCGGTCGTTTTCCTTGCGATCAGGCGTGCATTGAGGTGTCTCGCTTTTTCCGTTGCCCACGGCCAGTTTTGAGAAAGAGCAATCGGAACACATTTTAAGAAGCGGCACCCGCTTCGCCGCCGAGTGTGCTGGTTTGCCGTCAGACCTCCCGATGACCTATCCTAATGACAATGCCTGACGTGGAGTAGGGCATTGCTCGCACTGCGAGCACCTTGATAGGATCGGGGGCTCGAGCAAGCCCAAGGAAGCAAAGCGCTTTGAGCGCGATGACGTGATTAAGAATCAGATCCGCGGACTTCATCAGGGCCAGCAGCCATGCGGTGCTGCACCAACAGGCCGAACATATGGATGCACTCGACCGGTGCTCATCGCTGCACGAAACCTTTTGCACCGCAGGGGTCGCCCACACATCAAGCCCATCACGTCATGACTAGTTCTAAGCCACGGCTCATCAGCGGCGAGAAGCAAGACGCTCGGGTTGCTCCATTGCATCGCGCTCTTGTGCAGCACGTGAGGCCAACTCTCCCCAGGGAAAGATGAACCATCGCTTGTCATGATCTCGGTTGATGTTGCGCGCCGCATAATCGACCGATTGGCTGGAAACGGTGTTGCTTATCAATACTGCGAAGCGGACACTCAGACTTGATTGCCCACCTTGACCCAGCGCATTCTTGAACCGACCGATCGTCCCTCCGCTGTCGTTGATGTCATCGACAAAAAGAAACCGCTCCCCGTCGACGATGCACCTTGCCAGATGGGCGAGAAGTGAATCCGAAAACATATGAACCTTCGAGCTATGATCCACAGATAGCAGCGGCAGGTCGAGTCGGTGCGAGAGATACGTTCCAGGAACCAGTCCTCCCCTACCAATTCCAACTATGAAATCCGGACGCCAGCTGTCCTTCTCGATCAACTCCGCAATTATCTGCACGTCATTGGTGAACTCATTATAGCCAAGGCGATGAAAGTCGATATCCGGGCTGTCATTCATGCTTTCGATCTCGCGTTTGTCGACGGTTATGTTCATCGACTGTTGTACGGGGCCTTGTGGCTTGACAGCTTAGACCACCGGGACTCCCTGGCTTCCCATCGTCTGCCCTAGATGCTGCAACAGGAGCATAGATGGTACTGCAAGCGTCCGACCCGACGCGCTGATAACGGACAGCGTCGATAGGTCGATTCGATCCTCCCGAAGAGGCAGGAACCGCAAGGTGCCTTCCTCGATTTCCCGTATCGCATCGAACGCGGTCAGCCATCCTACGCCGACATCCCTTATCGTCAGCGACTTTATCAATTCAATGCTGCTAGCCTCGACGGTGGCTTTTACGGATCCACCGACGTGCCGGGACCATGCCTGATCGAGGACGCGGCGCAGGGAAAGGTTTTCGCCCGGGACAATGAGCGGATATGCTGCACACTCGCCAAGCGATATATCTGACCGCTCGGCCAGGGGGTGGTCGGGCCGTACAATCAGACCAAGACGATAAATCATCGTTCGTTCAATACGTAGCGATGGATTGTCGGGAGGATTGAAGGTCACGCCGATATCCATCTCGCCGGCTAGGACATGGTCGACGACATCTTGGGCTCCGAAGACGCGCATCTTAAATTGTATTGCCGGATATTGACGGCAGAATGTAGCCGTCGCCGTACTCACATACCCGACAGCGCCTTCGACCAGCGCGATCGATACAGTACCGCGGCGCAGGCCGACCAGATTGTCGATTTCGGATCGGATTCTAAGAAGATCACGGCGCCATCGACGTACGCCGTCGACGAGGACCTCGCCGGCTGCGGTCATGCGCATTCCGGTTGCCGTCCGCTCAAATAGCTTGGTGCCGAGTTCCTCTTCGAGTTGGATGATCTGCCGGTCGACTGCAGAGGGAGCAATATGCAGGACATCGGCGGCACGACGCAGGGCACCGCGCCGTGCCACTTCGTCGAAATAAATAGCGGCTCTTCCTAATAGCACGACGCTTCCTTTCACCTGCTCACATTATGCGAACGGCGCTTCCACATTTCTGCGATAGATAAGGACGCGAAGCAATGGCATTTGTGGCGGCAAGAAAAAATACGCTGGGGAGGTCTGACGGCTGCGAGGGCTGACCGTTTTTTGAGAGCATTTAGGGGGAAACGATGAAGCGGGTAATGAAGATAAAGACTGGATTACTCGCAAGTGCCGTATTTTCAGTGCTCGCCGGAGCCTTCTCGCCGGCAATGGCTCAGAATGTTCAAGTAGCGGCAACTACGGCGCCGAGCGCCCCGTCGCAGGTTTCCACAGCCTCCGCTGGAGTTTTGGCAGAACAAACCGGCGACATCGTCGTGACTGCCGAAAAGCGGGAAACGACTCTTCAAAAGGCGCCGCTGGCTATCACTGCGCTGACTGCCGATACGCTCAAACAGTCCAACATCACGCAGCTCATCGACATGAACGGCTTCGTTCCTGGCTTGACGGTTGCCAACAGCGGCAGCTTCGTGCGGGTCGTGTCGATCCGTGGCATCGGCTACGAAGCCACCGACAATCTCAGCGCGCAGCCAGGCACGTCCTTC
Organism: Acidobacteriota bacterium; assembly: GCA_023265175.1. GTDB lineage: Bacteria > Acidobacteriota > Vicinamibacteria > Vicinamibacterales > CAVVIG01 > JAHFUI01. Next base: position 3,740 of record JAHFUI010000043.1, read on the forward strand.
CACATCGACGGCGTCTACATCGTCAGCCCTTATGCCCTCCAGCAGGATTTTCTCGATCTCCAGCGGGTCGAGGTACTCCGCGGACCTCAGGGCACAGTATTTGGCCAAAGTGCCACCGGCGGCATCGTCAACGCAGTCACCGTCCGGCCTTCGACGCAATCCGTCGAGGGCACCGCGCAAGTCGAACTAGGCAATTACGACTTTGTACGCGCCAGCGGTACGGTCAATCTGCCGATCTCTGATACGTTGGCGGTCCGGGCGACGGTCCAGCGCTACAAGCGCGATGGCTATGCCAAGCAGACCTCACTCGGCCGCCCGTACGATCTGGACGACGCCGACCGTTTCTCCACCAAGGCGTCGATCCTGTGGACGCCAACGGACCGTTTCTCAGCCGAGCTCACCGCGCAGTATTTCGACGCAGACGAGCATGGCGCGGCGCAGAAGAACCTCGACGATCGCGATCCCGATCCGCGTCGCATTTCTCAGGACTACCCGAACGAATATCGGCTGAAGTTCTTTCTGTCGTACGCGGATCTCCGCTACGACTTCGGCCCGGTCACGCTCAAGTCGCTGACGTCGTATCAGCGCACCCGCAACCACAACCAGATTGATGTCGACCGCGCCGACTATGCGACGCTCGGCTATTATGACGTGCAGCCCTACTGGAACAATGCTGTTGATGCCGTCAGCCAGGAGTTCAACCTCACCTCGAATGGGTCGGGACCGCTGAGCTACATCGTCGGCGGCTACTTCCTGTATCAGAAGCTCGGGCAGGACATTCTCGAGTATATCGGCACCGATCGGAATCCGACCTTCAACCTGACGCTGCCGCTGACCTTCGCCAACTATCCGTACAATCTTAGCTACGCGCTCAACTCCGATCAGAAACGTCACAGCTATGCGGCGTTCGCCCAGACGAAATATGCTGTCGCGCCTGGCCTGAGTGCAACGCTCGGCCTGCGCTACAATCGCGACAAGTTCGACAGCCGGAACAGCACGCTGTTCGACGTTTTTGCGCCGGCGGTGGTGTCCGGCACGAGCGAGAACGCTCTTACCGGAAAGGGCGAGGTGGACTATGAGATCACGTCGCGCAACATGGTCTATGCCAGCGTCTCACGCGGCTACAAACCCGGTGGAGTCAGCAACAACAGCACGCCTGTGCTGGTGCCGTTGACGTACAAGCCCGAGCATGTCTGGGCGTATGAACTTGGGTCTAAGAACCGCTTTTTTGACAATCGGGTGACGCTCAACACGGCGGCCTTTTTCTACAACTACCAGGACCTTCAGTATCAGGAGGAAGATCCCGTCCCGTTCCAGGGTGGCGTGTCTAACGTGCCGAAAACCCACATCTGGGGCGCCGAAGCCGAAGGCAGCGTTCAAGCGACCTCGTCGCTCACCCTTGATGGCAACGTCACCTACTTGGATGGCGAGTTGGTCGGCGACTACATCACGCTTGATCCGTCGCGCGCGCGCCAAGCGACGCTCGCCGCCGCAGCGCTCGGCTTCGGCGCGTTCGATCCCTACACCATCAACCTCCGCGCGCAGCAGGTGCGTAACACCAACGGTAATAAGCCGCCCAAGCTGCCAAAGTGGCAGGGTGCGATCGGCGCCACGCATGTGATCGATATCAGCGGCATCGGCGAACTGCGCAGCCGCGCCGAACTGATCTATCGGGGCAAGTTTCAGTACCGGATCTTCAACGACGGCGCGCGCGACGTGGTGCCGAGCTACACGCAGGTCAATGCCAACTTTAACTTGAAGCCGGTCGGCACGAAGTTCACCGTCGGTGTGACACTGACCAACATCTTCAACAAGGCCGGCATCGCTTCGCGCTACTCGAATCCGTTCGGCAGCTTCACGACGAGCGACATGTACATCCCGCCGCGGCAGTTCATCGGATCGGTCCGCTATGACTTCTAAGGAAACGACGCGCGTTCATCCCGTCGATGAGGTGCCGCCCACCGGGCGGCTGTTTGCGCTCGCCTTCCAGCATGTTCTCACGATGTATGCCGGGGCGATCACGGTTCCGCTGTTCGTCGCCTCGTCTCTGCATCTCTCGTCCGCCGACACCGCCTTCCTCGTCAGCGCCGACCTGTTTGCCTGCGGACTGGTCACCTTGGTACAGTGCCTCGGCATCGGCGGGTTCGGCATACGCCTTCCCGTCATCATGGGTGTGACGTTCGTCGGCGTCATGCCTTCGATCGCGATCGCCTCGCAGCCAGGTCTGGGCCTGGCGGGGGTCTACGGCGCGACGATCGCGGCCGGCCTCATCGTCATTCCGTTCGTCCCCCTCGCCGGCCGCCTACGCGCCATTCTGACGCCGACGGTGACCGGCACCGCCATGTTGCTGATCGGTTTGTCGCTGATGGGCGTCGCCATCGATTGGGCAGCCGGTGGCCGCGGGGCGGCAGATTACGGTGCGCCTCGCCACCTGCTCTTGTCCGGTGGGACCATGGCGACCATCCTTTTCGTTAGCCGTTTCGGGGGACGCTTCCTGGCAAACTGTGCCGTGCTGATCGGCATGGTTGCCGGGTTTCTCGCAGCAATACCCACCGGCTTGGTCGACTTCGGTACGGCCATCGCGTCGCCGCCACTGCGACTCGTCACGCCGTTCCATTTCGGCCCCCCGATCTTCGATCCCGCCGCTATCGCATCGATGGTTGTGGTGGTCTTGGTAACGCTGGTGGAGTCAAGCGGCATGCTGACGATGCTCGGCCAGCTTGTGGAGCGCCCGGTCGATCAGCGCGCACTCACGCGCGGGCTCAGGGCCGACTGCCTCGGCGCGGTCATCGGCGGTCTGTTCAACAGCTTTCCCTACACCTCTTACGCCCAGAACATCGCGCTGGTCGGTTTGACCGGCGTCCGCAGCCGTTTCGTCTGCGCAGCCGCGGCCGCCTTCATGCTCGCGCTGGCGATGATCCCCAAAGCGTCGGCGCTGGTTGCAGCCATGCCGGCCAGCGTGCTGGGTGGCGCTGCGCTGGTCCTGTTCGGGATGGTCGCGGCTACGGGCATCCGGTCATTGGCGCAAGCGGGTCTGGACCAGTCGAAGGAAAAGCTGCTCGTCGTCGCGGTCAGCCTCGGCGTCGGCCTCATTCCGAGCATGTCCGATCGCTTCTTCGCCCAAGCGCCAGCTGCGCTCGCGCCCTTTACCCATAGCGGTGTCCTGCTCGGCATCTGCACGGCCGTGGCGCTCAACCTGTTCTTTGGCAAGAAAGCTGCCGACACCGCTGCTTCGAAGATCGACAAGATTGAAGAAGAGATCATCATGCCGGAGATCGTTCCGGCCAGGAGGTTTGCATGAAATTCGACGGAAGCGTAGTGCCGATCATCGATCTGGCGCCGGCCCGGACAGGGGACGAAGCTGCCAAACAGGCGGTCGCGGAGCAAGTCGGAGCGGCCGCGCGCAGTATCGGGTTCCTTGTTGTCTCCGGACATGGTGTTCCCGCAGAGATAATCGAGCGGGCCGAGGCGGAAGGTCGCAAGCTATTCGATCTTACCAAGTCGGAGAAGGTAAAGTACCGCTCACCCGACAAGGCAGTCTATCGTGGCTACTTCGCCGTCGAGTCTGGTAACCTGGCCAGCACGATCGGCGAGAAGGAGGCGAAACCCGACCACCGCGAATATTTTAACATCGGCCGTTTCGACATCGACGAAGGCGACCCCTATTTCTCGACGCCAACAGCCAACCGGCTGTTCCATCCAAATATCTGGCCGGATGCCGACGTGCCGGGCTTCAAGCCTGCCTTCGTCGACTATTACCACGAAATGGAGAAACTGGCATCGCTGCTAATGGAGCTGTGCGCTCGTGCGCTTCACCTGTCGCCTGACTGGTTCGCCGACAAGATCGACAAGCACATCACCAACATGGTGGTCAGCAACTATCCGGACCAGCCGGAAGAGCTCGAGTCGGGCAAGCTGCGGGCGGGTGCCCATACCGATTATGGTGGTCTCACCATTCTCAAGACCGAAGACAAGCCGGGCGGCCTGGAGGTCAAGACCTCGGACGGCCGCTGGGAGCCGGTGCCGATCGTGCCTGGCGCCTTCATTATCAATCTCGGCGACTTGATGGCACAATGGACCAATGACGAGTGGGTTTCGACGATGCACCGTGTCGTCAATCCGCCGAAGGGCCAGGGCGTCGGGAGCCGTCGCCAGTCACTCGTCTTCTTCCATCAGCCGAATTACGATGCAATCGTCGAGTGCATTCCGACGTGCGCGGAAAAGAGCGCTCCCAAATACGGTAAGACGACGTCGCTGGAGCATCTCGAAATGAAGATGAACCAGATGAATGACACGGCCAAGTTCAAGGAAACCAAGGAAACCGAGGCCGCCTGATTGGCCCTGCCAGGAGATACAAAAATGATCGTCTACCAGCCACCAAAGCCCGCAGAGTCCATTCCTGTTATCGATCTGGCACCGAGCTTTTCGGATGATGCCGCGCAACGCAAGGCAGTTGCGTGGGAAATCCACAAGACGGCGCGCGACACCGGGTTCTTCTATATCAAGAACCATGGGGTTTCGCAGCAACTAATGGACGATCAGCTTGAGCTTGCCCGTACCTTCTTCAAGCTTCCGGCGGAAGAGAAGATGAAGGTGGATGCGCGCAAGTCGTCCTGCACGCGCGGCTACGAGACGCAGGGTATCCAAACCCTGGACGACGGGTCGCCACCGGACTTGAAGGAAGGTTTTCTGATCGGTTGCGACCTTGACGAGGATCACCCATACGTCCGGGATGGTGTGCCCAATTGCGGTGCGAACCAATGGCCCTCGCAGCCGGCTGGCTTCCGTGAACAATACGAGGCCTATGTCGAGGAAATGTTCCGCGTCGGTCGCCATCTCATGGGCCTGCTTGCTCTGTCGCTCGATCTGCCAGAGGACTATTTCGCCAAGGGACTGGAGGAGCCGCTCTTTAATTCCCGCCTGCTACGCTACGCGCCGCAGCCCGCAGACGCCGCGTTCAACCAGATCGGCGCCGGCGCCCATACCGATTGGGGTATGATCACGATCCTTCTCCAGGATAACATCGGTGGTCTCGAGGTGGAAAATGCGGCGGGCGAATGGATTTCGGCCCCGCCGATCCCAGGCGCCTTCATCATCAATCTTGGCGAAATGGTGCGGATTCTGAGTAATGGCCTCTATCATGCGAACATGCACCGCGTGCTCAACAACCAGAGCGGCGTAGACCGCTTCTCGGTGCCGACGTTCTTCGACCCGGGCTACTTCTATGAGGTGAGCTGCGCGCCTACCCTGCTCGCAGCGAACGAAGAACCCGCACATCCGGCCGCCACCGTGGGCGAACATATCGCCAACATGTATCGCAAGACCTACGGTCTGGCAGCCTGAGGGATCATCACGATGGTTGCATTGTCCTATACCAACATCTTTACCGCCGACATCGATCGTCTCGCGGAGTTCTACTCCCGGCTTTTCGACTTGCAGGAGATCGTGGAGAGTCGCTCGCCGATTTTCCGTGGCTTCACGACCGGCGGGTCCTCGATCGGTTTCAGCGGTCCAAGCGCTTATGATCTTCTGGGGCTTGCCCCGCAGGAAGGTGTCGGTGATCGCGTGCTCCAGACCTTCGACGTTTCCGGCGAGGGGGAGGTGCGAGCCCTTACCGAACGGGCGGGCGAACTGGGCGCCACGTTGGTCAAGGAGCCGTTCAAGACCTATTACGGATGGTATCAGTCGGTGCTCCGCGATCCCGATGGCAACGCCTTCCGGATCAACTTCCAGGGTTCAGCAAGCTAACTTGCCGTCACCAGGGCGAGCCGCAAGACGGATCGATCGGTTGAAATCCGGCTCCCCCTTCTCGCGTTCGACCGCGGACGGCGGCGCAGTCGAAACAAGTCGGAAGAACCGAGACAATGAGTGAAGTGCGTTTTCTGCTCGACGATGCCGTCGTCGAGTTGCGCGATGTCGACCCGACCGGCACGTTGCTGGACCTGCTGCGCTATCGGCTTCGTCGTATCGGCACCAAGGAGGGATGCGCGGAAGGCGACTGCGGGGCCTGCACCGTATTGGTCGGGACGCTGGACGACCAGGATCAGGTCCACTGGCGGGCAGTTAATGCCTGCATCCTGTTCCTGCCAATGCTCGACGGCAAGGCCCTGCTGACCGTCGAGAGCCTCGGCAAGCCCGGTGCACTGCATCCGGCGCAGCGGGCGATGGTCGATCATCACGGCTCGCAATGCGGCTTCTGCACGCCGGGCTTCGTCATGTCGCTCTACGGGCGCAGCATCGGAGCGTGTGGCACGAAGGGCAAGAGCGTCGGCGACGTCCTCGCCGGCAACCTGTGTCGCTGCACCGGCTACGGCTCGATCCTGGCGGCGGCCGAGGCCATTCCGGCCGGTGAGCGCGACGACCACGCCACGGTCGTCGCGCTCACCGGACTGCGACGTACCGAGACTTTGAGCGGCCGCTACGCCGATCCGCTCTCGGGAAGCATCAGGCACTGGCATCGGCCGCTGTCGACTGACGATCTCGCCGAGCTCCTAACAGCGCATCCCGATGCCCGGCTGATCGCCGGCGCGACCGACGTCGGCCTTTGGGTGACCAAGCAGCACCGCGTGCTCGAAACCATGATCTTCGTCGGCGACGTCGCCGATCTGGCCACAATGAACGAGACGGACGACGGGCTGCGGATGGGAGCCGGCCTGCGCTATGTTGATGCCGCCGAGCCGCTCGGACGGCTACATCCGGACCTCGGCGAACTCGTGCGTCGGATCGGCGGCCCACAGGTGCGCAACGCCGGCACGATTGGCGGCAACATCGCCAATGGTTCGCCGATCGGCGACACACCACCCGCGCTGATCGCGCTAGGCGCGACACTGACGCTGCGCTGCGGCGACGAGCGCCGCACGCTACCGCTCGAAGATTATTTTATCGCCTACGGTCATCAGGACCGTCAGCCGGGCGAGTTCGTCGAGAGCCTGTTCGTGCCGCGTCCAACATCGACCACGAGGATCGCGATCACGAAGCTCAGCAAACGGTTCGACAGCGACATCTCCGCCGTGCTCGGCGCGTTTGCGATCGATCTCGACGGCGACACCGTGCGAAGTGCGCGGCTCGCATTCGGCGGGATGGCGGCGACCCCGAAGCGCGCGACGAATGCCGAGCAGGCGCTGGTTGGCCAGCCATGGTCGGAGGCGACATTCGAAGCGGCCGCGATGGCGCTTCACGACGACTTCAAACCGCTGACCGACGTTCGCGGATCGAGCGGATATCGCCTGACGGTGGCCGCGAACCTGCTTCGCCGCATGTGGCTCGCCGGCACCGGCGAGACGGTATCTGTGCTGGAACTCGCCGATGTCTGATCGTGATCCCGGGCTGACGGGGGCGGTTCGCGCGCCCTTGCCCCATGACAGCGCCGAGGCTCACGTCAGCGGTGGCGCGCTCTATGCCGACGATCTGGCTGAGGCATCCGACCTGCTGCATCTTGCCTTTGGACAGAGCCCGGTCGCACACGGCACGATTCGCGCGATCGACCTGTCGGCGGTACGCGCGGCGCCGGGGGTGGTGGCGGTGTTCACTGCTGCCGACATTCCCGGCCACAACGACGTTAGCCCCGTCGCGGGCGATGATCGACTGTTCGCTGACGGGGAGGTCGTATGCGTCGGCCAGGCGCTGTTCGTCGTTGCCGCCACCAGCGCCACCGCGGCACGGCGCGCCGCCAGGTTGGCGACGCTCGACATCAAGCAGCGGCCCGCCTTCGTCACGATCGCGCAGGCGCGTGAGGCGGGCTCGCTGATCGAGGCAACGCAGCGGATGGCGCGCGGCGATGCCGACGCCGCACTCGAGCGTGCGCCGCACCGCCTGACCGGCTCGCTGGAACTGGGCGGTCAGGAGCATTTCTACTTGGAGGGACAGGTTGCGCTCGCCACCCCGGGCGAGGACGGGCAGGTTCATATCCTGTCCTCCACCCAGCATCCCAGTGAGGTCCAGCACCTCGTCGCGGAGATGTTGGAAATCTCGCATGCCGACGTGACGGTCGAGGTGCGCCGCATGGGCGGTGGTTTCGGTGGCAAGGAAACCCAGCCAGCACTGTTCGCCGCAGCCGCCGCGCTGGTCGCGGCCAAGACTGGTCGCCCCGCCAAGATCCGCGCCGATCGCGACGATGATATGGTGATGACCGGTAAGCGACACGACTTCCTTATCAGCTACGAAGTCGGCTTTGACGACGACGGGCGGATCGAGGGGCTACGCCTCGATCTAGCATCGCGTTGCGGCGCTACGACCGACCTCAGCCCGGCGATCAATGATCGGGCGATGTTCCATACGGACAATTGCTACTGGTTGGCGGCGGTCGAGATCGTCTCGCACCGCCTGAAGACGCATACCGTCTCGAACACCGCCTTCCGCGGCTTTGGCGGACCGCAGGGCATGGTCGCGATCGAGCGGGTGATCGATGCAGTGGCGCTTCACCTCGGGCGCGACGCTCTCGCCGTCCGCCAAGTGAACCTCTACGGCGCGGGCAGGAACGTTACGCCCTATGGCATGACGGTGGAGGACAATGTCGCGCCCGCGATCATTGCCGAGCTGGCGGAAAGCGGCCGTTACGCCGAACGGCAGGTGGCGGTCGCGGCGTTCAACGCCCGTCACCGCGTGCTGAAGAAGGGGTTGGCGCTGACGCCGGTCAAGTTCGGGATCAGCTTCACCACCACGCACCTCAACCAGGCGGGGGCACTAGTCCACCTCTACACCGATGGCTCCATTCAGCTGAATCATGGCGGCACGGAGATGGGCCAAGGCCTCCATACCAAGGTGGCGCAGATCGTTGCCGATGTCTTCGCGGTGCCGTTCGATAAGGTACGCATCACGTCGACGCGGACCGACAAGGTGCCCAACACCTCGGCGACCGCCGCCTCGTCCGGCGCCGACCTGAACGGCATGGCGGCCTATAACGCGGCCCAGACGATTCGAGAGCGACTGATCGCCTTCGCGACACGCTGGCGGCAAGTGCCCGAGGACACTGTCCGCTTCGCACGTGAGGGTGTGTGGGTTGGTGGCGATCTCGTGCCTTTTGCGACGCTCTGTCGGCAGGCCCATATCGGTCGCGTTTCGCTATCATCGACCGGCTACTATGCTACGCCTGGGATCGAATACGATCGCGCTGCTCATCGAGGCCGACCGTTCTACTATTTTGCCTATGGCGCGGCACTGGCGGAAGTGGTGATCGACACCCTTACCGGCGAACACCGCGTCCTGGCGGTTGATATCCTCCACGACGTCGGCCGCTCACTCAACCCGGCGATCGACCTTGGCCAGATCGAGGGCGGCTTCATCCAAGGCATGGGATGGCTGACGACGGAAGAAGTCGTCTATGACGACGCCGGCCGGTTGCTCAGTCACGCGCCATCGACCTACAAAATTCCCACCGCCAACGACCGTCCGCCCCGAATGGACGTTCGCCTGTGGCAACCCGGCCGCAACGTCGAGCCGACGATCCATCGCTCCAAGGCTGTCGGCGAACCGCCGTTCATGCTCGCGATTTCAGTGCTGTCGGCGCTGACCCATGCGGTCGCCGCCGCACGTGGCGAGGCGGGTTGTCCGGCGCTCGATGCCCCGGCGACGCCGGAACGTATCCTGGCGGCGCTGGCACGGTGATCGACTGGGCAGCGGCGCTAGAGGCCCGTGCGGGAGGCGCTCCGGTCGCGATGGTGACCATCCTAGCGGTCGAAGGCTCTGCCCCTCGCGGTGCCGGCACGCGGATGCTCGTCGACGCCGACGGGCTCTGGGGCACGATCGGCGGCGGGCAGCTCGAGCATCTGCTGATCGAGCAGTCACGGCTTATCCTGACGCATCCGCCCGGCACCTGGCGGGTGCAAGATTATCCGCTTGGTCCCCTCCTCGGCCAATGCTGCGGGGGGAGGGTCCGCGTGCTCATCGAGAATGTCGACGCCACCAGACTGAACTGGCTCGACCGAGCCGTTCCTGGACAGTGTATCGAGCATCGTTTCGGGTCGTCCCATATAGACCGGATCGCAAGCTGCGAGGACGAGGATCCGATCAGCGCTCGCGGCGACAAGCCGGGCGTGGGAACGGTGTCAATCGAGCGGCTTGACCCGCCCGGGCGCCCGCTGCTTCTATTCGGCGCCGGCCATGTCGGTCGCGCGATCGCTTCGCGGGCGACTGGTTTGCCGCTGGCACTCTCGTGGTTCGATAGCCGGCCCGAGGCTGCAACGCGTGACGGTGTCATGCTCGTAGACGACGCGGTGATGCCGGAGTGCGCGCGGGACGCCGGCGACACGGCGGCGATCCTGGTCCTCACGCACGACCATGGCCTCGACTATCGGCTGACCGCAGCTGCGTTGCGGAGCCGGGCCTGCTTCATTGGCTTGATCGGTTCGCAGACCAAGCGCGCGCGGTTCCTGTCCCGCTTGCGAGGCGAGGGGTTTGGTGACGACGACCTTTCCCGGCTTACGTGCCCGATCGGCCTGCCCGGCGTGACTGGCAAAGAGCCGGAAGTGATCGCGATCGCCGCGCTCGCCCAGATACTCTCTCTGCGTTAATCTATTTACGGGTCGCTTCCGCCTGCATGCCGATCTTGCTCGCCATGATCTCGGCGAGGGCGTGGACGGCCACCGGCGGGTTACGTGCTGCCCGGACATAGACGCCGAGGTCGCTGCGCAGTGCGCGTGGCTGCGTGATGGGGACGTGTACCAACTCACGGGTGCGCAACTCGATCTCGATGCCGATCCGCGTCTGGAACGACAGGCCCAGACCGCGCAGCGTGAGTTGCTTGGCAAGTTCGACCGAGCTCGTCTCGATCGCGCCCACCGGCAGCGAAGGTGCCGCACTGAGCAACATCCGCCGGATCGAAAGGTCTGCCTTGGGAAGGATGAGTGTGTGCGTCAGGCATTTCGACAACGACAGAGAGGTTTCCGCCGCGAGCGGATGATCGGGCCGCATGACCGCGCCGACGCAAAAAGCCGCGCTCGAGACCTGTCGAAGCTCCGCATGCTTGTCGAGCGAAAAGGCGACACCGAGGTCCGCGTCGCCGGCCATCAGCGCGCCGGGGATCGATGTCGAGCCCATGACGCTTACGCCAATCGTGACACGAGGGAACTTCTCACGTGCCTGCTCAAGAACATCCGGCAACAGATCCGAACTCAAACCCTCCACCGCAACCAGTTCGACGTGTCCGGTCCGCAGTCCCTGCAATGCCTCCAGTTCGGATCGAACCCTTTCCGCATCCTGGAGTACGCCGATCGAGTGACGTGCAAACGTGGCGCCGGCATTGGTGAGTCTCAGCCCACCCGGCAGCCGCTCGAACAATGGCGTGCCAAGCTCGGTTTCGAGCTTCAACAGCTGCCGGTTCACGGCCGAAGACGCGATGTTCAGGCGCCGCGCGGCTTCACGTATCGAGCCTGCCCGGCGGATCGCGTCGAAATAGACGATCATCGGGCTGTGGATGCGGTCGGGTCGAGCGGTCATGCCGCCGGTTGCTCGTATAATCGCCAATGGCTTCGCGGCGATAGCATCGGATTGTTACTGGGTGAGCGCATATCGGCATCGGGTGTAGCGCAAAGCTGTGCTTTCGAGAACAGGCTGTTCCGTGCAGGTTGCAACCAGGCCGCCTACCGGGGGATTATTCGTGTCGCAGGATAGCACCTCAAATTACATCTCGGCGGCGGCCTCCCTTCAGGGGCTTGTCATTCCCTCCGAATGCGCGGCCGGCGTACGGGCCAACATGACCCTGTTCCTTGGGCACGCCGACATCGTTGCCGCGGCGGACGATTTCGCAGCGGAACCCGCCGAAATGCTTCGACCATGAGTGCGCTTGTCAAGATCGGTCACGTACGCTCCTCCGACGTTTCGGCTGCCAACTGGGCGACCGAGGTGCTGGAACGTGCCCGCACCATGGAAGGGTTGAACTGCTTCACGGCGACCCTCGACGAACGCGCGAGCCGCACGGCGCAACGGATCGACGACGATCCGCGCCGCTTTCCGCTGGCCGGACTGCCCTTCGCCGCCAAGGATCTATTCGACGTGGTCGGCCGCCCGACATTGGCGGGGTCCAAGATCAACCGCGACCTGCCACCTGCGGAAACGGACGCGACCGCGATCGAACGACTGGTTGCGGCTGGCGCCAATCTCGTTGGTATCACCAACATGGACGAGTATGCCTACGGGTTCAGCACGGAAAACGCCCATTACGGCCCGACACGGAATCCGCACGATCCGGCTCGCATAGCTGGTGGCTCGTCGGGTGGTTCGGCCGCTGCGGTCGCAGCGGGCATCGTGCCGGTGGCTTTGGGATCGGATACGAATGGTTCGATCCGGGTGCCGGCGTCGCTGTGCGGCGTGTTCGGTCTGAAGCCGACGTTCGGGCGTCTGTCGCGCGCTGGCACCTTTCCTTTCGTTGCCGACCTCGACCATATCGGGCCGTTCGCGCGTGATCTCGGCGACCTTGCCGCGGTCTATGACTTCCTCCAGGGTGTCGATCCGCGCGATCCGGCCTGCGCCGGGCGCAAGGACGAACTTGTCAGCGACCTCATCGACCGCCGGCTGCCGCCGCTGCGCGCCGGCGTGTTGCAAGGCTGGTTCCAGGAAGGAGCGACGGAGCAGGCGCTTGCAGCGGTTGATCACGTGGCATCCGCATTCGGGGATGCGGGCAGCGCAGTATTCGAAGGCGCCGCGGCGGCGCGCTCCGCTGCGTTCTGCCTGACTGGCATGGCGGGTGCCAGCCTGCATGGCGAGAAGCTGCGCACCCGCCCGTTGGATTTCGATCCGGCCGTCCGTGACCGGCTTCTCGCCGGGCTGCTCCTGCCTGCCGAACTGGCCTTCCGCGTACGACGCGTACGGCGCCGGGTGCTGGAGGAAGCACTTGCGCTGTTCCACCACTTCGACGTGCTGATCGCACCCGCCACACCCTGTTCCGCCCCGCGTATTGGAGAGGCGACCATCGAGATCGGCGGTCGTGAGGTGCCGGTGCGCGCGAACCTCGGGCTCTACACTCAGCCGATCAGCTTCATAGGCCTGCCGGTGATCGCCGCGCCGGTGCACCTGCCGGGGCTGCCGATCGGCGTGCAGATTATCGGGCCGCCATGGGGCGAGGCCAAGGTGTTCCAGGCCGCCGCGCTCTTGGTGGCATCCGGCCATGTCGCCGCGACTCCCCTTACTCCCGGGCTGGCCGCGTGATCCACACCCCCCGCAGCCTGCGCGGCATGGTGACCGCGCCCCACCATCTGGCGAGCCAAGCCGGGCTCGACGTGCTGAAGGACGGCGGCACCGCAGTAGAGGCGGCGGTCGCCGTCGCCGCGGCGCTGGCGGTGGTCTATCCGCACATGACCGGCATCGGTGGCGACGGTTTCTGGCTCATCGCCGAACCAGACGGCCGGATGCACGCAATCGACGCCTGTGGCGGGGCGGCGGAGGCCGCCACTCTCGCGCGGTACGAGGGCCTGTCCGCGATCCCGTGGCGCGGCCCACTGGCCGCAAATACGGTCGCGGGAACAGTTTCCGGATGGGAAGCCGCGTTGGATAGCGACACCGGAACTCTGCCTCTTTCCCGCTTGCTGCGCGACGCGATCCACCATGCCGAGGCCGGGATCGTCGTCACCAAGGGCGGCGCCGAAATAGCCTCGGCCAAAGGACCCGAACTGCGCGATCTTCCCGGCGCCTTCGCCGCGATCTTCGAGGCGAACGGGCGTCCGCTCGCCGAAGGCGATATCCTGCGTCAACCCGCGCTCGCCGCCACACTGTCGCAGCTCGCGGCGCGTGGCTGCCGGGACTTCTACGAGGGCCATCTCGCGCGGTCGATCGCAGGTGATCTGGAACAGCTTGGCGCGCTTATCTCCGTCGATGATCTCGCACGTCACCGGGCAACCCGCCCGACGCCGCTGTCCGCTGAAGTGGCGGGCGCAACCCTGTTCAACCTGACGCCGCCCACCCAAGGGCTCGCTTCGCTGCTGATCCTGGCACTGTTCGACCGCCTGTCCGTCACGGCGGCCGAGAGTTTCGCCCATCTTCACGGCCTAGTTGAAGCGACCAAGCAGGCGTTCCTCGTGCGCGACGCTCATGTCGGCGATCCGGCCTATATGGCGATCGACCCTCAGGCGTTGCTCGACGATGCGGACGTGCTCAATCGCCTGGCGGCAGGCATTGACCCGTCGCGAGCCCTGCCGTGGCCGCACGTGCCGGCGGACGGCGACACCGTATGGTTCGCAGCAGCTGACGCGCGCGGGCAGGTGGTCAGCTGCATCCAGTCGACCTATTTCGAGTTCGGCTCAGGGCTGGTTCTGCCGCAGACGGGGGTCATCTGGCAGAACCGGGGCGCCAGCTTCCGGCTTGCCTTCGACGGCTGGAACGCGCTGAAACCTGGCCGCAAGCCCTTCCACACTCTCAACCCCGCGCTTGCCCGCTTCGATGACGGCCGGATCATGGCCTACGGCACGATGGGCGGCGAGGGTCAGCCGCAGACACAGGCAGCTTTGTTCTCGCGCTACGCGCGCTTCGGTGTGCCGCTGCAGGAGGCGGTGACGCGGCCGCGCTGGCTGCTCGGCCGAACCTGGGGCGAGGAAAGCACGTCGCTCAAGCTGGAGTCTCGCTTCGACCCCGCGCTCGTCGCAGCGCTCGCGGCGGCGGGGCATCAAGTCGAACTGCTGCCGCCATTCACCGGCGTGATGGGACATGCCGGCGCGATCGTGCGTCACCCGACCGGCATGCTCGAAGGCGCGACCGATCCACGCAGCGATGGCGCGGTAGCGGCATGGTGAGCGGCGGATCCCGCGCGCTTGCGCGGTGCGACGCGCTTGGTGTCGCACCTTATACTGACATGGAAGGGGGCTTGTATCGCGGCTATCTGTCCCCTGCGTACGCCAGTGCCCAGCGATGCCTTGCCGCTTGGATGGAGGAAGCGGGCATGAGCGTGCGGGTCGACCCGGCCGGCAATCTCGTGGGCCGCTACGAGGGCGAGCGCGACGGGCCGCCGCTCTTGATAGGCAGCCACCTCGACAGCGTGCGGGATGCCGGTCGCTACGATGGGCCGCTCGGTATCATGCTCGGCGTCGAGTGCGTTGCCGCGCTCCACGCCGAAGAACGACGGATGTCGTTCCCGATCGAGGTCTATGCGTTCGGCGACGAGGAAGGCTCGCGCTTTCCCGCAGCGATGCTGACGAGCCGCGCCGTGGCAGGCACGCTCGACCCGGCCACGCTGGACCTGCGTGACGCTGCCGGCATATCGCTGGAGGACGCGCTGGCCTTGAACGGCCTGTCGGTGAGCGGCTTCGCCTCGGCACGGCACGGCGCGGCACTGGCCTATCTGGAAGCACATATCGAGCAGGGACCGGTGCTGGAGGCCGAGGCACTTGGCGTAGGCACGGTGACGGGCATTGCCGCTCAGCTACGCTATGCGATCACCGTCACGGGCCGCGCGGGCCATGCCGGGACCACGTCGATGGCCCTGCGCCGCGACGCCCTGTCTGCCGCGGCTGCGATGATCTCGAAGGCAGAAGAGGTCGCCCGGGCAGGCGACGCCGATCTCGTCGCCACGGTCGGCTCGATCGAGGTGTATCCCGGCGCCGCCAACGTCGTGCCCGGCGAGGTGCGCTTCACGCTCGATGTCCGCGCTGCAAGCGACGCGGGCCGAGATGCCGCGGCACTGACCATCCGTAGCGGATTCGAGGCGATCGCGCGGGAACGCGGCGTCCGCTATATCTGCCGCCTGCTCCAGGACCTGCCGGCCAGTCCCTGCGATCCTGCGCTGATGGCGCTGATGGATGCCGCAATCGACGATGCGGGCGTCTCGCCGTTCCGCCTCGTCTCGGGCGCCGGGCACGACGCGATGATCCTGGCCTCGCTCTGTCCGACGGCAATGCTGTTCATCCGGTGCGAAGGCGGCATCAGCCACAATCCGGCCGAGCGGGTTTCGGCCAACGACTGCGAGATCGCCTTGCGCGTCATGCGCGGGTTCATCGACAAACTGGGAGCGACCGTCCGTGATTGAGACCTTCGGCGAGATCGATCCCCCACAGCGGCTGTTGATGGGCCCGGGCCCGGTCAACGCCCATCCGCGCGTGCTACGCGCGATGTCGGCCGACCTGCTCGGCCAGTTCGATCCCGAAATGACCGCTTACATGAACGAGGTGATGGCGCTCTACCGACCGGTATTCGGGACGAATAACCGCTGGACCTTCCTCGTCGACGGCACTGCGCGAGCCGGCATCGAGGCAGCGCTGGTCAGTCTGGTGGCGCCCGGCGACACCGTGCTGGTGGTCAATTTCGGTCGGTTCGGGTTGCTTCTGACGGAGATCCTCGGCCGGATCGGCGCGCGCATCGAGACGGTGGAAGCACCTTGGGGTGAGACTGTGCCGCTCGACGCGGTCGCTGCCGCAATCGAGCGGTACGGACCGAAACTGGTTGCGACGATCCATGGTGACACTTCGACAACGATGGCGCAGCCGCTCGACGGGTTCGGCGCACTGTGTGCCGCGGCAGGCGCGCTCTCCTACGTCGACGCGACCGCTACGATTGGTGGCATGGAGATCGCCGCCGATCGCTGGGGCGTCGACGTCGTCACCGGCGGCTTGCAGAAGTGCCTCGGCGGACCATCCGGCTCGGCCCCGATCACGATTTCGGACCGGGCGGCGACCCACATCCAGCGCCGCAAGCATGTCGAACGCGGCATCCGCCGCGACGATATCGACGATGGGGACGGCCTCCGGATAGGGTCCAACTATTTCGATCTGGCGATGGTGATGGACTATTGGTCGGAGAAGCGCCTCAACCACCATACCGAGGCGACCACCATGCTCTACGGCTCGCGGGAATGCGCCCGGATCATGCTTCAGGAAGGCGTCGAGGCTCGCTACGCGCGTCACCGCGCGTCCGGCGCCGCCATGACCGCCGGCCTGCGCGCGATGGGTCTTACCGTGTTCGGCGACGATCGCTATCGCATGACCAACGTCACCGCCGCCTTCATCCCCAACGGGGTGGACGCGGAAACGGTCCGGCGCCGAATGCGCGAGGATTTCGAGATCGAGATCGGCACCGCGTTCGGTCCGCTTGCCGGCAAGGTCTGGCGGTTCGGCGCGATGGGCTACAACGCGATGAAGCACAAGGTTCTGCTGACGCTCGCCGCGCTGGAGGCGGTGTTGCGTGCCGAAGGCGTCGTCCTTCCCGCAGGTGAGGCGGTGCCGGCTGCGCTTGCCGCGTGGGACGCCACCCGGTGAACCGCGATCTCGTCGGCTATGGTGCGGCGCCGCCCGATCCCTGCTGGCCCGGCGGTGCGCGCGTCGCGGTCCAGTTCGTCGTCAACTACGAGGAAGGCGCCGAGAACAGCGTCCTCAACGGCGATCGCGGCTCCGAAGCCTTTCTCTCCGACATGGTCGGGGCGCCCTCGCATCCCGCTCGTGCGATGGCGATGGAGAGCCTCTACGAATACGGTGGCCGCGCCGGATTTTGGCGGCTGTACCGGCTCTTTACCGAACGTCGGCTGCCGCTCACTGTATTCGGCGTCGCCAGGGCGATGGAGGCGAATCCGGCGGCTGTCGAAGCCATGATGACAGCCGGTTGGGAGATCGCGAGCCACGGCTTGCGCTGGATCGATTACCAGTCCGTTCCCGAATCCGTCGAGCGCGAGCACATCGCAGAAGCGGTCGCGCTTCACACGCGGCTGACCGGCGCACGCCCGCTCGGCTGGTACCAAGGCCGCACCTCACCTAACACCGCGCGGCTCGCCGCCGAGGAAGGCGGCTTCCTCTACGACGCCGACAGCTATGCCGACGATCTGCCCTACCGCAACGCGCACGGCCAGCTCGTCATTCCTTATTCCCTCGATGCCAACGACATGAAGATGGTGGCCCTGAACGGCTTCACCGAAGGCGACCAGTTTTTCCGCTACCTGAGCGACACGTTCGACCAGCTCCGCGAGGAAGGCGGACGGATGATGTCCGTCGGGCTGCACGGCCGAATTGCCGGGCGGCCTGCCCGTGCCCGCGCCGTCGCCCGCTTTGTCGACCACGTCATCGCGAGCGGTGACGCCTGGATTTGCCGGCGCGTTGATATCGCCCACCATTGGAACGAGGTGCATCCGGCATGACGATCGACGATCCCAAGGTGGTTGCCGAGGTAACCGCCGCCTTCCATGCCTATGAGGCGGCGCTGATGGCGGACGACGTGCCGGCGATGGACGCGCTCTTCCACGACGCGCCCTCGACCGTCCGCTACGGCGTCGGCGAGGTGCTGTACGGCGCCGACGAGATCCGCGCCTTCCGCAAAGGGCGTGGCGGATCGCCGCAGCGTCGGCTCGGCCGGATTGCGGTCCACACCTATGGTCGGGATTTCGCCACCGCAGATGCCGAGTTCTTCCGCGACGGCGCGTCCGTGCGCGGTCGCCAGTCGCAAAGCTGGGTGCGCTTCGCCGACGGCTGGAAGGTGGTATCGGCGCACGTCTCCCTTGAAGGGCAGCATTCATGACGACCGATACGACTTGGGAAACCGATCCGGAGGGGTTCGTCGCGCGCTACGGCGCGCTTTTCGAGCATTCGCCGTGGGTGGTCGAGCGCGCCGCCGAGCGGCTCCCGCTCGGCGATCTCCATGCAGGCCTCATGGCGGTCGTCGACAAGGCGTCACCGGAGGATCGGATCGCCCTCATCCGCGCCCACCCAGAACTAGCCGGCAAGGCCGCTATCGACCGGACGCTGACCGATGCGTCGGCGGCGGAGCAGGCGTCGGCCGGGCTTGATCGGCTGTCACCGGTCGAATTTGAGGATTTTCATGCGCTGAACCGCGCCTATCGCGACCGGTTCGGCTTCCCGTTCATCATCTGCGTCCGGCGCACCGACAAGGCGGGCATCCTTGCTGCAATGCGCCGGCGGCTTAGCAACGATCGCGACACGGAGATCGAGAGCGCCATTGCAGAAATCGGCGCGATCGTGCGGCTTCGGCTGGAGGATTTGGCATGACACTCGAACGACATGAGGAGAGGGTCGCTCACGACCTGGCTTGTCTCGGCTTCGGCGGTTCGGACTGGCTGCGACCGACCGAGCGAGAAGATGGCCATGTCTACGACGTGGTCGTCGTAGGCGGCGGTCAGAGCGGCCTCGCTACCGCGTTTGGCCTGCTGCGCGAGCGCATCTCGAACATCATCGTCCTTGATGAGAACCCTGCCGGCCGCGAGGGGCCGTGGGACACCTATGCCCGGATGGTGACGCTGCGCACGCCCAAGCATCTGACCTCCATCGATTTCGGCGTGCCGTCGCTGACGTTCCGCTCCTACTGGGAGGCGGCGCATGGGGTGGAGAGCTGGGAACGGATTGACAAGATTCCGCGCGGCGACTGGATGAATTATCTGCGCTGGTATCGTCGCGTGTTACGGCTGCCGGTGCGCAACGACGCGCGGCTTGATCGGATCGAACCTATCGAGAAGGGCCTGTTCCGTCTCCACCTCAATGGCGGCGAGACACTGCTTACGCGCAAGATCGTGTTGGCGACCGGCATCCAGGGCGGCGGTCAGTGGCACACGCCGTCACTGGTCGGGAACCGGCTTCCCGCCAGCCGTTACGCCCATACTTCCCAGGCGATCGACTATGCAGGGCTGAAAGGCCGTCGCATCGCCATCCTAGGCGGCGGCGCATCGGCGTTCGACAATGCGCAACACGCGCTCGAGCTTGGCGCTGATCAGGTCCACGTGTTCGTGCGGCGCGCACAACTGCCGACCGTCAATCCGATCCGATTCATGGAGACGTCCGGGCTGATCGCGCGTTTTCCCGCGCTACCCGATGCGGTGAAGTATCGAATGATGGTGAGCTTTTTCGAGCGCAACCAGCCGCCCACCAACGATACGTTCGAGCGTGCCGCCGCCTGGCCCGGCTTTCACCTACATCTCGAGTCTCCGTGGCTCGATGTCGAGGACACGGAAGCGGGCGTGGTCGTGACCACGCCAAAGGGCAAGGAGACGTTCGATTTCCTGGTACTGTCGACGGGGCTCACGACCGACCCCGCGCTTCGGCCCGAACTTCGGGACGTGGCCACCGACATCCTGCGCTGGTCCGATCGCTACACGCCGCCCGAGGGAGAGCATAGCGCAGTCGTTGACGCTCATCCCTATCTAGGCCCCGGGTTCGAGCTGCTGCCGAACAAGCCCGAGGCGACCGATCGGCTCCATGGCCTGTTCGCCTTCAACTATTCCGGCCTCATCAGCTTCGGTCTGTCCGCCTCGGCGCTCTCGGGTTTGAAGCAGGCGCTGCCTCGCCTGATCCGCGGGATCGCCGATCAGCTGTTCCTCGACGATCAGGAGGCGATCGTCGCCGACTATCTCGGCTATGCCGAGCCGGAGTTCGTCGGACGCTGGCCGCGTATCGAGGCGGCGGCATGAGCCTCTCAACGCATGTCCTCGACACGAGCGCCGGCATACCGGCAGCGGGGGTCACGCTGAAGCTCGCGAGGGGCGATCTGACACTTTTCTCAGGCGAGACCGACGCAGATGGCCGCTGTGCCGGCCTGCGAACGCTTTCGATCGCCGCAGGGGTCTACAGCCTAAGATTCTCCGTCGCAGCCTATTTCCGCGCGAGAGGGATTGCATTGCCCGATCCGCCTTTCCTCGATGTCGTGACGATCGACTTCGGGATCGCCGAGGCGGACGCGCACTACCATGTGCCGCTCCTCGTCTCGCCATTCGCTTATTCGACCTATCGCGGGAGCTGAACCGTGCGGGCCTTTCTCGCCTTCTTCGAGCCGTTCATCCTCATGCTGCTCGGCACGGTCGCGCTCGCGTCGTTCCTGCCCGCGCGGGGCATGTGGCAGGCGATCGCGGGTGATATTGCCACCGCCGCGATCGTGCTGCTCTTCTTCCTGCATGGGGCTAAGCTCTCGCGCCAGGCGATCCTCGATGGCGCCCGCCACTGGCGGCTGCACGCAGCAACGCTCGCCACGACCTTCCTCCTGTTCCCAGCCCTGGGGCTTCTTGCGACCCGGCTCCATCTACTTGACGGGCCGCTGGCGAACGGCCTGCTGTTCCTCTCGCTCCTGCCCTCGACCGTCCAGTCCTCGATCGCCTTCACCGCGATGGCGCGCGGCAACGTCGCGGCCGCGGTGTGCAGCGCTTCCTTCTCCAATCTAGTCGGCATCTTTGCGACCCCGCTGCTCGTCGCGCTGCTGATGACTTCGACCGGCGCGACGTCGGTGTCATGGGGTGCCGTGCAGACGATCGTGTTCCAGCTGCTGCTGCCGTTCGTCGCCGGCCATCTGCTGCGTCCGATCGTCGGTGGTTTCGTTACGCGCCACAAGGCGCTGGTCACCGCGGTGGATCGCGGCTCCATCCTGATGGTCGTCTACACCGCCTTCGGGGCAGCGGTGCTGGAGGGGCTGTGGTCGCGTGTGTCGAGCGCCGACCTCCTAGTGATCGCTTCCGTCTGCGCTACCGTGCTGACGATCGTGATGACCGTGACCTGGCATGCAGGCCGCGCGCTCCGCTTCTCACGCGAGGATCGGATCGTGCTGCTGTTCTGCGGCTCCAAGAAGAGCCTCGCTTCGGGGGTGCCTATGGCCGGTGTGCTGTTTCCTGCCGCCGGCGTCGGCCTCGTCATTCTGCCGCTGATGCTGTTTCACCAGCTTCAGCTCATCGTCTGCGCGGTACTGGCGAAGCAATTGGGGCTTTCCGCCGTCGACGAACCCAAGGCGGCTCAAACCATTCCGGTTGCCTGACCTTCAACCTGACACCGATACGCATTCCATAAAGGATAACGACCATGAAAACCCGTGCTGCCGTCGCCTTCGAAGCGAAGCGCCCGCTGGAAATCGTTGAGCTGGACCTTGAGGGTCCAAAAGCGGGCGAGGTACTGGTCGAGATCATGGCGACCGGAATCTGCCATACCGACGCCTACACGCTCGACGGATTCGACAGCGAGGGTCTGTTTCCCAGTGTGCTGGGCCATGAAGGCGCGGGCATCGTGCGCGAGGTTGGTGCTGGCGTCACCAGCGTGAAGCCTGGCGACCATGTCATTCCGCTCTACACTCCCGAATGCCGCCAATGTAAGTCGTGTCTCAGCGGCAAGACCAACCTGTGCACCGCGATCCGCGCGACGCAGGGCAAGGGGCTGATGCCCGACGGCACCACGCGCTTCAGCTACAAGGGGAAACCCATCTTCCATTACATGGGCTGCTCGACCTTCTCAAACTTCACCGTTCTGCCTGAGATCGCAGTGGCGAAGATCCGAGAGGACGCGCCGTTCAAGACGAGCTGCTACGTCGGCTGTGGGGTGACGACGGGGGTCGGCGCGGTCGTCAACACAGCGAAGGTGCAGGTGGGCGATACGGTGATCGTCTTCGGGCTTGGCGGGATCGGCCTTAACGTGTTGCAGGGCGCGCGGCTGGCGGGCGCGGGCATGATCGTGGGCGTGGACATCAACCCCGATCGTGAGGAATGGGGCCGCCGCTTCGGCATGACGCATTTTGTCAACCCGAAGACGGTGGACGGCGACATCGTCGCGCATCTGGTGGCGCTGACAGATGGGGGTGCAGACTATACGTTCGACTGCACCGGTAACACGACCGTGATGCGCCAGGCGCTGGAGGCCTGCCACCGTGGGTGGGGCACCAGCATTGTGATCGGCGTCGCAGAGGCAGGCAAGGAGATCAGCACGCGTCCCTTCCAGCTCGTTACCGGGCGAAACTGGCGCGGCACCGCCTTCGGTGGCGCCAAGGGTCGCACCGATGTACCGAAGATCGTCGATTGGTACATGAACGGCCGAATTGAAATCGATCCGATGATAACTCACGTCCTGACGCTGGACGATATCAACAAGGGCTTCGACCTGATGCACGCGGGCGAAAGCATCCGCTCGGTCGTGGTCTACTGAGGACAATGTGATGATGCCGACGCTAGAAACCGTCTCCACCGCCTGCGCGCATGGCGGCGTGCAGGGTGTCTACCGCCATGCGTCGGCCGAGACGGGCACCGAGATGAGCTTCTCGGTCTACGTTCCGCCGCACACCGAGGGCACGCGGCTACCGGTCGTCTGGTATCTGTCCGGGCTTACCTGCACGCATGCCAACGTGACTGAGAAAGGCGAGTATCGCGCCGCCTGCGCGCGGCACGGTCTGATCCTCGTCGCGCCCGATACCTCGCCGCGCGGCGAAGGGGTGGCCGACGATCCGGCCGGTGCGTGGGACTTCGGGCTGGGTGCTGCCTTCTACGTCGATGCGACGGAGGCGCCGTTCGCTGCGAACTACCGCATGTGGTCCTACGTCACCGAAGAATTGCCGACGATCGTTGCCGCACATTTTCCGGCGGACATGGCGCAGCAGGCAATCATGGGACATTCGATGGGCGGGCACGGTGCGCTGACGATTGCGCTCAATTTGCCCGACCGCTTTCGCTCGGTCTCTGCCTTCGCTCCGATCGTCGCGCCGATGCAGGTCCCGTGGGGACAGAAGGCGTTCAGCGGCTATCTAGGTGAGGACCAAGCGGCATGGGCACGGCACGATGCAGTCGAGCTCATCGAAGGCGGCGCCCGCGTTCCCGGTCTCCTCGTTGATCAGGGCGGGGCGGATGCGTTCCTAGCCGACCAGCTCAAACCCGAACTGCTGCGCCAGGCATGCGCGGCCGCGGGAATACCTCTGATCTTACGGCTGCATCCGGGTTATGATCACAGCTATTATTTCATTTCCAGCTTCATGGCCGATCATCTCGACTGGCATGCTGAACGGTTGGCTCAGTCGGCGCAGCTATCGCCGCGCAGCAGTTAGTCAGCAATCTCGCCGGGCTGCCACAAGCCGGCGGCGCTTTGCGATATGTGTCCTTGGTTCAGTCGGCCGTGCCGATGTGCCTTTCTGCGCTCGCGACCATCTTTCCTGAAAGGTAGCTACTTAGCACGGGCAGAGTGTACGGGCACTCGGCCTTTTTCAACAGCCACG
>JAHFUI010000196.1 GCA_023265175.1 Acidobacteriota bacterium
CGCTCCCGCGCGTCGCCGCGTTCAAAGATTGACCCGCCGGGCGCGTGCCGGCGGGTTTATTCTTTTGGGGCAGATCTGATCAAACCGGCAAACAGAATTTTGCGCCGGGTAGTAGCTAGCGCGCGGCCTCACAGCAACGGGCCGTCGGCGCGATGGCACAAGCGCGCCGCGGCTCGGCGCTGGCCGTTGATATGGCCGCTTCTGGGTACCGTCACGAAAGGAGATGCGTAACATGGTCCATGGTCGGCGAATGATCACGATCGGGACGATGCTGGCGTGTGCCGTTTGGACGCCGCGCGCAGTCTCTGCGCTGTCTTTACGGCTTTACAGGCGCAACTCGGCGGGCGTAACATGCGAGGCGGATTCGGCGACTATTCTGGAGGTTGTTCGATGAGAGCCAAGCTGGCTGTGTTGGTGGCAACTGTCGGACTTCTGGTGCCGACAGCACCCATGCTCGCGCATCACTCGTTCGCGGCCGAGTACGACTCGACCAAGCCGGTGTCCCTGAAAGGCATCGTCACGAAAGTCGAATGGACGAATCCTCACTCCCGCTTCTATATCGACGTCACAGATGACAAAGGCACGGTGACCAACTGGAACTTCGAGCTGGCCAGTCCGAACGTGCTCGTCCGCAGCGGCTGGACGAGAAAGACCCTCAATATCGGCGATGAGGTGACGGTGGAAGGCTCGGCGGCCAAGGACGGTTCGAAGATGGCCAACGCCCGCGTGGTCAAACTGGCCGACGGCCGCCGCGTGTTCGCGGGATCGTCTGGTGGCGACCAGGCGCCACAGTAGCGTCCGGATCCAGACGAAGGAGGTCACCCGTGCGAAAGCGCCTGTTCAGCTTTTCGGTCATCGCCGTCACGATCAGCGTGATGGCGCTGGCGGCGCAGCAGCAACGTCCCTCTCCGGGACCAGAGACCACGACCGGCGGGAATAATCCCGCCGCGGCGACGTCGCCGGCCGGCAGCGGCGGCTTGCAAAACGGACGCGGACGCGGCCCCGCCGTACCGCAAGGCCTCGCGCCGCGGCTCCCGGATGGCACGATCGATTTGTCCGGCGTCTGGCAAGGCGGTGGCCCGGTCGGCGATCTGGCCCAGGGCATGCCGAAAGGCGAGGCGATTCCGCTCTCAGCCGACGGCAAGAAGATTTTCGAGTCGCGGCAGTCGAAGGACGATCCGGAAGCGAACTGCCTGCCGACCGGCGTGCCACGATTCGCACCCTACCCGTGGCGGCTCGTTCAGACCCCGACGCACAAGAAAGCGACGCACATCTTCTTCCTGTTCGAGGGAAACATCCACAGCTACCGGCAGGTGTTCATGGACGGCCGCAAGCATCCGGCCGATCCGGATCCGACCTGGTACGGCCACTCGATTGGCTGGTATGAAGGCGACACGCTCGTCATCGACACCGTCGGGTTCAACGACAAGTTCTGGTTCGACTTCCGCGGCCATCCGCACACCGAGAAACTGCACACAATCGAGCGCTGGACGCGCAAGGACTTGGGCACGCTCGTCAGCGAGGTGACGATCGACGATCCGGGCGCCTACACGAAGCCGTTCACGGTCAGCTTCACGGCACGGCTCCGGCCGAATGAAGAGCTGATGGAATACATCTGCCAGGAAAACGAGCAGGACAGCAAGCACATCAGAGGGCCGGCAGGGCCACCATAGTGGAAGTTCAAAGTCTAAAGTTCAAAGTTCAAAGTACAACGTTCAAAGCTTCACGACGAACCGACCTCGCGCCGCACCCTTCAACAACGTCTCGAACGCCTCCGGGAGATCGGCCAGGCCGATCTCCCTCGCCGATGCCGTGAGCTTCGCCGGCTTCATGTCGGTCGCGAGCCGGCGCCACACGTCGCGCCGCAGATCCATCGGACACATCACCGAGTCGATCCCCAGCAGTTTCACGCCCCTGAGGATGAACGGGATCACCGTCATGTGGAGATCCGTGCCGCCGGTCAGCCCCGACGCGGCGATGGAGCCGCCATACATCATGGTGCGGGTCAGCCAGGCAAGCGTCTCGCCGCCGACGGGATCGATGGCGCCCGCCCACGTCGCTTTCTCGATCGGACGTGTCGCCGGTTGCACGGCGGATCGTGGCAGCACGTCGCGGGCCCCAAGCGAACGCAGGTACTCGTGCTCGCTGTCTTTTCCCGTCAGCGCGGTGACCTGATACCCCAGCTTCGTCAGACACTGCACGCCGAGGCTGCCGACGCCGCCCGTCGCGCCGGTGACGATGACGGGAGCGGGGCCGGGCGTGAGGCCGTTTCGCTCGAGCTGCACGACCGAGAGCCCCGCCGTGAAACCGGCCGTGCCGATCGCCATCACGTCGAACGCGGTGAGGCCGGCCGGCACCGGCACCACCCAGTCGCCGGGGACCCGCACGTACCCGGCGTATCCGCCGTCGTGCGCGACGCCGAGGTCGTACCCGGTCACGAGGACCTGATCGCCTTCGTGAAATCGCGCGTCGGCGCTCGATTCCACGGTGCCAGCCACGTCGATGCCGGCAATCAGCGGAAACTTCCGCAGGATCTTCGCGCTCCCGGTCGCCGCCAGCGCGTCCTTGTAGTTCACGCCCGAATAGGCGGCCCTGATCACCACCTCGCCGGCGCTCACATCGTCCAGTGACAACTGCACGATCCTGCCGTGAATCCTGCCGCCGTCGTCGAAGACCCGATAGGCCTGGAATGTTGTCATCGTGAAACCCCACCGATTCGCGCACTAGCGGCGCTTATTCACCACAAAGGACACGAAGGACACAAAGGCAAATCAGTGTGGCTAACCAGGCTCGCCGCTCGACGAGATCTCCGACTTGATCTGCTGCCACGCCTGTCGCGCCTCGTCGACCGAGCCTTCGTCCTCGATCGTCGTGATGTCGCCGGGATCGCGATCGAGGACGACCGCCTTCAGCACGCGGCGCATGATCTTCCCGCTTCGCGTTTTCGGCAGCATGCTGACGAAGTTGAGCTCGCCGATGACGGCGACCGGTCCCATCTCCCTGCGGACCGTCTGCAAGAGCGCCCGCCGCAGTTCCTGCGATGGCGACTGATCATTCTTCAGCAGCACGAACGCCGAAATCACTTCACCTCGCGTCTCGTCGGGCCGGCCGATGACGCCGCACTCCGCGACCGAGGGATGCTTGAGGAACGCGCTCTCCACCTCGATGGTGCCGATCCGATGGCCGGCAATCTTGATGATCTCGTCGGACCGCCCCGCGAACCAGACGTAGCCGTCCTCGTCGATGTGCGCCGAATCGCCCGTGTAGTACACGCCCGGAATCTTCTCCCAGTAGTCGCGGCCGTACCGCTCGGGCTCGCCCCAGAGCGCCGCGATCAGGCCGGGGAACGGCCGCTTCAGCACCATGATCCCCTTCTCGCCCGGCGCGCAGGGCTCGCCTTCTGGCGTCAGCACCGCCGCGTCGATGCCCGGCAGCGGGATCGTCGCCGAGCCCGGCTTGATGGGCAGCATCGCGATTCCGTACGGGTTCCCGAACACCGGGCCGCCGGTCTCGGTCTGCCACATGTGATCGATCACGGGCACGCGACCGTCGAGCACCGTGTCCTGCAGCCACTCCAACGCCGCGGGATTGAGCACCTCCCCCGCGCACACGACGCGCTCGAGCCGCGAGTGATCCACGCGGCCTAGCGGCTCGTCGCCGTACTTCATCAGGGTCCGGATGGCCGTCGGTGACGTGAAGACGCCCGTGACGCCGAACTGCTCCATCGCGACGCGCCAGTTGGATTCGGCGTGCGGGTAATCCAGCGCGCCCTCGAACACGACCGTCGTGCAGCCCGTGATCAGCGGCGCGTACACCATGTAGCTGTGGCCGACGATCCAGCCGATGTCCGACGTGGCCCACCAGACGTCCGAGGGTTTCAAGCCGAAGCACCAGCGTCCCATGCCGAAGATGTGAACCTGATAGCCGCCATGCGTGTGAATCGCCAGCTTTGGTTTGGCGGTCGTGCCGGAAGTCGCGAGAATGTACGCGGGCTCGTTCGCTTCCATCCGAACGAAGCTGCCGTCGTGACCGGCCGATTGGCGGACGAAGTCGTCCCAGGTG
This sequence comes from Acidobacteriota bacterium, assembly GCA_023265175.1. GTDB lineage: Bacteria > Acidobacteriota > Vicinamibacteria > Vicinamibacterales > CAVVIG01 > JAHFUI01. Next base: position 4,063 of record JAHFUI010000196.1, read on the forward strand.
ATATCGCGTCCAGGACGCATCGGCGCCGGCACGCCGGTCCGCTGGAGGACGATGACGCGTTCAACGGTCGAATTGGTCCGGGTGAAGCCAGACACTGCCTCGGACGGGCTGTTCGACTCGTCGAGCGATTCGAGCGCTTCGTCGACGATTTCCTTCAGGCGGACGTTCTTGCCTTTTCGGTACGTCGCGTCAGCCGTGAACACGAGCCGCGATCCGCTCGCCTGGATGCGATCGGCGACCGCCTTCGCGCCGAACCCCGCAAAGATGACCGAGTGGATTGCCCCGATGCGCACGGTCGCTAGCATCAGCACGATCGCTTCCGGGCACGGCGGCATGTAGATCGTCAGCCGATCGCCCTTGCGGACGCCGTGGGCTCTCAGTGCCGCCGCCACGCGACTTACTTCGTACAGCAGTTGCGCGTAGGTGAAGACCGCGCGCTCGCCGCGCTCGTTGAAGTAGATGAGCGCGCCGTGACCGCCCCGCCCGGCGGTCACATGACGATCCAGCGCGTTATACGCGAGATTGGTCTCGGCGCCGATGAACCAGCGGAACGTCGGGGCGTTCCACTCGAAGACCTTGTCCCAGCGCCGAAACCAGGGCAGCTCGTCCGCCGCGCGCTCCCAGAAGCCTTCCGGATCCTGGAGTCCGTCCTGGATCCAGCGCGCGATGACTGGAGTGATGAGTGCCACGGCGGTAAGCTTACCGCATCAGACGATCTGCGGAATCTCCCGGCTGCCCGTCACCCACAGGTCCGTGTAGCCCTTCTTTGGAGAATGACGCGAGCAACCGCGTCCCACGCGTTGATTCTGCGAGGGGCGCTAAGGACCCGTCCTAAAAGTCGACTTGCGCGCTGATCTTCGCGAAACGCGCCGGCAGTACCAGCGTGGGCGTCAGGTACGCCGTACCAAGCGTCTGGCTGTAGGTTTGAACGGCGCTCGAGTTCAACGCGTTGTAGAGATCCACGCCAACCTGGGCGCGCGTCCGGCCGAATCTCAGGATCTTGGCCACGCGGAAGTCGAGCTGGTTGATCCGATCGCCATAGAGCGCGCCGGGCACGACAAGGTTCACGGTCACGTTGTTGGCTCCCCCGGAAAGGCTCCGCCCGAGTGAGGGCGCCACGACGGCGTTGGTCGCGACGTAGTTCGCTGCGAGCTGAGCCCCGGGCTTGCTCTGGAACGTCGCGCTGACGCGAAGGTCCACCTTCGGGATCGTGTATGAGCCGAGGCCTCTGAACTGCGTGAGGAAGCCTGCCGCGACGTGACAGTACGGGTTCACACTGGCGGATTCCGGCAGCTTCGCCCTGATCTCGCAGTTGTCCGTCACCGTTTGCCCCGTGCTGAAGCCTCCCTGAACCGTCAGGCTGTTTCGCAGCCGCGCGTCGAGGTTGAAATCCACGCCGTTCCACCGCTCGGTCTGCGTCCCGTAATTGCTCGAAGCGGTCACGAGGTTGTTGATTTGGCCGAACTTCGTGGAGCTGACGTCATAGAGGCCAGTGAGCACGGTACCGCCCCCGCCGGGCAGCCGCGCATCGCCAGGGATCGGAATGCTGAACGTCGTGTAATCCGACGGCTCCACGGCGAGGTTGTCGGTCACCAGAAAGTTGCCGTAGATGCGCCGGAAGTAGCCGACGGTGGCCGACAAGCGTGGGATGACTTCGTGCTGCACGGACACCCCGAGATCCCAGTTGTAGGGGCGCACTCCCCAGCCCTGCGTGATGGCGGGATCGTAGTTCGTATCAAACGAGGCCTTGCCGAAGCTCTGATTCGACCAGGCCCCGCAGAAATCACCACCCCGTGCGCGGTTATCCTGCGCCGCCGGGTTCAGGAGATCGCAGTCAGGCGTGAAATTGCCGTTGCCGTCGGTCCACGACCGCGTCGTGCTGGTAGCCACGCGGTTGATCGGATTGAGCGCCGTGTAAGTGCCGGCCGCGCTCGACGCCTCCAGATACTTGCCCAGGCTCACCTTGATCGCCGTCTTCCCGCTCCCAAACAGGTCGTAGGCAGCTCCAATCCGCGGCGTGACGTCTTTGAAGGCCGTCCCGCTGGTCGCCGGAAAGGCGATCGCCACCGGAATGAACTTCTCCGGACCGATCTGTTGGCCGGGGTACGAGCTCGACGCGTAGTCGAACCGTATGCCGCCCTGCAGCGTCAGTCGGCCGAACGTCGACTGGTCCTGCGCGTAGATCGCGGACGGCGTGGCCCAATTGACCGTCAGAAACGGATTGCCGGACATCGTCAGCTGATTCGGCTGGCCGTTGCTGAACCGGTATTGGAGTCTGGCGTTGTTCGTGAAGTTGAGGATCCACGCATCGTACAAAGAGCCCCAGTAGCCGACCTTCACGCTGTGGGCGCCGGTGATGTAGGACGCCGAGGCTCGCCAGGCGTACGTCCCGCTCCACGGCCGCGACCAGTTCTGCGCCCGGTAGGTCAGATTCGGGATGATGCCGTTCTGTTCCACCACCCGAATCAGATCGCGGTTGTTCCCGGCGCGCTCCAGACCGCCGTACCGGATCAGGACCGTTCCAAACCCGGCCTCAAGCAGCAAGCGGTTCGTGAGCGGCGACGTCCAGGTGACCTGCTGCGCGCGCTGCGGTCGGCCAATGGTCTCGGTTGCCGCCTCCGGTGATGTGGTGGCGGTGCCGCCGCCGACGCACGAAATGCACAGATCCTGCTCGTCCCAGAACAGGTTGATCTTGTTGCGCGGCGTGGCCTGCAGCGTCAGGCGCAAGCTCACGTTCTTCCATGTTCCGTCGTCGGTCGCCTGACGCGAGAGGTCGCGCTCGTAGGTCCACCTGGTCGGATCGCCGGCGTTCTTGTTGTAGTACATCCCCTCGACCAGCTTGCGATTGCCCTGCGTGCGGCCGCCGACGTAGTACCACACTCTGTCTTTGCGGATGGGGCCGCCGAACGAGGCATTGACGTCCCAGATTCTCTGCAACTGATTCGGCCCAAGCAGGCCGGCGGCCTTCAGCGCATCGGTGTAGTTGCTGGACTGCATCGACCCGTTCGCGTAGTTGCCGAAGAAGGTGCCTTTGATGCCGTTGCCACCCTGGCGCGGCACGACGTTCATCACCGGCCCGCCGGTTTCGGCTTCGCCCAGGCCGCCGGAAGTGCTGAATGTCACTTCCTGGCTGTTGCCGATATCCACGACATAGAACGAGGTGCCGCTGCCGCCAACGGCCGCTCCGACCGACAACCCATCGACCTGGAGACGCCCCTCGCTCAGGCGGCCGCCATGAATGGCGAACACGATGACTGACGGACCTGCGAGCCCGCCGACATCCTGGGTCCCTGACGTGTTGACGCCCGGCACCAGGTTCATGATGCTGTGGTACACCCGCGCGGTGGGAATCGCGGCGATGACGTCGCTCGTCAGCGTCTGCTGGCGCTTGGAGCTCTGAACATCGACGACAGGAGTCTCGCCGGTGACGGTGATCGTTTCCGCGACCGTGCCGACGCGCATGTCGACGTTCACCGTGGCCGTAAACGAACCGGTCAGCTCGATGTCTTCGCGTTTGACCGTGCTGAATCCTGCGAGGGTAAACGTGACGGCGTAGAGGCCCGGCCGAAGATTCTCGATGCGGTACTGGCCGGTTCCGCTGGTGACGGCTGACCGCACTCGCTCAATCAACTCAGGACTCGACGCTTCGACGGTGACCCCCGGCAACACCGCACCGGACGAGTCCTTGACGACACCGGCGATGGACGCCTGGGCCCGTGCCAGGGCCGGAACCAGGACGCATGCGAGCACGATCGCACATCTGATGAGTGGGCGCATCGGTCTGTCTCCGTTTCAACCGAGTTCCCGCCGGCTCCGTGTCGTGTCCCTGGGTTCGCGACCTTCTGATCGCGAGATACAACGAGGCGCTTATCTGCTCTTTGCGGTTTCGGCGCCAGCTTTCTCGTCTGCGCGGGCGCCGCTCAATATGTTGCTGATCGGGTAGTTGCCTTCGTGGCAGGCGTACTCCATGATCGCCTCGCTGTCGTTGATCGT
>JAHFUI010000197.1:0-6236 GCA_023265175.1 Acidobacteriota bacterium
GTCCGGGCGCGCGAGCGCGCGCTGGATCGGTCGTACTTTCCACATGTGAGTTTTCAGTCGGCCGTCGCCGGCCGCGGCAGCGGCGCCGAGGTCCCCGGACAGCCGCTGCCGAGCGACGGTCTGTGGCTGCAGGTGCCGAACTGGGCCGTGGGGGCGTCGGTCACCTTTCCCGCCTTTGATGTGTTCAGCGTGAGAGCGCGAAAGCGCGTCGAGCTTCAAAACGAGCTGGCCGAGCGCGCGCGATACGACCAGACGATTCAGGGTCTGACGATGCAGAATGCGAGGGCACGCGCCTTGATGAAGGCGGCCCTGGAGATCGCGCAGAACACGCCGGCGGAGCGCCGCGCGGCCACCGACGCCGAAAGCCAGGCCCGTGCGCGCTATCAAAACGGGTTGGCGAGCATCACTGAGGTGGCGGAGGCGCAGCGCCTGCTGGCGCAGGCCGAAGCCGACGATGCCGTCGCGCGTCTCGCTGTGTGGAGGGCGCTGCTGGCAGAAGCACAGGCACGCGGAGACCTCGCGCCGTTTCTCGAGAAGACACAGCGACCGTAAGCATCTGGTCATTTGGTTATCTGGTTATCTGGTTATTGATTGCTAGATTAAACAGTCAATGACCAAATAACCAGATAACCAGATAACCAAATGCAGGAGTCAGTCCATGTGGTTAGTGTTCATGGCCATGCGGCGGCCGATCACGATTCTCGTGGCCGTCATGTCCGTCGCGCTGACGTCGATCATGGCCGTCCAGCAGATGAAGGTCGACATCTTCCCGAAGCTCGGCGCGCCTGCCGTCTATGTGGCGCAGCCCTACGGCGGGATGGATCCGTCACAGATGGAAGGGTACCTGACCTACTACTACGAGTATCACTTCCTCTATATCACCGGCATCGAGCACGTCGAGTCCAAGAACATTCAAGGCATCGCGCTGATGAAGCTGGTGTTTCACCCCGAGACCGACATGAGCCAGGCGATGGCCGAGGTGGTCGGATACGTGAATCGAGCGCGTGCCTTCATGCCGACCGGCGCCGTTCCGCCGTTCATCATGCGGTTCGATGCCGGCAGCGTGCCGGTCGCGCAACTGGTCTTCTCGAGCGCGACTCAGAGCGTGGCGGAGATGCAGAACATCGCGCTCAATAGCGTCCGGCCAATTTTTGCCACGCTGCCGGGAGTCTCGGCGCCGCCGCCGTTTGGAGGAAGCCAGCGGACGATCGTGGTACGGGTGGACCCGGAAAAACTCCGGCAGTACCGGCTCTCCCCGGACGAGGTTGTCTTCGCGGTGAACCGGGCCACCTCGGTGCTGCCGTCCGGCAACGTCCGCACCGGCGACCTGATTCGCATCGCGTCGACCAACGCGACGCTCGGCGGCAACATCCAGGAACTGCTCGACGCGCCGCTCCGCATCGGCACCGGCCCAACCGTCTATCTGCGGGACGTCGGCACGATCACCGACACCGCCGACATCGTCGTCGGCTTCGCGCACGTCGACGGCAAGCGCACGGTCTACATGCCGGTGACGAAGCGGGCCGATGCCTCCACGCTGGACGTCATCCGCAGCGTCCGCCAGGCATTGCCCGCGATGCGGAATGTGGCGCAGGCGGTGGCAGACGACGTCAACGTCGATGTGATATTCGACCAGTCCCGCTATGTGACCGGCGCCCTCACGGGGCTGGCGGGAGAAGCACTCCTCGGTGCGTTTCTCACAGGACTGATGGTGCTGGTCTTCCTGCGTGATTTTCGCAGCGCCCTGATTGTGATGGTGACGATTCCATTCTCGATCGTGTCGGCGGTGGTCTGCCTCTGGGTGGCCGGCCAAACCATCAACATCATGACCTTGGGCGGACTGGCCCTGGCCGTGGGCGTCCTCGTCGATGAAGCGACCGTGGAGATCGAGAACATCCATACACATCTGGCGGCCGGCATGTCGCGCGCGCGAGCCGTCCTCGATGCGTGCCAGAAGACGATCACTGCCCGGCTGCTCTCGATGTTGTGCGTGTTGTCCGTGTTCATCCCGTCGCTGTTCATGACGGGCGTCGCCCGGCAACTGTTCGTCCCGCTGTCGCTCGCCGTCGGGTTCGCGATGATTGCGTCCTATCTGCTGTCGAGCACGCTCGTGCCGGTGCTGGCCACGTGGATGATGCGGGCGGGACGCGAAGTGCAGGGCGGTTTCTTCGACAATCTGCGGTCGTGGTACCGCAACCGGCTCGAGTCGATTCTTCGAGTGCGCTGGCTATTGGTCGGCGGTTACCTTGTGGCGACCGTTGCCTTGATTTACGCGCTGCTCCCGAAAATCGGCACGGAGATCTTTCCCAGCGTTGAGACGAAGCAGATCCAGCTTCGCCTGCGCGCGCCGACTGGGACGCGCCTCGAGCGCACCGAGTTGATTGCCCTCAAAGCGATGGACGTCATCAAGGACAGGGTGGGGCCGAACAACGTCGAGATTACGACCAGCTTCGTCGGCGTCCAGACGCCGAACTACCCGATCAACACGATTTATCTGTTTGCGAGCGGTCAACATGAGGCTGTGCTTGGCGTGTCGCTGAAACCGGCGGCGCCCCCGGTGACCGAGGACCTCAAGGAGCAGTTGCGAGCGGAGCTGAAGAAAGCCCTGCCCAACGTGGCCGTCTCCTTCGAGGCCGCGGACATCATCGGCCAGGTGATGAGCTTCGGCTCGCCGACGCCGATTGAAGTCGCCGTGCAGGGTCCCTCTCTTGCGGCCAGCCGCCCCTTCGCCGAGAAGGTGCGCGTGGAGCTGGTGAAGATCGACTCGCTGCGCGATTTGCAGTACGCGCAGCCGCTGGATTATCCGTCTCTCCAGATCCAGATCGACCGCGATCGAGCCGGCCAGTTCGGCGTCACGCCCTCCGAGGTCGCCCGGTCGCTCGTCGCCGCGACTTCGTCCAGCCGATACACGGACTTGAATTTCTGGCGCGACCCGGGAAGCGGGAATGGGTTTCAGATTCAGATCGAGATTCCGCAGGCCAAGATGGCGTCCATCCAGGACGTGGAGGATTTGCCGGTCATGTCGCGCACCGCCATCGGCGGCGCCGGCCGGCCTCTCGTTGGTGATCTCGCGAAGGTCGACTACGGCATCACGCCCGGCGAGGTCGATCGGTACAACATGCAACGGGTCGTCAGCTTCACCGCCAACATCCACGGGAAGCCGCTCGGTCAGGTCGTCGGCGACATCCAACAGGCAATCGCGCGTGCGGGCGCGCCGCCGCGCGGCGTGACGGTCATCAACCGCGGGCAGGTGCCGCCGTTCGAAGAATCGCTATCGGGCCTGCGGAGCGGCCTGTTGCTGTCCATCCTCGTCATCTTTTTGCTCCTGGCCGCGAACTTCCAGTCGTTCCGCCTCGCCTTCGCCGTCGTATCGGCGGTGCCGGCCGTGATCTGCGGCGTGCTGTTGATGTTGCTTCTGACCGGGACCACGCTCAACGTGCATTCGTTCATGGGCGCCATCATGGCGATCGGCATCTCGGTCGCCAACGCGATTCTGCTCGTCACGTTTGCGGAGAATGCAAGGCGAGACGGCGCATCGGTGCACGACGCGGCCGTGGAAGGGGGCCGCGGCCGGTTGCGGGCCATTCTGATGACGGCCTTTGCGATGATCGCCGGCATGATCCCGATCGCGCTCGGCACCGGCGAGCGGGCCCAGACGGCCCCGTTAGGCCGTGCGGTCATCGGCGGGTTGCTCCTGGCCACTATCGCGACGCTTGTCGTCCTTCCGGCGGTGTACACGCTGGTCCAGGCGCGAGTCCGCACGTTTTCACCGACTTTGGATCCCAATGATCCCGCGAGCACACACTATGAGCCACGAACATAAGACCGATTGTCGAGCCACAAACTCTTTGTGTTCTTTGTGTCCTTTGTGTCCTTTGTGGTTGATCGTATTCACCGTTCTGTTCGGCGCGACGGCCTCCGCGCAGGCCCCTGTCGAAGTGGTCCGCGTCGTGTCGAAGACCGTGGACCGGCAGGTTAAGCTTCCCGGTGAGTTCCAGCCGTACCTCGCCGTCCCGATCTTCGCCAAGGTGACGGGATTTTTGCGACAGGTTTCTGTGGACCGCGGGAGCCGCGTCTCGCAAGGCCAGCTGCTCCTCACGCTCGAGGCTCCGGAAATGCAGTCGCAGGTCCTCGAGGCGCAATCGAAGGCGCAGGCGCTCGACCTGCAGCGAGCCGAGGCGGCGGCCAAGCTCGCGGGCGCGCAGAGCACGTACGATCACCTGAAGGCGGCCTCCGCGACACCTGGAGTCGTGGCCGAGAACGACGTGATTGTGGCGCAGAAGACCGTCGAGGCCGCGCAAGCGCTCATGCGCTCCTACGATGATTCGATCAAGGCTGCGCAGGCCCAGGTACAGGCCGTCAAGGATCTGCAGCAGTATCTGACGATCAAGGCGCCGTTCGACGGCATCATCACCGAGCGCAACGTACACCCGGGCGCGCTGGTCGGCCCCGGATCCGGGTCGACACCGCTCCTCAGATTGCACCAAGTCTCTCGACTGCGCCTCGTGGTGGCCGTACCGGAGGCGCTGGTTGGCGCGATGGTGAAAGGCGCGCGGGTGGCGTTTACCGTACCCGCCTATCCGGGAGACACCTTCTACGGCGTCCTGCACCTGATGGCTCACGACCTCGATGAGAAGACGCGGACGATGGCGGTCGAACTGGATGTGAAGAACGTGGATTTGCGGCTTGGGGCCGGCATGTACCCGGAGGTCCAGTGGCCGGTCAGGCGACCGCAGCCTTCCTTGCTCGTCCCTCCGACGACCATCGTCACCACAACCGAGCGGACGTTCGTGATTCGCGTCACTAGCGGCGTGGCGGAGTGGGTAAACGTGAGCCGGGGCGCGCGGGTCGGCGATCTGGTCGAGATCTTCGGGCCGCTGAAGGAGGGCGATGCGATCGTTCGGCGTGGCACCGACGAGATCCGGCAGGGCGCGAAAGTGACCGCGCAACCGGCGAAGGCGAGCTGATTCAGCATGAACTGGGGTACGGCGATCGTCGCGTCGGCGTGCGTGCTTGTCGGGTGGCCATCCGGCTCTGCGCACACTCAGACAGGCGCATCACGCGGGGGCGGCTCGACAGGGACGTTGCAAGGAGCTGTGAAGTTCAGGGGTGCCGCGCTGCCTCGCCCAACGAGCGTTCAAAACACCACCGACCCGGCTGTCTGCGGACGTTCGCACACGCTGGAAGACTTGGTGGTCTCACCGAAGGGCGGCGGCGTGCAGCACGTCGTTCTGGATGTGGAAAACGTCCCGCCGGGCCAGGTTCCTTCCGTCAGCCCGACCCGGATCGTGCTGGACAACAACCGGTGTCGCTTCGTGCCGCACGTGAGCGTGCTGACCGTCGGCAGCACGATCGAGGTCGTCAACAGCGATCCTGTTCTTCACACGGTTCATTTCTATGGCTCGAAGGAGGTCAATATTGCGCTGCCGTTGAAGGCCATGCGCGTCAACCGTCGCGTTGACGCCGCCGGGATGATTGTCGTGAAGTGCGACGTCCATGGATGGATGCAATCCTTTGTGCGGGTTGATGCTCATCCGTTCCACGCCGTGACCGACGCGGCCGGTTCGTTCCGTATCAGCGGTCTTCCGGCAGGCGAATTCGTGCTGCACGCCTGGCACGAGAAGCTCGGCGACCGCCGGGAGACCGTGCGGATTAGAGCCGGAGAAGTCACCACGCTGGCGATCGAGTACTCGTCTGAATCGAGGTAATGTCGCATCAACAGGAGGCAGCTCGTGATGAAAACCACAACGCAAATCGCCGTGACGGTCTTGGGCGTCACACTGGTGGCGGCGCTGACCTACACCAAGATCACCGGCCAGCAGGCGACGGCGCGCAAGCAGCCGGGAGCCGACATCACCCTGTACGCGCCCGAGCAGCACGACTTGTACGACGGCCACTTCGTGCTGTCCGCGGGTCGCGTGTATATGGCGGGCAAGCTCGACGATGCTCATGGCTGGAATCACATCAGCAATGATGCGTCCGTGATCCACCCGGTCGGGGGCACGGTGGACATCGACGTCAACGAGATCGCCAACACCGGTCGCTTCGTCGCCCGACTGAAGATTCCCGAAGGCGATCTCGTGCTGGAATTCGATCGGTTTCACGAGTTCAATCCGTGCCAGAACGGCGGGATTGCGGCCTACATCTACGAGCACGGCGATTCAGGATGTGGCGACACCAACTGGCCCAAGACCTTCATCTACGTGGCTGGATGGGGCTACGGCCATGCCACGCTG
>JAHFUI010000197.1:6336-8037 GCA_023265175.1 Acidobacteriota bacterium
GCGATCATCGGCGCCGTCAGCTCGTACGCCGAGAAATACCTGTCGACGACAGTGGGCCAGCACGTGATGCACGACTTGCGTCACATGCTGTATCACCACATCCAGCGTCTTTCGCTCTCTTTCTACGAGCATCGGCAGACGGGAGACATGGTGGTCCGGCTGACGAGCGACATCGACGCCGCGCAGGATTTCGTGTCGTCGGTCCTGCTCGGCATGCTGCTCGACATCCTCACGTTGATCGGCATGCTCACCGTGATGGTGTACCTGAATTGGCAATTCACGTTGATTGCGCTCTCGGTTGCCCCCCTCCTCTTCGTCGTGGTGTTCAGGCTCACACGACGCATCAAGAAAGCGGCTCGCGAGGTGAAGAAGAAAGAAAGCGAGTTGGCGTCGGTCGTGCAGGAAACGATCGCCTCCGAACGCGTGGTGAAAGCGTTCGCGCAGGAGGAGTACGAGGAGAACCGGCTCGACCAGCAGAGCCTCGAGAACGTCGACGCCGCGTTGCGCGCGCGCTGCGTCAAGGCAAGGCTGTCCCCTCTCGTCGACATCATCGTCGCCGTCGGCACCGGCGTCGTGCTCGTGTTTGGGGTGCGACTGGTGATCGCGGGCAGTCTGACGTCTGGCGCCCTGCTCGTCTTCGTGCTGTATCTCGGAAAAATGTACAAGCCGATGAAGGACCTGTCGAAAAAGACCGACGCGGTTTCGAAGGCCGCGGTCGGATTCGAGCGGATGTCGGAAGTGCTGGGCACTGAGACCCAGGTGCGCGATCGTCCCGACGCGCTGCCAGCACCACCTTTCAAGGGCGCGATTGCATTCTCCCACGTGAAGTTCGGCTATGCGGCTGGGCGGCCGGTCCTGAGCGACGTCAGCTTCATCGTCGAGCCGGGCCAGGCGGCGGCGCTCGTCGGAGCGACCGGAAGCGGCAAATCGACGCTCATCGGCCTCATCCCGCGGTTGTACGACGTGTGGGACGGCGAAGTCTCGGTCGACGGACGCGACGTGCGGAGCTACAGGTTGAAGTCGCTGCGCGATCAGGTGAGCTTCGTGCTCCAGGATACCGTGCTCTTTCGGGCGCCGGTCTGGCAGAACATCGCGTACGGCAAGCCGCGAGCGACCCGAGACGAGATCGTTCAGGCGGCTGTTGCCGCCAACGCCCATGAATTCATCGTCAAGCTGCCCGAGGGCTACGACACGCTCGTCGGCGAACGCGGCGACACGCTGTCAGGCGGCCAGCGGCAGCGAATCGCGATTGCGCGCGCGGTCATTCGGGATACGCCGATTCTCCTGCTCGACGAGCCGTCCTCGGCGCTCGATCCGGAATCCGAAGAGCTGATCTTCGACGCCATCAGCCGGCTGATGCGGGGGAAGACGACGATCACGATCGCGCATCGGCTCGCGACCGTTCGGCGCGCGGACGTCATCTTTGCCGTCGACAACGGCATGATTGTCGAGAGCGGCACGCATGAAGACCTGCTGACCGCGGGAGGCTTGTACGCGAGGCTGTACAGGCTCCAGTTCCGGACAGCCGATGCCGTCGAGACGGGAGCGGAGGCCATCGAGGCGGACGCCGGGGGTGCGCCAATCGTCAGCGCCATCGGGCACGCGACAAAGACCGGCGACATGCCTGCGCATCCGGTCGAGCAGCTCGCCGACAAGCCACGGGTTTAGTCGACCTTCACGCGGCGCCGGAACTGCTGGTTC
>JAHFUI010000044.1:0-12848 GCA_023265175.1 Acidobacteriota bacterium
TTACGACCCGAAGGTCTTCATCCTCCACGCGGCGTTGCGTCGTCAGGCTTGCGCCCATTGCGAACAATTCCCCACTGCTGCCTCCCGTAGGAGTCTGGGCCGTGTCTCAGTCCCAGTGTGTCCGTCCGCCCTCTCAGGCCGGATACTGATCGTCGCCTTGGTGAGCCGTTACCTCACCAACTAGCTAATCAGGCGCGGGCCCCTCTTCGAGTGCTAGGTCTTGCGATCCCCAGCTTTGATCTCCGCCTGTTCAAAGGCAGGATGTCATGCGGTATTAGCGTCCCTTTCGGGACGTTATCCCCCGCTCGAAGGCAGGTCACCCACGTGTTACTCACCCGTTTGCCACTCTACTTACCCCTTGCGGGGCTTTCGCGTTCGACTTGCATGTGTTAGGCACGCCGCCAGCGTTGATTCTGAGCCAGGATCAAACTCTCATGTTAAAGGCGTTGGCCCTTCGACTCGCTCGCTTGCGCGAGCGCGCTCAGGGCGCAGCGTTTAACGCGAGGCCGATTTGGCTTCTGCGTTGTTCAATCCGTTGTTCATGTCGTGGTTTTCCGCCAGTCGCTCGTCGCACGGATTGACAACTCCGAGCGGTTTCTCAATCCGGGGCCCCTGCCCCGGACCGATTCTGCGGACCCACGTGCTGACTCTCATTGTCGTTGCTTACAGGCGACCTACATTGAGGGTCGCTGCGTCCCCGCGTTTTCGCGCGAGTCCACCCGGGCCTCAATGACCCGGTGTAAATAATGACAGGGCTGTGTGTGCTTGCACGCACTATCTAGTTTTCAAAGAACCGACCGACCGGTCGTCCCGTGGACGCCCGGGGGCGTTTCTCGCTCGGGAGCCCTGCCCGGTCCCCAAAATCACGCGTCAGCCTCCGAAGCCGACCGCATTTAGGGAACCTTATAACGTTACTAGAAACCGTCAACCCTGTCAACCCGCGATGGGCCTAGCTTGGCCTCGCCACCACGACGGAAGGTTCGAATTGAACGCTACGCTCGAGCCAGGGGACCTGCGCGTAAAGAAGCTGGCAGATTTCCGAGAAGACAAAAAAATTGCTGAAGTCCGTTCAGCAAATCCTCCGCCACCGTGCGGCGGGTCTCGTCACTTCAAACGTGCACCCAGTATCGCGTACCGATCGCCGATCGTCAAGTCAGCCGTATCAAATGATTCTGTTTCTGACCCTTGCGGAGCACGAACAGGCGGCCGCCGATCGCCTGATCGCGCGTCAAACGCGCCAGCGGATCCGATATCCGCCGGTTGTTCACGTAGACGCCGCCCGCCTGCACGAGACGCCGCGCCTCGCTCTTGGAAGGAGCCAGCCCGACGCGCGCAACGAGATCGACCATGCCGATCCCTTCGCCGGCGAGAGCGCCGGCCGGCAACTCCGTCGATGGCACATCCTCGAACACCGCGAGCACATCATCGGCGTCCAGCGCGACGATGTCCTCCCCGAACAGCACGCTCGACGCATGCTCGGCTCGCACGACCTGCTCCGGCCCGTGAACGAGTCCCGTGACTTCACGCGCGAGAACCCGCTGCGCCTCGCGCTGTTCCGGCACCGCTCGTGTCGCTGCCTCGAGCGGTTCGATCGCGTCGCGAGTAAGAAACGTGAAGAACTTCAGATACGTGACGACGTCGCGGTCGTCGATGTTCAGCCAGAACTGGTAGAACTTGAACGGCGACGTGCGTCCTGCGTCGAGCCAGATCGTGCCGGCTTCCGTCTTGCCGAATTTGGTGCCCGTCGCGGTCTTCATCAGCGGCCAGACCAGACCATGCGCCTTCTTCGCGCGCAGCTTGCGGATCAAATCGATGCCGGCGGTGATGTTGCCCCACTGATCGCTGCCGCCCAACTGCAGCGTGCAGCCATAGCGGTCGAACAGCTGAAGAAAGTCGTACGCCTGCAGCAGCAGGTAGCTGAACTCGGTGAACGAAATGCCCTCTTCGCTCTCAAGCCGCCGGTTCACCGACTCCTTCTGCAGCATGTAGCTCACGGTGAAGTGCTTGCCGGCGTCGCGGAGAAACGACAGCAGATCGATCGTCCCGAGCCAGTCCGCGTTGTTGACGATGCGGGCGGCGTTAATCGCAGCACCAAAGTCGAGAAACCGTTCCAGCTGCTGCCTCACGCCGGCCACGTTCTCGTTGATTTGATCGGCGGAGAGCAGCACCCGTTCCAGTGATTTTCCACTCGGATCGCCGATCATGCCTGTGCCACCTCCGACAATCGCGATCGGCGCATGTCCGAACCGCTGCAGCCGCGCGAGTCCCATGACCGTGAGGAGCGAACCGACGTGAAGGCTCGACGCGGTCGGATCGAATCCGATGTAGGCCGTCACGCGCTCGGCGGCGAACAACGCCTTCAGCCCATCCGTTGCGTCGTGCACCATCCCGCGCCACGTCAATTCCTCGTAGAGATTCGCCATGGAAAGCAATCCGACTACTATAACAGTCGATGGCGATCGGTCGGCGCGTTGTCCTCAAAGTCTTCGCCGCGGCCGGTGTCGGCGCCGTGACGGGCGCTGGTGTGTACGGTTTCGTGTACGAACGTCACGCGATCGAGGTGACGCGCGCGGACGTGCCGGTCGTCGGCCTGCCGCCGGAACTCGCCGGATTGCGGGTCGGCTTGCTCACCGACGTCCATCGCAGCCAATGGGTGTCTCACGACGACGTGATTCACGCGGTCGCGATGTTGATGAACGAGCGGCCCGATCTCATTGTCCTCGGCGGCGACTACGTGACCTGGGGCGACCGTCAGTACGTGCGTCCCTCGGCGGACGCACTGGAACCGCTGTCGGCACCCCATGGAGTCTTCGGCATCCTCGGCAATCACGACGACGACCGCGACATGCCTGCGGCGCTGGCCGCGCGCGGCGTGCAGATGCTCAAGGACGCACGCACGGCCATCACAATCAAGGGACGGATGATCGACCTGGTCGGGGTGCGGTTCTGGACCAAGCGTGAATCGGACATCGCGATGCTTCTGCGCGGAGCCACGGGCGTCCCGTTCCTGCTCGCGCACGATCCGCGCCGACTCGTCGAAGCGGCCGCCTTGAACATCCCGTTGGTGTTGTCCGGCCACACGCACGGCGGACAGGTTGTGCCCCCGGGACTTGGCGCGATCGCCGCCCAGAAGTTTCCGGTGATCGCCGGCATCGGACGTCGCGCCCGGACGACGATCTTCGTGAGCCGGGGCGTGGGGACGATCTATATGCCCGTCAGAGTGAATTGCCCCCCTGAAGTTGCGGTCCTCACGCTCCAGCCCGACCGTTCGCACGCTGCTTGAATCCGCCGAATACGGCGTGCCCCGCGTACAACCAACTCAATCGACGGACAAGAAGGGTGGCGGAGGGAAATCGCTCGAGCAGGCGCTTCGGCCGGCAATCCATCGTCCGCGTCGAGCTCCACGGGGCGAAACACCTCCTCCGGTGCGAAGCGCGCGACCGCGAGCATGGTCGCCATCATTTCGCAACGCCGGGGCACGGCGATCGCTGCAATGGCGCGAAACCTCGTCGAGTCTTCTTCGGACCAGTCGCTCATCGGGTGTGCCGCCGGACACGCCGTCCATCGACAGACCAGCCACCATCGAGCACGAGCCGAATCGCTTCGGGGTAGATCCGGTGCTCCTCGACCAGGATCCGCGCCGACAGCGTGTCGACGTCGTCGTCATCGAGCACGGGTACGGCGGCCTGCAGGATGATCGGACCGTTATCGAGCTCTGAGGTCACGAGGTGAACCGTCGCGCCCGTGACGCGGACGCCGTGGTCCAGCGCCTGCCGTTGCGCGTCGAGCCCTGGAAAGGCCGGCAGGAGCGACGGGTGAATGTTCAGGATGCCGTGCGGAAACGCCTGGAGGAGGGCCGCGCTCACGAGCCGCATGAAACCGGCCAGACAGACCAAGTCGACGCGACGGTCGCGGAGGAGGTCGACGATCGCGCGATCGTACGCGTCGCGGTCACCAAAGTCCCGCGGGTGGAGGCAGACGGCCTCGATCCCGGCGTCGCGCGCGCGCTGCAGTCCGACAGCATCGGCTCGATTGGAGATCACGACCGCGATCGTCGCCTCGAGTCGACCGTCACGAATGGCGTCGATGATCGACTGCAGGTTCGATCCGCGGCCGGAAATGAGGACCGCGATGCGCCGAGAAAAGGGGCCGTGCCCCTTTTTCGATTCTGGCATGGTCAATTGAGATATCCGACGCTTCGGTCGCCGCGGACGATCTCGCCAATCACGTTCAGACCCGGCGCGCCTGCGGTTGCGAGGAGATCCCTGGCTCGGTCGGCATCGCCCTTCGCGCACACGACGATCAGGCCGATGCCCATGTTGAACGCGCGGAACATCTCGTCCGTCGCGATGTTGCCTCGCTCCTGCAGGAACCGAAAGATCGGTGGGACCGTCCACGCTCGTCTGTCGACTTGCGCCGCGCACCCCTCGGGCAGCACGCGCGGCAGATTCTCGGTGATGCCGCCACCGGTGATATGCGCCATCCCTTTGACCACCCCGGCGGCCAGCAACGGACGGATCGCGCGCAGATACGAACGGTGCGGCGCAAGCAGCGCCTCGCCGACAGTCGTGCCGAGCTCCGGCACGAAGGCGTCAGGCGTCAAGCCGGCGACGTCGAAGATCACCCGACGGGCGAGCGAATAACCGTTCGTATGGAGTCCAGCCGATGGCACTCCGATGAGCACATCGCCCGGCACGATCGTCCGCCCGTCAACGATCTTCGGCCGCTCGACGACGCCGACGATGAAGCCTGCGATGTCGTATTCGCCGTCGGCGTAGAAGCCCGGCATCTCGGCGGTCTCGCCGCCGAGGAGCGCGCATCCATTCTCGCGGCAGCCCCGCGCGACACCGGTGACGACCTGTTCGGCGATCTCCGGCGACAAGCGGCCGGTCGCCAGATAGTCGAGGAAAAAGAGCGGATCCGCGCCTTGCACGAGGATGTCGTTGACGCAGTGGTTGACGAGGTCGGCGCCGACCGTGTCGTGCCGCCCGGTCGCGAACGCGACCTTGAGCTTCGTCCCCACGCCGTCGGCGCTCGAGACGAGCACGGGATCGCGATAGCGCGCGGTGTCGAGCCGAAACAAACCGCCGAACGACCCGATCTCCGACAGAACGCCGGGCGTAAACGTGGCGCGCGCGATCGATTTGATCCGGCGCACCGTCTCGTTGCCCGCATCGATGTCGACGCCCGCCTGGCGATAATCGGCGGCGGGCGACTGGGGATCCGTCGTCAAAACTCGAGCTTCCCGATCAGCGTCTGCATCAACGCCCGCGTCGGCGACCCCTCCGGTGCATCCCAGAACGTGCGGCGGGCGAACGCGAAGAACCGTTCCTTGTCCAGATCTTCCTCGAGCATGTCGAAGCCTTCGGCGACGAGCGCGATCGCCTGGTCCCGATTTGGATGCTTCTCCAGCATCGGCATGACGAGCGCCGTATTCCGCAGCGCGACCGCGCCGAGCGCCAGCGCCACCGGCGCACGCGTCGCATCGTCGCGCGCGGGAATGCCGATGTCGAACAGCGCCTGCACGGCGTCCGCGTGCGCGGCCACGCCGAGCGCGCCCAGCCCGGATGCGGCGGCGCGAAGGAGTTCCTGAAACCCGGGATTTGTGTCCGCGAACTTCAGCGTCTCAATCAGAAAATTTTCGTGGGAGCTGCAGTTGACGTCGAGCAGGCAAATCGCCGCCGCGATGGATGGTTGCGCGGCCCGCGGAGCGGTTCGCTGGAGTCCCGCCAGCGTCTCGAGCGCCCGCTTGTCGCCGATCTTCCCCAGAGCAAGGGCGGCATCGTCCTGGAGCGGGCCGTCGAGCTTCGCGATGGCGGTGAGCGCGTCGAGCGCGTAGATCGCCTTGTAATCGCCGAGCGCTTCGATCACCGCGCTGCGGAAGAAATCCTCGCCGCGACCCGCGTCATGGACGAGCGCCTGTTCGACCCGTACCGCATCACCCCGCGATGCCGGGTCCGAAAGGACCCGGCCGACGCCGGCCAGCGCCCGCACGAGCGCCGGACGCACGAACTCGGCCTGCTCCTTATTGAGCGCGGCGAGAAGCGGCGCCACCATCGCGCGATCGGGGTTGTGCTCGAAGAAGCTATAGGCGACGGTTCGCAGGCGATCGTTGGGGCTGGCCAGCGACTCACGCATCGCATCCTTCGTGCGCGGATCGTTGAACCCGGTCAGCAGCACCAGCGCGCGATAGCGGACGTAGCCGTCCGTGTGTTCAGCGACAGCCTGAAGCAAAGCGGGCACTGCCTGCGCGGCGGGCACGCGGCGGACCGTTCGAGCGGCGTTGGTGCGCGTCGGATACTCGAGATCGCCAAGCTTGTTGATCGCCGCCTGCAACTCCGCCGCCGGCACGGCTTGCGGAGCCGGCGGCTCCTGGACGGCGGCGGCCGCGAGGACGCAGAGTCGGCCGAGGACGCAGAGGACGATGACGCCAACGAGACCCAGGGCGCGATCCGGGACCGCCACCGTCCCCCGCCTCCGCGTCCTCCGCTCCCTCGGCGTCCTCGTCACATCGTTGCCCTATTTCACCACCGCCACGCCGTTATCGAGCTTCAACGCCAGCTGCAGATAACTCGCCTCGTCGCGTGGGAATGGCACTGGATAATTGCCCGTATAGCAGGAGCTGCAATAGGAGCCGCGGGCCGAGCCGACCGAATTCAGCAATCCTTCGAGGCTCAGATACGCGACGCTATCAGCGTCGAGGTACTTGGTGATCTCGTCGAGCGTGTGGGTCGCGGCGATCAGCTCCGAGCGGCGCGGTGTGTCGACGCCGTAAAAACAGGGGGAAATCGTCGGCGGACAACTGATCCGCACGTGCACCTCCTTCGCGCCGGCCGCGCGCACCATCTTGACGATCTTCCGGCTCGTCGTTCCGCGCACGATGGAGTCGTCTATCAGGACCACCCGCCTGCCTTCCAGGATGCTCTTGACCGTGTTCAGCTTCACGCGCACGCCGAAGTGGCGAATCGCCGCCTGCGGCTCGATGAACGTGCGGCCGACGTAGTGATTGCGGATGAGGCCCATCCTGAGCGGCACGCCGGACTGCTCGGCGTAGCCCATCGCCGCGCACACGCCGGAGTCGGGAACGGGCACGATGACGTCGGCGTCGATCGGATGCTCGATCGCGAGCTGGCGTCCCAGGTTCGTCCGCACCTCGTTGACGCTCATGCCGAACACGTAACTGTCCGGCCGCGCGAAATACACGTGCTCGAAGATGCAGTGCGCCAGCGGCGCCGGGGGAAACGGCTTGATCGATCGCATCCCCTGCGCGCTGATCACCAGCACCTCGCCGGGTTCAACGTCGCGCTCGTACGTCGCGCCGATGAGATCCATCGCGCAGGTCTCCGAGCAGACGACGACCGCGTCGCCGAGCCGTCCGAGCGCCAAGGGTCTGAACCCGTGCGGATCGCGGACCGCGATCAGCTTGTCGCGCGTCAGCAGCACGAACGAAAACGCGCCCTGCACCTGCGACACCGATTCAACGATGGCGTCCTCGACAGTCGCCGCTCTCGACCGCGCGTACAGGTGCAGCACGACCTCCGTGTCGCTGCTCGACTGGAAAATCGAACCCTGTCGCACGAGCGCGTCGCGCAGCTCGCGCGCGTTCACCAGGTTGCCGTTGTGACTGATGGCGATCTGGCCGTGCGCGCAATCGATCAGGATCGGCTGGGCGTTCAAGAGCTGGCTCGATCCGGCGGTCGAATAGCGGACGTGGCCGACCGCCATCGTTCCTGGAAGGCGCGCCAGCGTGTCGGTGTCGAATGCGTCGGCGACGTACCCCATTGCGCGCGACACGCATATCTGCCCGCCGTCTGACGCCGCGATGCCGCCGCTCTCCTGGCCGCGGTGCTGCAGCGCATACAGACCCAGATAGGTCATGTTCGCCGCTTCGGGATGGCCGAAGATGCCGAAGACGCCGCATTCGTCCTTGAATTTATCCAGCATGATCCGATCCGCTCACCCTAGCAGCTAGGAGCCCGTCCGAGTCATGCCGAAACGGGCTCCTAGGAGCGTGTTCCGGTTTCTCAGACACGCTCCTAGGCCACGCGCCGCTGGAAATAGCGTTCGACCGCGGACGACCAGGCGCGTTCCGCCTCGTCCACCGACAGATCGATGGCCATGTGCCCACCGACAGCGACCCGCAAGAGGTTCCCGCCAGTCCGGCCAACGATACGCGCCGGCACGCCGGCGGCGGCCGCCCGTTCCAGCACCTCCGTGACGTTGTCGACCGTCGTCGAGACGATGACGCGCGAAGCGGATTCGCCAAACAGCGCGGCCGCGCGGTTCATCGCCATGGCCCGCGCGGCGTGAACCGCTTCGATGGAGATTTCCGCGCCGATGCCGCCAGCATCGAAACAGCATTCGGCCAGCGTCACGGCCAGGCCGCCGTCCGAACAATCGTGCGCCGATTTCAGGATGCGGAGATCGGCGAGGTCCACGAGCAATGACTCAAGCGCGCGCTCGGATTCGAGGTTCAGCGCCGGAGGCACACCGGCGACAAGACCGTGCACGACCTTGAGGTATTCGCTGCCGCCAAGCTCGCCGCGATCCTCGCCGAGGAGGACGATGATGTCGCCCGCCGCTTGAAAACGGCGGCTGAGCAGACGGTCCGCGTGTTCGAGCAAGCCAACAACCCCTATCACGGGCGTCGGGTAGATCGCGCGGCCGTCGGTCTCGTTGTACAGGCTCACATTCCCGCCCGTGATGGGCACGCCGAGCGCGCGGCACGCGGCGCCGATGCCTTCGACCGCCTGTGCAAACTGCCACATGATCGCCGGACGCTCGGGGTTGCCGAAGTTCAAGCAGTTGGTCGCGCCGAGCGGACGCGCGCCGGCGCAGGCGACGTTGCGCGCGGCTTCGGCCACGGCCAGCATCGCGCCGCGATACGGATCGAGATAACAGTAGCGGCCGTTTCCGTCCACCGACAACGCGAGCGCGCGATCGGTGCCCTTGATGCGGACGACGCCGGCTCCCAAACCCGGAACGTTCAGCGTGTTGGTTCGCACCATGTGGTCGTACTGGCGGTAGACCCATCGCTTGCTGCCGATGGTCGGCGATCCGAGAAGGGCAAGCAGATCATGGTTGGCGGAAAAGAAGTACGGCCCCTTTTCCGCGAGCGCGTCGAGGTCCAGCCGCCGCACGCCGGCGAGGTACTCCGGCTCTGCCATCGGGCGCCGGTACACAGGAGCTTCATCAGTGAGCGCGCGGTTGGGAATCTCGGCCACGACGTGGCCCTGATCCTTGACGCGCAACAGGCCGTCGCTGGTCACCTCTCCGATGTGGACAGCGTGCAGATCCCATTTCTCGAAGACTCGCTCGACCTCCGCTTCACGTCCCCGCTTGACGACCAGCAGCATCCGCTCCTGCGATTCCGAGAGCATGATTTCGTACGGCGTCATGCCGGTCTCGCGTTGCGGCACCAGCGACACGTCGATCTCGACGCCGGCGCCGCCGCGCGAACCCATCTCGGTGGTGGAGCAGGTCAACCCTGCCGCGCCCATGTCCTGAATGCCCACCAGCGCATCGGTGCGCATCACCTCGAGGCACGCCTCGAGCAGCAGTTTCTCCATGAACGGATCGCCGACCTGAACGGCCGGCCGCTTCTCGGCCGATTTCTCGTCGAACTCCGCCGAAGCCATCGTCGCGCCGTGGATGCCGTCGCGGCCGGTCTTTGCGCCGACGTAATACACGCTGTTGCCGACGCCTGACGCCACGCCTTTGATGATGTCCGACGCCACGGCGATGCCGAGACAGAACACGTTGACGAGCGGGTTGCCGGCGTACGACGGCTCGAAGGCGATCTCGCCGCCGACCGTCGGAATCCCGATGCTGTTGCCGTAGCCGGCGATGCCGGCGACCACGCCCTCGAGCAACCGCGAAGTGCCCGGCGTCTCGAGCTCACCGAACCGCAGCGAGTTGAGGAGCGCGATCGGACGCGCACCCATCGTGAAGATGTCGCGGATGATGCCGCCGACGCCGGTCGCTGCGCCCTGATAGGGCTCGATGAACGACGGGTGGTTGTGCGACTCAATCTTGAAAACCGCGGCCAGTCCCTCGCCGATATCAATCGCACCGGCATTTTCGCCCGGCCCCTGCAGGACCTGCGGTCCCTCGGTCGGCAGTGTTTTCAGGTGCACGCGCGAGCTCTTGTAGCTGCAGTGCTCCGACCACATCACCGAGAAGATGCCGAGCTCAGTGAGGTTGGGCTCGCGGCCCAGAAACTGCACGATGCGATCGTATTCGTCGCGCTTCAGGCCGTGGCGTTCGAGGATCTGGGAATCGATCATGTGTGATATCGCCGGTCCAAAAAGGATCCGGCCTACGTTGTTACCTCACGGTTTGTAAAGCGGGTCCCGTGGACCCGCCGAACGCGCCCGTCTTCAAGGCGGCCACGACCGATTCGAAGATCAGGAGGCCGTCGGCGCTGCCCAGCACGGATTCGCAGGCCCGTTCCGGATGCGGCATCAGGCCGACGACGTTGCGAGCTTCGTTGCAGAGGCCGGCGATCGCCGCCTTCGATCCATTCGGGTTGGCCGTCTCGCGCACATCGCCGGCAGCGTCGGTATAACGGAACACGATCTGGCGGTTCGCTTCGAGCCGCGCGATGACGTCCGGCTCGGCGAAGTAGTTGCCTTCGCCGTGTGCGATGGGAATCCGGAGGACCTGGCCGCGGCGGCAGGCAAGCGTGAACGGCGTGTCGGTCTGCTCCACGCGGATGTACACGTGCTCGCAGCGGAACTTCAGATTGTCGTTTCGCAGCATCGCGCCAGGCAGGAGTCCCGCTTCGAGCAGCACCTGAAAGCCGTTGCAGATGCCGAGGACGGGGCCGCCGCGAGCGGCAAACCGCTCGACTTCCCGCATGATTGGCGAGAAGCGCGCCATGGCGCCGGTCCGCAGATAATCGCCGTGCGCGAAACCGCCCGGCAGGATCACGACGTCGGCGCCTTTGAGATCCGTGTCCTTGTGCCAGATGTACTCGGCGTGCTGGCCGAGGACGTCTGTGACGGCATGATAGGCGTCTTCGTCGCAGTTCGATCCTGGAAAGACCACGACGGCGAATTTCATTTTTTTACTCTGCGGCGGGGCCCCACCCCCGCCGCCCGTGCCTTCGCGGCCCGCGCCGCTCGGCATTGTTTGCGACGACTATCCACTCAGTCCACTTCGATGCGATAGCTTTCGATCACCGGGTTCGCGAGCAACTTGTCGGCGACCTCGGCCGCCAGCGCGCGGGCCTGTTCGGCCTCGGTCGTCTTGAGATCCAGCTCGAAGTACTTGCCCTGCCGCACTTCGTCTATGGCCTCATAGCCGAGGGAATGCAGCGCATCCGCGATCGTTTTGCCCTGGGGATCGAACACGGACGCCTTGAGCGTGACGAACACGCGTGCGCGCATCAGTTTGCTTCCCCTATGGCGCGTGGGGCCCCACCCCCACCCCCACGCGCTCGTGAACCTCGCGCTCGAGCGTAGACTCTCGCGCTCGGGTGTGCGGTGGTCGACCACCGGGCTTACACCGCACTTGGGACCTTCTCGAACACTCTGGCGAAAATATCGTCGACGTGCTTGAACTGTTCGTCCAGATCGAAGGCGCGCTCGATGTCATCGCGAGACATGACGGCCGTCACCTCGGCATCGGCGAGCAGCAGCGCCTTGAAATCGCTTCGCTTGTCGAACGACGCCATCGCGTTGCGCTGCACCCACTCGTACGCCTGCTCGCGCGACACGCCCTTGCGCGCCAGTTCAAGCAGTATCGTGCCTGAGAAGACGACGCCGCGCGAGCGTTTCAGATTCTCACGCATCCGCTCCGGATGCACCACCATGCCCTGGACGATCGTCGTGAACCGCCGGAGCATGTGATCGAGCGCGATGAAGCTGTCCGGGATAATCACGCGCTCCACGGACGAGTGCGAGATGTCCCGTTCGTGCCACAGCGCGACGTTCTCGAATGCCGCGTGGCAGTTGCCGCGGAGCAGCCGTGCGAGCCCGACGATCTGCTCGCATCCAATCGGGTTTCGCTTGTGCGGCATCGCCGACGAACCCTTCTGCCCCTTGGCGAACGGCTCTTCGACTTCCCCGATTTCCGTCTTCTGCAGCCCACGGATTTCGAGCGCGAACTTCTCGAGCGATGCGGCGGCGATCGCCAGCGCCGCCAGCACCTCGGCGTGCCGATCGCGCTGAATCACCTGTGACGCCACCGGCGCCGCGGCGAGGCCGAGTCGATCGCAGACGGCGGCTTCGATGTGAGGCGGCAGGTGCGCGAATGTGCCGACCGCACCCGACAGCTTCCCGACGCTGATGACGGCACGGGCGCGCCGCACGCGCTCGATGTGGCGGCCGATCTCGGCGTGCCACAGGGCGAGCTTCACGCCGAAGGTCATCGGCTCGGCGTGGACGCCGTGCGTGCGGCCGATCATCGCGGTGCGGCGATGATCGAGCGCGCGGCCGCGGACCGCTTCCGCGAGCGCGTCCAGATCCTTCAGGATGACGTCGCACGCCTCGCGCATCTGCAGCGCCTGCGCCGTGTCGATGACGTCCGACGAGGTCATCCCGAAATGCAGCCAGCGCCCCGAGGGCCCGACCCTCTCCGCGACCGCCGTCGTGAACGCGATCACATCGTGCTGCGTGATGCGCTCGATCTCCTCGATCCGCGCGATGTCGAAGCCGCCGCGCTCGCGAATGTCGCGGGCGGCCTCACGCGGCACAATCCCGGCGTCCGCCATCGCGTCCGCCGCCGCCGTCTCGACCAGCAGCCACGTTTCATAGCGGCGCTGGTCGCTCCAGATGCGGCCCATCTCCGGATGTGTGTACCTTGAAATCATCCGATCGCTGAGCAACCACGAAGGACACAAAGGA
>JAHFUI010000044.1:12948-27417 GCA_023265175.1 Acidobacteriota bacterium
CCTTCGTGTCCTTCGTGTCCTTTGTGGTGATTAAACGCCTCTAAGCAAGATCCAGTCGTTCCCTCGGAATCTCCAATCCGTTCATGTTGCCGAGCACGGTGGCCGACAGCGATCCGTTCTTGAACAGATCGGCGGCCACGCGCTGGATGTCGACGGACGTCACCCTCTCGACACCCTGCAACGTCTCGTCGAGTCCGACCTGCCGATCGAAGTAGATTTCCTGCCGGGCGAGGTGTGACATGCGGCTGGCCGTGCTCTCGAGGCTGAGCATGAGGCTGCCTTTCAGATGATCCTTCGCCCGCTGCAACTCCACGTCCGGAACCGGCGACTGCTTCACGCCGCGCAGTTCCTCGACGACGAGATCGATCACTTCGCCGACGGCCTGATTCGAACAGCCGGCGTAGATCGTGAACGACCCGGCGTCGCGATAGGCGCTCAGACCGCTGAAGACGGCATACGCCAGCCCGCGTTTTTCGCGGACGTTCTGAAAGAGGCGCGAGCTCATCGATCCGCCGAGCAGCGTGTTCAACACGTAGCTCGCGTAGCGATCGTCGTGGTTCTGCGGATAGCTGCTGGCGCCCAGACACAGATGGCTCTGCTCGAGGTCTTTATTGCGAATGAGAATTTTCGGCACCACCGTCGGAGCCTCTTCGCCGCCGGAGGCGCCCGTGGCCGACACCGTCCCGAACTTCGCGTCGACGAGCTCGCGAACTCGTTCGTGTTCAAGATTGCCGACGGCCGAAATAATGAGGTTGCGTGCGGTATACGCGTTGCGGAAGTAGCCGCGCAGCACGTCGGCCTGAAATGATTCCACCGTCTCCGGGCGGCCGAGAATGGGACGGCCGAGCGGATGGTCCTGCCAGAAGCCCTGCGTGAACAGCTCGTGCACCAGATCGTCCGGGGTGTCCTCGACCATCTTGATCTCTTCGAGGACGACCTTCTTCTCGCGTTCGATATCGTCCGGACTGAACGCGGGATTCAAGACGATGTCGGACAGGATGTCGATGGCGAGCGGCAGGTGCTCGTCGAGTACCTTGATGTAGTAGCTCGCGTATTCTTTCGCGGTGAACGCGTCGAGCTGACCGCCGATCGAGTCGATGGCCTGCGCGATATCCTCGGCCGTGCGCGTCGCCGTGCCCTTGAAGAGCATGTGCTCGACGAAATGGGCGATGCCGCCGCGTTCCGCGCTCTCGTGCCGCGATCCACGGGTGAGCCATACGCCGATGCTGATCGACCGGACCTGCGTCATCCGCTCGGTGACGAGACGGAGGCCGTTATCGAGAGCGTCTCTAACGATTGGTGAATTCGACAAGGTGGAGCTCGCAGCAGGAACGCGTGTTCACAGCGCGGCTACGCGAGACCAAAACCGCGCACCAACGCCAGCGGCAACGTGCCGCAAAGTCTTGACAGAGAAGGAATTACCAGTCCGTTCACACTATAGCACGGCCCTTCGGATTCGAGCAAGCGCCCCTCTTCGGGTAAGCCCCCTCTTTAGAATCCTTGGTAGGATCAAGGGAGCGGCAAATCCTTGGAAACGAAACAGATATCGGCGCCTGATTCACCGATCCTGGACCTCGCGGAGCTGGAACGCCCCGCCCTCGAGGCGGCATTCGACGCGCAGGGGCTCGAACGGTTCCGCGCCCGGCAGATTTTTCGCTGGATCTATCGCCACGGCGTCACG
The DNA here is from genome assembly GCA_023265175.1 of Acidobacteriota bacterium. GTDB lineage: Bacteria > Acidobacteriota > Vicinamibacteria > Vicinamibacterales > CAVVIG01 > JAHFUI01. The sequence goes on from JAHFUI010000044.1 coordinate 14,630, forward strand.
GCGTTCGATGCCATGACCGACCTTCCGCAACAGTTGCGCGCGGCGTTGGCGGCCGGCTTCACGCTGACGACCCCGCAGATCGTCACGCGTGAGCGCTCAGTCGACGGGACCGAGAAATTCCTCCTGCGGCTCGGCGACGGCGACCAGATCGAATCGGTCTTCATCCCCGACACCCCGGCAATGACCTTCTGCATCTCGACGCAGGTCGGCTGCGCGATGGCCTGCCGTTTCTGCCTCACGGGAAAAATGGGCCTCGTGCGGAATCTGACCGCGGGCGAGATCGTCGGTCAGGTCCGCGTCCTCGCGGATGCGCTCGACATGCGCGACAAGCGCTTCAATCTCGTGCTGATGGGCATGGGTGAGCCGCTGCACAACTACGATGAGACGATGAAGGCGCTGCGCATTCTCGCGGACGAGCACGGCCTCAACGTCTCGCCGCGCCGCGTGACCTTGTCGACTGTCGGCCTGCTGCCCGCGCTCGAACGCCTCGCGCGCGAGCCGCTCATGCCGAATCTCGCCATCTCCCTGCACGCCCCCACCGATGCCATTCGCGGCGATCTCGTCCCCATCAACAAGAAGTACGGCGTCGCCGACATCATCGACGCCTGCAAGCGGTTTCCGTTGAAGCGGCGGAGCCGCATCACGTTCGAGTACGTGCTGCTGGCCGGCGTCAACGACGCGCCCGACGATGCGCGCCGGCTTGCCAAACTGCTGTCGGGGGTGAAATCGAAGGTGAATCTGATCCCGTTGAACGCGGCTCCAGGGATCCCGTTCGAACGGTCGTCCGCCGAGGCGATCGATCGCTTCGCGCAGATTCTCGCCGACCACCATCTGACCGTCTCGGTGAGGAAGAGCCGGGGGTGGGATATCAGGGCTGCATGTGGCCAACTGATTGTTGACGGGACGCGGAGGTCGCCAGGACAGCACTTGGCGACGCTCGCCTTCGGCAATTGAGTTGGACGCGGCAACCGACGTCCGCTACGACGTCGATTCTGTCGCCGCGTCTCGTCAAGATCAGCGCGCAGGCCGACTTCTGAACGCGCGCAGCGATGCGGTTTGTCCTTCCGTTTTGCACTGCTCGAGTGCGTTGCCGAGCATGGCGGGCTTCAAACCTGGAAGCGATTTGCTCTCGGAGATTTCGCGGTACGCGCGATCGGCCAACTCATAGAACTGCACCTGCTGACCGTCGTAACGCCAGATCTCGGGTACCGACAACGCCGCATAGATTCCAAACTTGCTGAGTGATTCGTTCGTGACGTCGATTTCCAGCACGATGTCCGGGGGTGGATCGGATTCCAAGTCGATCTGGTGGCGCTTGCCGATAATGCGGACCGCGCTCGCCACGTAATAGCACGAGTCCGGTTCAACTCCCCTGCCCAGCGATCCCCGTTTCCACGTCGCGCTCCCGTAGTTTTCAACGGTGAGATCCCGGCGTTCGGCATAGGCGTAGACCAAGCGGTCTATGAACCGCGCGTACGTTTCGTGCTCCGGTAGCGGAGTCATTATCTCCAGCCTTCCGCAGTCGTAGCTGACCCGAAAATGGCGTTCGGCAAGCTCCTCCACCAAGTGCTCGTAGTCATCCCACGTGAAGTCATGGATGACCAGCGTCGACCCTGCAGGCAAGTGGTCGACGGCCTCCAGATACTCCGCGGTCCGAGTGGACACGGGGGCATTATAATCGCTTCCAATCTCGCATCTGGTAATTACCAGATTTCTCCCGTCATTCCCGTCTCGTTCGCGTTCGTGATTTTCACGTTCACCCATCCGTTACGCTTGTGGCCTGGCGGAATTCTCACTTTCAGGTAATTGCCTGTCACGACCAACGTGCCGTCCTCGAGGGTCAGCGCTTGATGAATCGTTCCAAGCTGAGACTCGCGGAATCTCACGGTCAGCCGACGGCCGATCTCGCGGATTCGCGCCGCTCGGTCTCGGACCACCGCCCCGTGAACCTTCCCGCTCATCGCTGATGCCGCCGTACGCGGCCGGTCTGAATACGGAAAGACGTGCACGTGCGTGAGCGGCGAGCGCTCGAGATAGGCGCACAGCTCGTCGAAGTCTTCGTCGGTCTCACCGGGAAATCCGACAATCACATCAGATCCAATCGACGCGGACGGGACGCGCGTGCGGATCGAATCGACCAGATCGGCGTAATACGCGATCGTGTACGGACGCCGCATCGCGGTCAGGACGGAGTCGCTCGCATGCTGCAGCGGCAGATGGAAATGCGGGGCAAAGCAGTCGTGCCGTGCCACCAGATCGACGACCTCGCGCGAGCAATCCATCGGTTCGAGCGAGCTGATGCGAAAGAGGATGTCATTCTTCATGCTCGCGGGGCCCCGCATTTTCCTATCGCGCCGGGGCCCCACGTCATTCTTTGTGCTCGCGGGGCCCCACCCCCGCTCGCGGAAGACCTCGCGCTCGAGCATAGACTCTCGCGCTCGGGAGTAGGCAGCCGCACGCTCGGCGAGCGCGCGCAGCAGATCGACCAGCGACGAGGCCGGAGACAAATCCCGCCCGTACGATCCGAGATGCACGCCGGTAAGCGCGACCTCCTTGAAACCCGCGTCGACGATGCGATGAACCTCTGACAGTACGACGTCGACGGAAATGCTCCTGGGCGCGCCCCGGGTCGTCGGGATGATGCAGTAAGCGCACGGCTGGGCGCAGCCGGTCTGCACGCGCAGCGTGAACGCGGTGCGGCCGGCGACTCCCGGCTCGATCGCCGATCCGCAACTGCCGTCGCCGTCACCGAAGCGTTCAGGGGTGGACGGGGCCGGCTGAAGCCGGACACTACCGACACGTAACGGACTACCGACGCCAAACAGACCGCTATCGGCAAGAAGCGGAATCAACCGCGGCTTGTCATCGTTGGGGATCACGGAGGCGACGTTCGGCAGGCCGCGAAATTTGTCTGGCTGGCGGGTCGCGTAACAGCCGGTCACGATCACCCGTGCATGTGGATTGATGCGCGCGAGCCGGCGGACGGTCTGCCGCGCGCTTTGATCCGCGCTGGCGGTGACCGAGCAGCTGTTCACGATCACCACGTCCGCACGATCCGGTGCAACCGCGTCCGCGCCGCGGGCGCGCAACTCCTCCTCGAAGCCGAGCGAATCGGCCTGGTTCACGCGGCAGCCGAACGTGATCACGGAGTACTTCACTGCAAAAACGCCTTCACCACAAAGGACGCTAAGGACACAAGGGCAAAACCGGTTTTCTCCTTTGTGTCCATGGCGTCCATTGTGTTTGCTAGGCCTCGCGAGCCAACGCTTTGCGTCCGATATCCCGTCGGTACTGCATGCCGTCGAAATGAATCTTCGATACGCCTTCGTACGCGCGGGCGATGGCGTCTTCAAAGTTGACGCCCCGTCCCACGACGGTCAGAACGCGGCCTCCGGCCGTGACGAGATCGCCGCCTCGCCGCGCCGTCCCGGCATGAAAGACCTGCGACGTGCGTTCCGCATCCTCTATCCCGTGGATCGGCCGGCCGGACTCCGACGATTCGGGATAGCCGCGCGACGCGATCACGACGCCCACCAGCTTGTCCCGCCCCAGCCGACACGACGGCTGCACGAGCCGACCTTCGGCCGCCGCGACGAGCACCGGCAGCAGCGGCTCGTCGATCAGCGGAAGAATCACCTGCGCCTCAGGATCGCCGAGCCGCACGTTGAACTCGATCACTTTCGGGCCCTCAGCGGTCAGCATCAATCCGACATAGAGGAACCCGCGGAACGGATGCCCTTCGGCCGCCATCCCCGAGATGACCGGCTCGACAATCTCACGCATGACGCGCGCGTCGAGCGCCGCGTCGAGCAACACGCTCGGTGCGAATGCGCCCATCCCCCCGGTGTTCGGGCCGCGATCGTCGTCGAGCGCACGCTTGTGATCTTGCGCCGATGCAAATGGCAGGACACGGACGCCATCACTGAAGACGAAAAAGGACACTTCGGGACCGGATAAACATTCCTCGACGACGAGGCGGTCACCAGCCGCGCCAAATCGGCGCTCGCGCATCGCCGCCACGACGGCCGCCTCAGCGGCCGCGCGATCGTCCGCGATGATGACTCCTTTGCCCGCCGCCAGGCCATCGGCCTTCAGCACGACCGGGAAACCGAATTCACCGGACCGCACCGCGCCAAGACCTTCGCCAACAGACTCACATGTGCGAAATCTGGCGGTCGGCACGCCATGTCTCGCCATGAATGCCTTCGCGAACGCCTTGCTCGATTCCAGTCGCGCCGCGGCCTGAGTCGGGCCGAACAGCAACCGGCCTGCGGCCGCAAACCGATCGGCGACGCCGAGGCTCAGCGGCACTTCAGGCCCAACCACGGTGAGGTCAACCCGCTCGCGCGCGGCCAGCTCCAGGAGGCTGGCCGGGTCGGAAAGATCGGCGTCGAGGGTCCTGCAGAGGGCCGCCGTTCCCGGATTTCCGGGCGCGCACATCACCTCATCGGCGCCGCGCTTGTCAGACAGACGGGCAGCCAGCGCGTGCTCGCGCGCACCGCTCCCTAGAACCAGAACTCTCATGATGTGAACGATTTATCGCGTGGAGAGGGGTCGCACGCTGCTGGGGAGTATTTCGTTGACCTGCGATGTGGATTACGCCTAGAATCCGCGCTTACTGCTAGCCTGGCGGGCGCCGGCCCGCCGCGAGCGCGGATGCGATGTTTTGGTTGTGCAGCAGCCGCGCTGTGGTAGCGTAGCATATTTGCGTGGCAAGTCGCGTTTGAGGGGGTGTGATACGCGTGGCTGAAGTCAAAATTCAGGAGGGGGAATCCATCGAAAGTGCCCTCCGTCGGTTCAAGCGAAAAGTACAGCAGGAAGACATCATCAAGGATATCAAGAAGCATTCGTTTTATTTGAAACCTGGCGACAAGCGCCGGGCGAAACAAGCCCTGGCGCGAAAACGTAATCGCAAGAAGCTCCGGCGCGACACGGAGTAAGGCCGGCCGACCCCGACGAGGTAGCGACTCATGGAGTTCCAAGACAGGGTTCTCAGGTGCGTGGACTGCAGCGCAGAGTTTGTCTGGACGGTGGGAGAGCAGCAATTTTTCGCCGACAAGAACTTCAAGAACGAACCGAAGCGGTGCAAGGCCTGCAAAGGCAAGCGGGCCAGTCGTCCGGCTGGCGGGCCAGCGGCCCGCGAGCGTGTGGAAACCACTACCACGTGCTCGGCTTGCGGGAAGGAGACGACGGTGCCCTTCCGTCCAACGCAGGGCCGTCCCGTCTTCTGCAAAGAATGCTTCCAGTCGCGGAAGTTCGCCGGAGCTGGCGGCGTCTAGCTTCACGGTCCGGTCCACCCGCGTCGACGCGTGCGGAGGTGGGCCGTTGCGGCCCTCATCCGCAAAACGGTGTGCTAAGCTGAAGCCGCTTCAACGGGTCACGCATTTATTCTGGAGTCTCCATGCAGATCACGGAACGGGCGGTTGGCGGCGACGTGATGGTGCTCGACGTGAAGGGCAAGATCACGTTGGGCGAAGGCGATGAGTTGCTGAAGGACAAGGTGAACAGTCTCGTCAACCAGGGCCATAAGAAGATTCTCCTGAATCTCGCCGACGTGCCATATCTCGACAGCGCGGGCCTGGGTGAAGTGGTGCGCGCGTACACGACGGTGAGCCGGAAGGGAGGCAGTCTCAAACTGCTCAACCTCACCAAGCGCATCACCGATCTGTTGTCGATCACCAAGCTCTTGACGGTGTTCGACACCTTCGATTCGGAAAGCGAAGCCGTCCAGAGCTATTCGGCATCGGCCAAGGTCTAGCCGGTCACTCGCGCTAGATGGCGCGCAGCACCTCTTCCAAAGTGCCGCTCTCGAGTGCCGCGGTCGCCGCGGCACCTGGGTGGCCGACCGCCCTCAACCTGATCGTCTCGGTCCGACCGGGCCAGTGGACCAAAAACCTGCTCATTTTCGCGGGACTGCTGTTCGGCCGCAGGCTGTTCAATCCGGCGGCCGTCTTCGCGGCGGTCGTCGCCTTCGTCGCCTTCTGTGCGCTGTCGGGCGCGGTGTACCTCGTCAACGATGTGCTCGATCGGGAAAGCGATCGCCGGCACCCTCTCAAAGCCCGCCGTCCAATTGCGTCAGGAGCGATCAGCGTGGCGACCGCAGTCGGCACGGCCTTGGGACTTGTCGTGATGGGATTGGCAGCCTCGTTTGCGCTCAACATTCGGCTGGGCGTCGTCGCGGCCGCGTATCTGGCGTTGCTGACGCTCTATTCAGGACTGCTGAAGCACATCGTCATCATCGACGTGCTGACGATCGCGCTCGGGTTCGTCCTGCGCGCGGTGGCGGGCGCGGTCGCGGTCGACGTGGAAATCAGCCATTGGCTGCTGGTCTGCACCATTTTGCTGGCGCTGTTCATCGCGCTGGCGAAACGGCGGCATGAGCTGCTGCTGCTGACCGGCACGGCCACGAGCCATCGGCCGATCCTGAGCGAGTACACTCCGTATCTGCTGGATCAGATGATCGGCGTCGTCACCGCGTCGACGCTGATCGCGTACGTGTTCTACACCATCAGTCCAGAGACCCAGATGAAGTTCGGGCCCTGGCTGGGGTTGACGATTCCGTTTCCCTTGTATGGGATCTTCCGGTACCTCTATCTCGTGCACCAGCGCGAAGGGGGCGGAAGTCCCGCCGATTTGCTGCTGACCGACAGACCGCTGCTCGCCTCCGTGGCGCTGTGGGCGCTGTTGGTGGCGCTGATCATTTATCGGCCCCTATGAGGCTGAAAGCTGTTTATGGATTTCAACGTCCGCTCTGAGTCGGTCGACGTCGAGCAGATCATGGAGCAGATCAGGGCGCGCATCCGCGAGAAGCGCGGTGTCGACTACACTGAGCAGCAACTCCGCGAGCTCGCCGCCGTCAAGCTCGAAAAGTTTCTCGATCCGCGCGGCGTCCGGTCCGACCTCCTCCAGCAGTTCAAGGAACGGCAGCCGCAGTACGAGAAGCCCTTGCTGCCGCTCTATACCTTTGAAGATACGACGATTTACGAGACGCACCGCGGTCCGCTGCGATGGATTCGCAATCTGCTGAACCCGATCCTGAAGCTGTTCTTCAATCCGCAGCCGATCATTCATGCGCTCCACGCCCAGGTCGAGATCAACGCGCTGAATCTCGAGCGCGAGGGCGTACAGGAGAAGCGGCGGATGGAAATGGAGACGCTCTCCTACGAGATCATTCACAACCTCGTGTTCGAGCTGACGCGGACCGGCATAGAAGTGAAGAACCTGAAGATGCGCGTCGAATCGCTCGTGAGCCGGCTCGAGTTCAACGAACGGCGGGCGCGCGCGCTCGAGAGCGTGGTGGTCTACAAACCCTCGAGCGAAGAGCGCGCCGAGCCGGTCACACCGCCGGGCCCGTCTCGTCCACGAGGCGGCGCGGGAAATTATCCGCAGACGACCACAACAGGCAGTTATCCGCAGGCCCCCGTTCCAGATCCCGGCGGGGCGAACGCGCCCGCGCCTGCGTTCACGGCGCCGACTGCCGGTGCCCAAACGGAAGGTCCGGGTCAGCGCAGTCGGCGGCGCAGGCGTCGCCGCGGCCGGCGCGGCGGTCCGCCCGCCTCCGCCGTGATGGGTCCTTCGACCCCTCCTCCCTTCGACCCTCCGAGCGAGTCTCGCCAACAAGCCGAGCCTATGCCAGCCGCCCCGTCTGGTGTTGACGCCTCGACAAGCTCGGTAGACCGCGCCTCGACAACCTCTGAGCAGGGCCCCTCGACGAGCTCCGGACAGAACCCCTCGACCCAGTCGGGGCAGGGCGGGTCAGACCCCGATCACCAGTGAAGCTCGCCGTCGTCGTTCAGCGTTATGGTCAGGCGATCAACGGCGGCGCCGAGCTGCATGCGCGCTACATCGCCGAACATCTCGCCAGGCATGCCGAGGTCGAGGTGTTGACGACTTGCGCCGCTGATTACGTGACGTGGCGGAACGAACTTCCGCCCGGCGTGGAGGACGTCAACGGCGTGCGCGTGCGCCGGTTTCGCGTCAAGCATGAGCGCGATCCGCGACTGTTCGGGCGACGCTCGAACCGCGTTTTCGAACAGCCGCATTCGCTCGGCGACGAGCTCGACTGGCTCGACGCGGAAGGTCCGACATCGCCGGCCTTGATCGATCATCTCGGCCGGAACGGCGGCCACTACGATCACTGCCTGTTCTTCAGCTACCGCTATTACCACGCGTACCACGGCGTGCGCGCCACCGCACCCCGCGCCGTCCTCGTGCCGACAGCGGAGCGCGACGCGGCGATCGGGCTGACGATGTTCCAGCCGATCTTCCGGGGCGTCCGCGCGCTCATGTACAACTCACACGAGGAGCGGACGATGATCCAGGCCGTCTCCGGCAATCACGACGTGCCGGGCGTCGTCGTGGGCATCGGATCGGAGGTCTCCCGGAATCCGCAGCCGGCACGATTCCGCCAGAAATACAACATCCGCGGTCTTTTCGCGGTCTACGTGGGAAGGATCGACGAGAACAAAGGCTGCCCCGAGCTGTTCGCATTCTTTCAAGGCTACCTCCGCGATTCGCCGGGCAAGCTCTCGCTGGTGCTCATCGGCGACTCGCGATTGCCGGTTCCGGATCATCCGCGCATCCGCCACCTCGGGTTCCTCGACGATACAGACAAGTTCGACGCGATGGCGGCCGCGGATCTGCTCGTCGTGCCGTCATATTTCGAGAGCCTGTCGATGGTCGCGCTGGAAGCGTGGGCGCTGGGACGTCCGGTGCTCGCCAACGGCAAGTGCGACGTGCTGAAGGGTCAGTGCATCCGAAGCAACGCCGGCCTGTACTACGAAACGTATTCCGAGTTCCTGGAAACGTTGCGCGCCATCGAGGGCAACCGATGGCTGAGTGCGACGCTCGGAAGAAACGGCCGCCAGTTTTTCCGCGAACACTACGATTGGCCGGTCATCGAGCGCAAGTATCTCGACATGTTCGAGCGGTTGTCGCACGAGCCGCCGGGAAAGCCGATGGATCCGCTGCCAGGCTGGCTCGAACGCCGTCGTCAGAACCTGCCGGCGGCGAACGAGGTCGTCGCGCGCCTGCCGAAAGGCCCTGCCCTGAGCTTGTCGTCCCGCGACCGGGCTCGGGACGACCCTGAGCGTGTCGAAGGGCCGAAGGGTGTCGTCAGCCGTCCCGTCGCGACGGCGACCGGGCAGCCGGGCCGTTCGAGATCCGCCGGCGAGGATCGCGATCGATTGTCGAGCCGCGACTCGCGTCGCGGATCCCAAGGTCGGCGAGGATTCGGGCGATCGCGTAGAGGCGGCGGTCCTTCGAGATGATCCACATCCATCAAGTCCTGGCGACCCTCGGCTACGGCGATGCGATCGGCCACGAGGTGCTCGGCATTCAGCGGGTGCTTCGCGGGCGGGGATACGAGTCGGAGATTTTCGTCGAATCAGCGGACTACCGGCTGGAATCGCTGACACGTGATTACCGCGAGCTCGTCGACTTCAGCCATCCCGACCATCTCCTGCTCCACCATTTTTCTCTGGGCTCGAAGGCGTCAAGGACGGCGTATGCGCTGCCCGACCGAATGGCGCTGATTTATCACAACATCACGCCGCCGGAATATTTCATCGGGGTGCACCGCACGCTGGCGCGGCAGTGTTTTCGCGGCCGACGTGAGCTGCGCGCGTACGCCGATCGCTGCGATCTGGCGCTCGGCGACTCGGAGTTCAACCGGCAGGACCTCGAGCAGCTGGGGTTCGAGCGGACGGCGGTGCTGCTGGTGGTCCCGGATTTTTCGCACCTGGAACGCCAGCCGAACCGCCTCGTCGCGGATCAATTCGACGATGCGTGGACCAACGTGATGTTCGTGGGCCGGGTGATCGCCAACAAGAAGATCGAGGATGTGATCCGGTGCTTCCATGCGTATCACACGACGTTCAACGCCCGCTCACGCCTTCTCATCGTCGGGACGCACGGCGGGTTCGAACGCTACGTGGCGGCGCTCAACCAGCTGATCGCGAGCCTCGGCCTCCACCATGTGCACCTGGTCGGTCACGTCACCGACGAGGAGCTGGTCGCCTACTACGAGATCGCGGACCTGTTTCTCTGCGCCAGCGAGCACGAAGGGTTCTGCGTCCCGATCGTCGAGGCGTTCTACATGCAGGTCCCCGTCCTGGCGTTCGCCGCAACGGCGGTTCCCGCGACGATGGATGGAGCCGGTGTGTTGTTCGACGAGAAAGATCCGATGCATGTCGCCGCCCTGATGGACGCCGTGGTGTCGAACGTCCCGATGCGGGCGGCGATCGTCGAGGGGCAGCTCGAAGCGGTTCGCCGGCTGCAGGCCAAGGATTTCGCCGGCACGCTGCTCGGATTCGTCGACGACATCCTCGGCTCGCCGCGTGCCCCAAGGCCGCACGTCACCTTTGATTTCTGGCAGCAGTTTGACGCCGCGGAGGAGCTGGAGGAATTACGGCTGTACCGGCCGGCGATCTACAAGGCGTTGCCGGCGGAGCGGTGAAATTTGCAATTCCTAATTCCTAATTCCTAATTCTGAATTGCGATGATCATCAACCAGTGGGTGCCGGCGGCGCATCGCGGCGATGCCATCGGCGACAGCGCGCGGCGCGTCCGCGATCTCGCGCGGGCCATGGGCCACGATTCCGAGCTCTACGCGCTGACGATCGACGATGAGCTCGAGGGAGACGTCCGGCCATTCAGCGACGGTAGGGCGCGGCGCGGCGATCTCACGATCTTCCATTACGCGCTGCCCTCGCCGATGACGGCCGCGTTCGCCTCGCTCGAGGGTGGCCGCGTCCTTCAGTATCACAACGTCACCCCGGCGGCGTTCTTCGCGCCCTACGATCCGGCGCTGTTCCGCCTGGCTTCGCTCGGACGCCAGGAGCTCCTCACGCTGGTTGGCCGCGTCGACCTCGCGCTCGGCGACTCGGAGTACAACAGAGGGGAGCTCGAGTCGCTCGGGTTCGCGCCGACTGGGGTCTTTCCGATTGCGGTGGACACCTCGAGGGTTACCGGGCGCGTCGAACGTCCGGCGCTCGACACGCTCCTGGACGACGAGCTGGTGAACTTTCTGTTCGTTGGCCGCATCGCGCCGAACAAGAAGATCGAGGATCATATTCAGCTCGCCGAACAGTACAAACGCAACGTCGACGCGTACTACCGGTTCATCTTCATCGGCCGCTACGACGTCGTGCCCGGCTACTATTCGACGATTCGCGCGCTCATGTCCGAGTACAGGCTGCTGAACGACCGGTTCATCTTCACGGGGCCTGTCCCCGAAGAGGAGCTGGCCGTTTACTACCGCCATGCGGCCGTGTACATCTCGATGAGCGAACATGAAGGATTTTGCGTCCCGTTGCTGGAGGCGATGGCGGCGGACGTCCCGATCATGGCGTACGCGGCGGGGGCGGTCCCCGACACGCTGGGCGGGGCCGGCGTGCAGTTCGCGCCCAAAGACTTCGAGTACGCCGCCGAGCTGCTCGCCTCGCTCGCATTCGACGACGGCCTCCGGGGCCGCGTCATCGCCGGCCAGCGCCGCCGGCTCGCCGACTTCGGCGATGCGCGCATTGTCCGGGAGCTCGAGGCCCTGATCGCACGGCCGCCCGGACGTCTTCAATGAAGATCGCCTGCATCATCCAGCGCTACGGCACCGAGGTGCTTGGCGGATCCGAGCAGCTGTGCCGGCTGGTTTCCGAGCGGCTCGCCGCGCAGCACGAGGTCGACGTGCTGACGACCTGCGCGCGTGAGTACATCACGTGGAAGAACGAGTATCCCGAGGGATCCGACCGCATCCGGGGCGTGACGGTGCGGCGCTTCGCGAACGCGCGCACGCGCGACACCGAGGCCTTCAACAAGTACTCGGACTGGATCTACAACAACGCCCACAGCCGCGCCGACGAAATGGAATGGCTGAAGCAGCAGGGACCGTGGTGTCCGTCGCTCATCGACTATCTCCGGCGGCATCATCAGCAGTACGATGTCCTCGTCTTCTTCACGTACCTGTACGCGCCAACCGTTCTCGGGCTCGACGTGGCTCCGGCCCGGAGCATCCTGGTTTCAACGGCGCACGACGAGCCTGCCATCCGGCTGGAAATCTTCAAGGAGGTCTTCAGCCGTCCGGCGGCGCTCTGCTACCTCACCGAGAGCGAGCGGCAATTCGTGCAACAGCAGTTTCCCGACAGGCCGCTGCTCGAAGAGGTCATCGGCGTCGGCGTCGACATTCCGCAACAACAGTCGTACCCGCGCATGCCGCCGATGCCCGACAGCGAATCGCCGCCAAGCGAGGAGGGCGAGGCCATCGTCCGCGACTTTCCCTTGCATCTGCTCGCGCGCGGCGCGGTGTTCCGCCGCCGCCATCGTCTCCACGGTCCGATCGTGCTCTACGGTGGACGCATCGATCCCGGCAAAGGCTGTGAAGAGATGATCGAGTACTTCAGCAGCTACGTGAAGGACGGCGGCGACGCGACACTCGCGCTGATGGGCGTGAAGCTGATGTCGCTGCCCGAGGAGCCGTTCATCCGCTTCGCGGGCCTGCTCTCGGATCAGGAGCGGGCGCAGGCGCTCGAGGCCGCCGCCGTCGTCGTCTGTCCGTCGCCCTACGAGAGCCTGTCACTGCTGGCACTCGAGTCGATGTCCGTCGGCACGCCGATCCTCGCCAACGCGCGCAGCGCCGTTCTGGTCGAGCATTGCGTCCGCAGCAACGGCGGTCTGTACTATGCGGATCGCGACGAGTTCGTGGAGTGCCTGAAGCTGCTCGTCGGCGATGCGCACCTGCGCGGCGCCATGGGCGTCAGCGGCCGCGAGTACGTGCGGCGGACCTGCCGGTGGGATGT
>JAHFUI010000305.1 GCA_023265175.1 Acidobacteriota bacterium
ATCCGCCGACGCGCGGTTATACAGGATGCGGCGATTGGCCGGCCAACTGAACGTCCAATCGGGATAGCGTCCGAGGCCGCTCGGATCGGCCGTCGACCGCCGCTTTGTGAGGTTGCCGGCGTCCGTGTAGCTGCCGATGTAGAGCCAGTTGCCCGACAGGGTCGATCCGTCTGCCCGCGTGTCGAGGAACTTCGACAACTGCTGGCCCGCTTTGACGACCACGTTGCCGGCCGAATCCTTCACGTCGGCAAGCGCCCAGCCGTTGATCTCCCTCAAGACTTCGTCGAGCGACGGGCTGGTGGGATTGGTGTACCACCAGTTCAGGTTGCGGACCGACTCGGCGGCGGGGCCGCCCTCGCGCTCGTACAGGTCGCGCACCTTGAGGAAGATGCGCGCGATGATTTCCTGGTCGGGCCTGGCGTCGCCGGGTGGATCGACCGCCTTCCACTTCCACTGAATCCACCGCGCCGAGTTGACGAACGTCCCGTCCTTTTCCGCGAAGTTCGCCGCGGGCAACAGGAAGACTTCCGTCTGAATGTCTTCGGGCTTCAGCTCGGCGAGGGCCGAGATGTCGTCGCGCCAGAAGGCCGCCGTCTCCTGTTCGAAGTTCTCGGCGACGACCAGCCACTTGAGCTTGGCGAGGGCGGCCACGGCCTTCTTCGAGTGCGGGCCGTTGCTGACGGGGTTCATGCCGAAGCTGAACAATCCCTCCATCCGACCGTTGAACATGTGGTCGAAGATGTAGGCCCAGCTCCAGTTCTCGTACGCGCCGGCCGGCGTCTGCGGTAGCTTCGCATGCCAGTCGTAACCGAAATGATTGGCGGAGGTCGCCGTGCCGCCGTAGTACGCCTTCAGTTGACTGACGACGAACTGATCGGTGTGCGAGTAGAAGTTGTACGAGTTCGGCCGCAGGGGCTTCGGCGTCACGACGTTGAGAAACGCGTCGAGCGTCTCGTGATCCGCCTTGGGGATGCTGATGTAGCCCGGCAAGTTGTGATACCCGACACCGCAATCGGTCCCGCCCTGGATGTTCGCGTGGCCGCGCAGCGCGTTCAGTCCGCCGCCGGGGCGCCCGATGTTGCCGAGCAGAAGCTGCAGCATGGCTGCCGCGTGGATGAGCTGGACGGCGTGGCTGTGATGCGTCCAGCCGAGCGCATACATGATGGTCCCGACACGATCGGCGGTGTACGTCGAGGTGATGAGCCCGGCCGCCTTGGCGAAGTCCTCCGGGCTGCAGCCGCAGATCTTCGAGACCATCTCCGGCGTGTAGCGCGCGTAGAACGTCTTCATCACCTGCAGCACGCACCGCGGGTGCCGCAGTGTCGGATCCGCGCGTGCGAAGCCGTTGTCGTCCAGTTCGTAGCTCCAGCTCGACTTGTCGGCGTAAGCCCTCTTGTCGCCATCCCATCCGCTGAAGACGCCCTGCTCTTCGTCGAACGCGTACTTGTCCGAGACGAGAAACGTCGCGTTCGTGAACATGCGGACGTAGTCGGCGTGATAGCGGTCGTGGGTGAGCGCGTAGTTGACGAGACCGCCGAGGAACGCGATGTCCGACCCTGCGCGAATCTGCACGTACTTGTCGGCGACGGCCGCCGTCCGGTTGAACCGCGGGTCGACCGAGATGAGCGTCGCGCGCCGGTTCCGCTTTGCGTCCATCACGAAGCGGAATCCGACCGGATGGTTCTCAGCCGGATTGCCGCCCATGGCCAGCACGACGTCCGCGTTGCGGATGTCGGTCCAGCCGTTGGTCATCGCGCCTCTGCCGAATGTGGCGGCCAGACTGGCCACCGTGGGGCCGTGTCATATTCGGGCCTGCTGTTCGAGCGGCACGACCCCGAGCCCGGCCCGAAACGCCTTGACGAGCAGGTAGTTGACTTCGTTCGTGTCGGTGCAGCCGCCGATGACGCCCATCGCCGTCAAGGCGTTGATCGTCCGGCCGCGCTCGTCCTTCACGCGCAGCCGCTCGTCGCGCGTCTTCTTGACCAGACGCGCGATCCGATCGAGCGCCCAGTCCCAGGACTTCTCCTCCCACGCGCGGCGGCCGGGTGCGCGATACCGCACCTTCGTCAGGCGCCGATCGTTGACGATGTTGTGTTTGAGGGTGATCCCCTTCGGGCAGAGCGTGCCCTGATTGATCGGGTGATCCGGGTCGCCCTCGACGTGAGCCACCGACGATGGCACGTTGCGTGAGCTGTCGCCGAGGGTATGAATGATGACGCCGCAGCTCACCGAGCAGTACGGGCAGATCGAGCGCGTCTCGGTTGTGCGCGCGACCTTCAGCTCGCGGGTCTGCGCGTAGGCGGGCGTGAGATCGAAGTCCAGCACCGACGCGGCGACGCCGCCGAGCGCCGCGGACTTCAGAAACTGCCGGCGAGTCGGTTCCATGCCTTTGCCTCGTGCAGATTGGCCGGGCGGGCAGTTACATTATCACGACTCACCTGAGCAGGTATCTTCCCCGGCGCCTGAAGCCGGCCGTGTCGGTCCACCCAGTCAGGGCTGTAAATGTTTACGAATGCAAGACTTCACTTTTGAAAGCGTTCAAGGTGGGTCTGATCCGCGAGGTGGCCGAAGTTTGGCGAGTAGGCGTGCTGCACGAAATCGTCCGGCGCCCCTTGGCATCTTTGCGTTAGAATCGGCAGCGCTCGCGAGGAGCCGCAGG
>JAHFUI010000198.1 GCA_023265175.1 Acidobacteriota bacterium
GGTGGGCGATCTGTGAGAGCCTTTGAACTGGGCGCGACGCAATCACCTTCTGTTCGGCGACATACGCGTGGTGATTCCGCTCGATTTCCGACAGTCGGTACAGATAGTTCGCTGTAAGACCTGCCGAGCGATCGATGCCAGCCTCGGAGGTGTCGCCCAGCCAGTTGAGCCGTTCGAGGCGGGCCCCGTTGCCAAGATGGAAGCGTGCCACGGGATCGGCAGGCTCCTGTCCGCGCTTGGCGACCAGAAGGTATGAAGCGCACAGCGGAACGAGCTCCCTTTCCAGCTCTTCAGATCGCTCAGCATTTCCTAACCAGCCCATGTCGCTGAGCCTGGCAACGATGGCGGCGCCCTTCGGGTTGCCCTCTCGCGCCGCACCGGTCAACCAGGCGCGGAAGCCTGGAACGGGTGACAGCGTCGCAAAGGTCTTCAGCCGAGGGAACTCGCGTCTGAGGCTGTCGACGACGCGCCTGATGAGCGCGTTGCCGAAGGATACGCCGCGGAGACCGTCGCGGCAGCTCGAGATGGAATAGAACATCGCGCAATTGCGAAACTGAGGATCGAGGACCGGCGAGTCGGGATCGAGGAGCGGCTGAACCTTGGCGCTCAACCCGGCCGTGAGCGCGAGCTCTGTGAAAACCAGCGGCTCGTCCGGCAGCGCTGGATGGAAGAACCCGAAGCAACGGCGATCGTCCTGCAGCCGTCGTCGCAGCTCTCGCCAGTCGCGAATGTGATGCACCGCTTCGTACTTCATGAGGTTCTCGAGCACTGCAGGCGGCGTGCGCGAATCGATGCGCCGGAATTCGAGAAAGCCGCCATTGAACCAGGATCGCAGCAGATGCGCGAGGTCGGCTGCGACGGGTCTCCACGCCGGATGTTCAGCCAGCCCGCGAAGAATTCGGTGTCGCATCTCGATCAACGATGCCGTGCCGCCGGAGGCCAGATTCAGGCGGCGGAATAGTTCCTGGCGTGGCGGCTCCACGGCGCGTTGAAGCTCGCGAAGCGTGTCGGAGCAGGGGTCCTGACGGTAGGCGTCTGCCCATCGACGCACGACTTCTGGATCCGGAGAGAACTGAGTGGCCAAGGAATCGAAAAAAGCGTCCAGTGAGGCGCCCGTTAACAACTCGTAGGCGGCCAGCGCTTCGGTTGCGAGACGCTCCCCGGACACGTCGCCCTGCTCCGACATGAGTACGTGGCAACGTTCGACGACCCGCCGGGCGTCTTCGGCCTCGCCGGCCGGCGTCGCGACCGAGCCAGTCGATTCGAAGGTTGACGGCTCGAAATAGAGCATCGGTCTGAGGCAAGCCAAGCAACTGACGTACCAAAACGGATACGAGGCGGGACGGGACGGGTCGTGACGACAGCGGCGACAAATAGACTGGGGTCCAGCGAAGATTTCCTATCGTCATCGCTGCCGTTACGATTCAGGCAACGCGCCCGTAGCTCAGTTGGACAGTGTACTAGGTGGCTTTGTCATGTGAAAAGCAGCCACAGCCACGGCACCAGCGCGCCGCAGACGTGGACGAAAGTGAGGAGCGCCAATACCACGTAATGCGAACGGAGGTACAGCACGAACCCGCCTCCCACCGCGACGGACTTCGCGACTCCCAGCGTGGCACCGGCTCCGAAGATCGCAGCATAAAACGAGAGAACGGGATTCGCTTCAACGCCGGCGCCGAAGCGCCCGATCCCGATCCAGGTCAACAGCGCATCAAGGACCTGCACGGTGACGAACATTGACAAGATCGTGAGGCCCCGCATGTCGACCGCGCGTAGACGGACCGCCAACACGCTGCGGAGCGCACCGATCATCGCGGTCGTCGAGGGCAAGCGCCGTACCGGTTCTTCCCAGAACCATCGAAGCGTTCGGTTCGCGATCAGTCTGCATGACCGATGACTTTGGTCTTCTGCGCATGGTCCAACGGCGTCTAGCAGCCGACATCCGTCAATCCGTCTGTTCGATGATTCACGCGCGGCTGACTGATCCCCTGCTTGTAGTCGACGACGACGCCTGGTTGTTGCAGGATTCGGGTCCGAAGCGATACTGACCGTCTTCTGAAAACCACGCGCTTCAGTTTCCCCTCGACCAGGCCCCGCTGTTCCGAGAAGATGGCGGTCGCCGAGTCGCGCACCTCCCACGGGTCGGGGCCAGCCCAGGCGGCAGTCGCCACGGACTGGCCCCGGCGCTCGGCAGACGGCGCCCACGAGTGGCATCCCGGACGCGCCGGGCCCATTCGTCGGGTGGGTGCGCTCGACGCGGTACTCAGGAGTCACCCACGATGGCGATGACCCGCGAACAAACGTTGTGTGTTCAGCTTGAGCGTCTTCGGGTTCTTCTCACGCTTCTCGCGTTCGTCCCTGACGGACAACGTCACGACGAATTAGTCGAACGGACCCGTGGTGCCATCGCCGACATCCGCAAGCTGCGCATGGAGCTCGGGCCCAACGCGGCGACGAGCCAGGCAGCGGTCGAACGGAACCAGCGCCGGGCCGCTACCTCGCCCGCCGCACCTCGCGCGGCGGCTTGTCATCGCGGACGGCGACAAAGGCGGCGTGACGGAGTTGTCCGGCGCGCGTCCACTCGGTGAAGGCGGTCTCGACGCGTGGCCTACCCCGGGCAGTAGAAGTCGCTGTAAAGTCGAGATCGCAGGTGGTGCACGAGATAGGCGCGCGATGTGGCCGTCAGATCTTGAGGAGCTTTTCGAACCGCTCGCGCTCAGGACCCTTACACGGCGAGGGCCAGCGGCTGTCGTTGATCCTTCGTCGACGACAAGGAATCGATTCTTCCACGAAACTCCGCGCCATCAGCCATCACCACTTTGGGTGCGTCGATGTCGCCGTCCATTGATCCCGCCTTGCGGATGTCGACTCTGTCGCCGGCTGTGACGTTGCCGGTCACCGCCCCCATGATCGTGATGGTCCCGGCGACCACCTGTGCCTGGATCTGGGCGTCGGGTCCAATCAGGAGACTGTGACCGCGCAGCTCAATCCGGCCCTCGACTCGGCCGTCGATGGTCAAGTCCTCGGAGCCGATCACGTCCCCCTTGATGACGACCGACTTCCCGATACGGGCGGCCCGTGTCGCTTCGAGCGGTGGCGTTGGCAGGCTCGTCACGTCCGCGCCCACGACCGGCCGTTTCGGTGATGGCGTTTGATTCCACATCTGAACCTCCAGTCAGGCAGTCGTTTTGGGTTGTCTGAGTCGTGTATCGGCTGAGCGGCTCGGCCCCTGCAGGTGGCAAGATCGTGCCGGCCTCAAGGTTTCGCGGACTGTTCATGATGCCGGATTTCGGTGTTCAGCAGTATAAAGGCGGACTATATAGAACTATTTAGGCAGGTGTTGCAGCGGGCCGACGGGCCTGTCCGGTGATAACGAAATTGCGATCGACAACGAGAATTGTAATCGACCGCGTTGCTCCACGGCACGTACAAGTCGGCAACCGGCTGGTCGGATTGGCACTATTCTGCACAACTACGGCGCGCTAATTGCCTAGGAGCGTGTCTGAGTAACCGGAACACGCTCCTAGTAGGCCGGCTTCGCCGTCGAAAAAGCCAATGATTTGGAGCGGACGCGCGCGCAGGCGCCTACTAGGAGCCCGCTTCGGCATTATCAGACGGGCTCCTGGCGGTTCCGCCTCGACTGCCTGCCATGACGTGCAACATCCGCGTGACCAAATTTGGCATTGCGCTTGCGCATATGTCGTGCAGCCATTCGAAGCTCGTGAACGCGATTTGAGCGGCAAAGGAGTCGACATGACACAGGCACCGAGCGGGCCAGGGGATCTTGAACTTCTCGCGGCGAATTCCACATGCGCAGTGCAAGTGCTCGACAGAACCATGCGGATTCGCGATCTCAGCATCGCCGAACCCACCGTCGTTGCGTACCTGCGGAACATCGCGCCGGAGAAACAAGCGATCGCCTTGCTTCACATCCTGAACGTCGGCATGACTGAACTCGTGGCACGCCGTGAGCGATTCCAGCTACACCGCGCGTCGTAATGCGGAGGAGTAAACACCATATTGCCGTCCGCCCGCATCTCCAGGCGGTCCCGCTGGTTCTGGCGATAGCCCTCGCTTCGTCATCTTGCGACCGCTCGGTCGAGGAGGCGAAGAAACGGATCTCGCCCGAATACGACAAGACTACCGGCAAGCTGCAGCTCCTCAAGTACGACTCGAACGGCAACGGCAAAGTCGACACTTGGAGCTACATGGACGGCGCCCGCGTCCTCCGGATCGAAATCGACAAGAACGAGGACGGCCTGATCGATCGCTGGGAGTACTACGGCGCCGATCAGAAGATCGAAAGAGTGGGGAGCTCGCGCGCGAACGACGGCAAGGAAGACGCGTGGTCCTACACCGGGCCCGACGGATCGATCGGACGTATCGAGGTGTCGACGCGCCGCGACGGCAAGGTCACGCGCATCGAGCACTACGAGCACGACAAGCTCGTCACCGCTGAAGAAGACAGCGACGAGGACGGCAAGATCGACAAGTGGGAAACCTATGACCGCGACCACCTCGCGTCGATCGCCTTCGACACGCAGCACCGCGGCACCGCCGACCGCCGTCTCGTCTACGGTCCGAACGGCACCACGCGCGTGGAAGTGGACGCGAAAGGCGACGGCCACTTCGTCGCGGCGAACGCCAATTCGCGCGCGAATCCGCCATCCGCAGTCCGCAATCCGAAATGAAGTGCGTCGGAGAGAAACCGGTTGGTGGCGCCGGCTCCGAATTAGCGCTTCCTGAACTTCCCGCTGCGGACGATCCGCACGGAATGCCCCGCGACCGCTTGTTCCACCGCCGCCCGCGTCTGCTCGTCGTCGTCTTCAACGTGGACGACGAGCGAGTACGCGTCCTCGCCGTCGCCACGCTCGATGCCGACGCCGCTCACTCCGGGCGTGCGCATTAGCTTCCGGCCGTGCGTGCGTTTCAGCGTCTCGACCTGCTCCTTCGTGGCCACGAGTACTCCATCAAATGCGCACGCGCAGGGATCGCAGCACCTTCCAGAGGTGGTTCGCGATCGTGTGATTCGGTCCGCCGGCGAACAACAGCGCGACGGCGGCGTTCGTGCCCCGCTGGAGGATGAGCGATCCCGAATCGCCGGAGTCGCTGAATTCGCCCTGATCGCCGACGACGATGATCTGGCTGGCGAAGCTGAAGGTGGCGGTCTCG
The DNA here is from genome assembly GCA_023265175.1 of Acidobacteriota bacterium. Taxonomy (GTDB): domain Bacteria; phylum Acidobacteriota; class Vicinamibacteria; order Vicinamibacterales; family CAVVIG01; genus JAHFUI01. Next base: position 5,173 of record JAHFUI010000198.1, read on the forward strand.
TACTCGACGTTCACGTCGGTGTCGATGCTCGCGATGCGCCCGACGCTGTAGCTGGTCGTCCGGCCGAACTTATGGACCATCATGTCGATGGCCGCGTCGACCGTCCCGCTGGGGGCCCCGATGTGGAGCACGTCACGGCCGACGAGGTTCTTGTTGAGCGGCTTGGCAAGCGCCGCGTCGATTTGATTGTACCGGTTCGCCTGAAGCTTCTTGAAGCGCGTCAGCTCGGCGATCTGGTCGGTGGCGATCACGCCGTCGTCGAGGAGCGCCGGCTGGAAGATCGGGGAGTGAACGGGCAGCCGGTTCTCGTCGGCCAGGACGTGGTTGTTGCTGAGGATGTACACCTGCGAGCCCGTGCGCACGAGCGCGCCGAAGGTGCCGCCCATCACGAAGTGATCGCCCGCAATCCGAAAGCCGATCGAGGATCCCGGAAGCGCCGGCCGCATCCGCGCGCGCGGGTTCGGCATCGTCGCGTCGCTGGCGACGGCACGGCGCGCGGCGCGGCGCAAGGCGTGGAAGGTGCCCGCTTCCTCGACGTCGGTCGGCAGGCCGTCGATGTTTTTCGGCAGCGCCGCACCGGACCCCACGGCGGCCTTCGGATATTTCGTCTTCACGTAGAACTTCACCGCCATCACGCCGGTGGGCCTGCCGTCGACGAGCTTTTCGGCGACGCCGACGCCGACGACGTTCCGGTGCTTGCGGGCGGACTTCGAGCTGACGGCCACGGCGTGCGCGCCCACACGTCGTGTCAACGCCGTGGCGTCTTTTGGTGCCGTGCCAGCCATCAGCAGGCGTGCCGACCACGCGGTTTTGGCCTCGCGCAGGTCCTGGGTGGAATGTTTCGCCGCCGCGACAAACGTCATGTGCTTGGCCACGTGTCTGCCTCCTTAAAGAACATTCAGGGTTCGCCTTTGATCTCCGCGCAGTCCGTCATCAGGAACGTGTAGCCGCTCACCGTGCCGCTGCAGCGGAGACGTTTGCCGACCAGCTTTTCCAGATCCGGATCGCCGTACGCCACCCCGCCCTGGCGGCGCAGGACGTACTCTCCCGCGTCGGTGCGAAGAAAAATGGCCAGGCGCTCGCTCTTCGATCCGGCGCCGAACGGTTTCTTGACGACGTGGCCGGTGAGTTCCATGACGCAGTCTAACGGCGAAATACTTCGCGCGTAGAGACAATCACGCCGGCGACTTCTTTGGCGACGATCCCCACAACAGCGGGCGTGACGCCTTTGCGGCGTTGCTTTCCGAGGACGACGTGGAACCCGGTCGGCGCGGCAGTTTTGCGGGCCAGCGCTTTCGCCGCAGTCGGGCGCGGCGGCGCCGCGGGACGCTGGATCTGATACGAGAGGATCCGCGGGCGCAACATCCGCGAGTCACGGGCCAGCTTCAGCAGCGCGCGCTTCACGCCTGGTGGGACCCGTGCCTGCCCGCTCCTGACCGCCCTCGCCTGGGTGTGCTCGATCGTGAGTCCTGTGTTCATCAATTTCCGCCGCCGGTCGGCTCGACCGGCGGTTGCGGCTGCCGCCGCGACGGCTCGCTTCCCCGTTTTCCGTCGCGCGGCGTGAGGAGTGGAATCTTCCATGGACGTCACAGGTTGGATCGAGGGATCGCCAAGGAGGGTGAACTGCGCGAGCGTCTTGATATTGAAAGGATCGAGCTCCGCCGGTGATTGTGCAAACTCCTGGCGCGCTTCGAGGAACGCGCGGCCGATCGACGCGCCGGCGAGCACATGCCGCAGGAAGAACTGGCACATCAAATCGGCATCGTCGTTGCGCGCATTTGGGCCGTAGGCGATGGTCGTGGCTCCCACAAAGCCGTACGCGCCTCCGCCGAGGTATGTGCTGCAGATCCCGGCATGCCCGGTGGCGAGCGCCGGATCGTACAGCTCGGAGCCATAGCAGCATTCCGCGGCCGCCACCGTACCTCTGGTGATCTTCCCGTCGATCCACCTCGCGTCGTGCGACACCGGCTGATCTCCGTCGCTCTTGCGCTCGCCGTAGAAGCGAAAATCGGCCGGGGCGCCGTGACAGTTGATGAAATGGGCGAGTCGCGCGAGCTGTGCCGCCTTCCACTTCGATCCCCTCGGCGGCGACAGTTGCAGATCGTCGCCCGATCCGAAGACCTTGCGCAGGCTCAGGCGGGTCGACTTTTCCCACGTCTGCGTGCTGAAGCCCAGGTACGCCGAGTAGCTTTGGTCCGGCAACGATTGCCAGGTGGCCGCCGTATTCAACAGCCCGACCAGGTACGCCGGGTCGCTCCCGCCGGTCGCATCCGGCAGGCGGCCGACGACGCGGGTGGCGGCGATGAAATCCTGAGGCTTGGTGCTGTACGGCGCTTCACAGGCGTACGGCATATCGCTGTACGCGAACTCGTCCGGGTCGTCGTCGCCGTCGTACACGGGATTCTTGAGATCCTGGTGGGGCACGACATCGACCGCGCCGAGGATGAGCAGATACTCGGGAGTCAGCCTCTTGAAGATGGCATCGATGGCGTTCTTGTTCTGTTCCGGATCGGCGGCATCGGTCACCGCCGGTGCGCCGAGCTTCTTCATCGTCGCCTTGTTATCGAGTGCGACGAGCCGCGTTCGCACCGCGCGCTTCCTGTCAGCGGCGATCAGGCGCCGCACGGCGGCGCGAATCCTCTTCAGGCCGCTGCCATACTTCTGTTTCAGCGCGGTCAGGTTCGTGACGATGACTTTTTCGGTCATGGCAGTGCCTCTCGTCCAATCGCCTCAAGGCGTGGGGTTTGCCGCGATCCAGACTTCAAAATCGCCGGCATCCTTCCATTCAGTCCGGCCATAATGCCGCACGAGCATCCGTTTGTCATTGTCGGAGTCGAACCGG
>JAHFUI010000199.1 GCA_023265175.1 Acidobacteriota bacterium
TGCCGCTCACGCCGCTGCCGAAGATTGCGATCGCGAATGTCTTCGCGGTTTCATCACGCAATATCTGAACGCCATGATCGCGCATAATCCGGCCGCGCTGCCGGCGAGTGACAGAGTGCGGTTTACCGAAGACACGGTCGAGATACGGCTTGGCGAAGGCCTGTGGAAGAGCGCATCGCGTCTCAGGAGCTACCGTCAAGACGTGCTGGATGTCCGCCAGGGCGTCGCGGCTACTCATGTCCTTGTCGAAGAAGGAGGCTCGCCGGTTCTGCTTGTATTGCGGCTCAAGGTGGCCGGCAAGAAAATCACTGAGGTCGAAACGCAGGTCACGCGCAGTCAGTCTCAAGGCGCCATCTTCGCCGTCGATGCGCTTCAAATAGCGAGCAAGGCCATGGCCGCCGTGCCGGAGCGGTCGCAGATCGCATCGAGGGAAGCGGCGATCAAGATCGCCGAATTCTATCCGGCGGGCCTCAAGGTTGGCAGCTTTGCCACCGTTGACGCTCCCTTCGCTCCCGACGCGTACCGCCTCGAAAACGGCCGCTACACGGCCGGGCCGCCCGCTGCGAACGCCGCCTCCCAAAACATCAAGACGCAAAGAATCATTGCGCACCCCGCTGTGACCTCGCGCGTCGCCGCCGTTGACGAGGAGATCGGCATCGTCCTGTTGCGCATGAACTTTGGCGACACAGGCTCCTACGGGCCCGGCAACGCGTTGATCGTGTGGGAACAGTTCAAGATCTACGGCGGACAGATTCACGCCGTCGAAGCGTTCATGAGGATCATGCCCGCCAGCGCCGGATCAGGATGGGATTAGAGGAAGGCGTATGCGTTCGGGAGATTCGCAGGTCCAAGCTCGCGCCGATCGCGCATTGACCCGCCTCCAGAAGTCGCGCGCCGACGTGCTGACGTGTTGTAGGATGGCGCGCAGATGACGCGCCTAACAACGCTGCTTCGACCGATCGTCCTCGTCGCGATCGTCTCGACCTCGTGGATCGCCTACACGCAGACGCAGAAGCCCGCTCGCCCGCTCAAGATTGAGAAGGTGAAGGGCGACCTCTACATGGTGTCCGGCGACGGCGGCAACGTCGCGCTCTATGTGACAACGGAGGGCGTGATTCTGGTGGACGACATGTTCTACCGGAACCACGACGACATCCTGGCGCAGGTGAAGGCGGTCACCGACAAGCCGCTGCGCTACGTCATCAACACGCACCAGCACGACGACCACGCCGGCGGCGACGCGCTGATGCTGCCGATCGCGGAAGTGATCGCGCACAAGAACGCCCGCGCCAATCTCGTCGCGCATCGCACGCCGTACTTCGAAGACACGCCCGGCACGCCGATCGGCCTTCCGCGGATCACGTTCACGGACGAGACGTCGGTGTTCCTCGGCGGCAAAGAGACGCGCGCGCACTGGTTCGGCCGCGGCCACACGAGCGGCGATGCAATCATCTACTTTCCCGACTTGAAGGTCATCCACACGGGCGACCTGTTTCTCGCGCAGCAGCCCGGACGCGCCGGCGCTCCGGCTCGGCCGCCGGGGTCGAACCTCTTCGTGGACTCTTCTCAGGGCGGCAGCCTCCTCGACTGGACGAAGACGCTCGAAGGCGCGCTGTCACTCGACTTCGACACTGTGATCCCGGGCCACGGTCCCGTGTCGACGAAAGACGACGTGCGCGCGTTCCGCGCGGGCGTCGCGGCGATGCAGACGCGCCTGCGTGATCTCGTCCGCGCGGGCACGAGCAAAGAGAGCCTGGTGAAGACGATCGAAGCCGACTACGGCTGGCGCGCCACCGGCTGTCCGCCGGCCCCCCCGACCGGCGGCTGCCTGCAGTACCAGCAGTTCGACGCGCTGATCGCGGAACTGAAGAAGTAGCGTAGGGCTCTGGTGGGTTGTCGTCAGCGCCGCGGCCATGAGTCGGGCCTTCGGGCTGTGCGAACGTCAGCCACGCCCTCGCGACCTGGGTCCGTCCGTTGACCCAGTTGGTTCAGCTGCTGCAGCTCCTCATGGATCGCTTTGAGCTCGTTGATGATGTCCCGTAGCGCCCCGAGGATCATCATCGTCGCTGCACTGTCCTGCATATCGATCTCCTGACGTGTGTCCAGATGACCACCTCGTCGAGGTGTCTGCCCGGTGCCGGGGCAGACACCCAAGGAATCGACTGTCGAGACCACCGCAACCGCGAATCCCCTGACTGCGATGATTCGACAATGAGACGGCTCGGCATCAGATATCGAAGTACAACGCGAACTCCCATGGGTGCGGCCGAAGACGGATCGCGTCGACTTCCTTTAGGCGTTTGTAGTTCAGCCACACGTCGATCACGTCGCGGGTGAATACGTCGCCTTTCAGCAGGAAGGCATGGTCCTGCTCGAGGGCATCGAGCACTTCATCGAGGCTCCCTGGCGTCTTGGCGACCTTGGCCAGGTCTTCCGGCGAGAGATCGTAGAGATCCTTGTCCAGGGGCCCGGGCGGCGTGATCTTGTTCGCGATGCCGTCCAATCCGGCCATGAGCATGGCACTGCACGCCAGGTACCCGTTCGCGGCCGGATCGGGAAACCGTACCTCGACGCGCTTCGACTTCTCGCTCCGCGAATAGAGCGGGATCCGGACGGCCGCGCTGCGGTTGCGCTGCGAGTAGATCAGGTTGATCGGCGCCTCGTACCCCGGCACCAGTCGGCGGTACGAGTTGGTCGTCGGCGCGCAAAACGCGAGTAAGGCCGACGCGTGCTTGAGAACGCCCCCGATGTAGTGCAGTGCGGTCGTGCTCAGATCGGCGTACTTGCCCCGTTCAAAGAACAGGTTCTTGTTGGCCTTCCAGAGGCTCTGGTGCACGTGCATGCCCGACCCGTTGTCCTGGAAAATTGGCTTGGGCATGAACGTCACGGTCTTGTTGTGCCGCCGCGCCACCTGCTTGATGACGTATTTGTACTTCAGCAGGTTGTCCCCCATCTTGAGCAACGAATCGAACCGCATGTCGATCTCGGCCTGTCCCGCCGTCCCGACCTCGTGATGCTGCACTTCGACTTGCACGCCCACCTGTTCGAGGGTGAGCATCATTTCGGTGCGGATGTCCTGGAGCTGGTCCATCGGCGGAACCGGGAAGTAGCCCTCCTTGTAGCGCGGCTTGTAGCCGAGGTTCGGTTTCTCCTCGCGCCCGGAATTCCAGAATCCCTCGGCCGAGTCAATGTAGTAGTAGCCGTGGTTGTAACTCTGAGCGAAGCGGACGTCATCGAAGATGTAGAATTCGGCTTCCGGACCAAAGTACGCAGTGTCCGCGACCCCAGTCGACTTCAAGTAGCTCTCTGCCTTCATCGCAATGCGCCGAGGATCGCGGGTGTACCACTCGCCCGTCACGGGATCCTTGACGTTGCAGATGAGCACCAACGTCTGCGCCGTCGTGAAAGGATCGAGGAACGCGGTTTCTGGATCCGGCATCAGCAGCATGTCGCTTTCCTGAATCTCCTGAAAGCCTCGAATGCTCGACCCATCGAACCCCAGGCCTTCCTCGAAAGCGGCCGCGCTGAACTCCTTGGCTGACACCGTGAAGTGCTGCCAGAGCCCCGGCAGATCGACGAACCGCACATCAACCGCCTGCACGCCTTTCTCCTTGATCAGTGCCATGACTTCTGCAGCTTTCATCGGTCCTCCTTCCGAATCCATTGCCCGTCTCTTCCCCGCGGTCCGCTGTTTCGCGGGCTGTCTCGTCTTATTCGCCTTCGCCATCTACGGCCTCCTCAGTCGATCGACACGTCGAAACGTTCCAACAAGCGCTGAGAAACGCAGCCCGGGCCGCTCCTCATAATCACGCTTGATCCGCTGTAACAGAACCTGCGAGAGGGAGAGCGCCGAGGTCCTCGTGCGCCTCCGATGCTTCGTGTAGAGGCGCGGTACTCTAGCACCGTGGGAAGCCACCGTCAAAACGGTGCGCACGAACCGGGTCAGCTCGACACTAGCTGGTGACGCGGAACTCCAGCAGATCCTTCACTTCCCCGGCCGGGCTCTTGGCCGTGAGCTCGATGAGGTACTCTCCGGCCGCCAGTGCCGCCAGCGACAGGTCGATCTCGTTCGGGGCCGCCTCCGCCGCTCCCTGCTGAATCGCCAGCTCGCGCATCGCCTGTCCCACGCGGTTCAACAGCCTCGCCGATACGATGAGCGACGCACCGCTCGGCGCATAGGCCGGAAAGCGAATGAGCAGCCGCTCGGCACGACTGAACTCGCGCGACGCGACCGGGGCGGCGTCCGGATCGCTCTCGAGCGCGCGAAAGTCCCGGGCCGTCCGGGCACGCAAGATTTCCGGTGTGCCCAGCACGACCGGCGCGCTGAGATCGCGAACCACGATCTCGCGCACGTCCGAGTCAATCGCCTGCCCTGTTTCGTCTTCGATCGAGATGCGCAACCGCAGCGGACCGGGCGGCGCGTCGAACACCGCGCGCGCCTCGCCTTCGTCGGCGGTGTCCGGGCGCAGCGGTCCTGCCGGCAGCACGCCGCCGTCGAACAAAGATATGCCGTCGGCGGCGAGAGCCTTGAGCACGACCCGTGACGCGTAGAGCTGTTTGGTCCGTCCACTCGGCACAAATGCGGTCGGTTCCCAGACAAACGTGACCCGCGTCTTGCCGGCCGCGCCGCGCGAGACGCCAAACCATGGCCTGATCAGTGGACTGATGTGGCGCGCCGGCTCGAGCGCGATCGGCGCCCGAGGACGCGACAGCGCGGCGCGCAGCCCGTCGTCGGGTACGGGCGCCCAGTACCCTTTCCTGGTCCGCACGATGACGCCCGGCTTCTTGATCGCGACCCGCACGTCGTGAGACTGGCCGTCTGGCCCGTGCGTGGGCGTGTACAGCAGCAGGTAATACGCACTCGAGTCGGCGTCAATTGGCCGCATTGCGGCCGAAAGATCCGTGACGTTGGTGATCGACCGGCCGTCGGTGGCGGCCGTCAGCGCACGTAATCCGTCGGCATCGGCCGGCGTGCGGCCATCGTCCACGGATTCCCTGGGATCCACGGCGTAGATCGACACATTGGACCGGTTGGCGGATCGAATCACCGAGTCGATCGTCGGCAACGACTCGAGCCCGCGACGGCGGTCGATGCGCGGCAACCCTTCGCTGACGACGACGAGCGTTTTCCGCGCCTCGGCGCTCAGGCTGCCGAGGTGGAGCGCCAACGCGTTGAGCGCCGATGTCGTCACTTGCGCGCGCACCTGTTCAATCCGCGCCGGAGTGCCGGCCATGATGTTCCGTTCGGACGTATTCCGCGGCGCGTAGTCCCCTTTGCGGCCGTCGAAGGCTTCGACGATCTCGCGGACGCGATCACGATCGCGCGTCAACCGGATCGTGAACAACGAATCGAGCGGGCGCATGACGACGATGAGATCGCTCGGCTGGAGGGTGTCGCCGACGAACCGCGTGATCGCGGCGCGCACGCGCAGTGCATTGGCCGCGCTCACTTGGTACTCGTCCAGGAAGATCGCCAACAGTCGCGTGTTGGGACGTGTGGCTTCAGTCTGTTCGTCGACGTCGGATTGGATGGGAATCGGTCGAACCGCGCCCGCGTCGGCCTTGTCGATCTTGATGAAGCGCGCGGCGTCTATCGCTTGCGGGGCGCCGTCCTCGCGCACGTCGAAGTCCGCCGGCTTGAGATTGTCGACCGTCCGACCGCGCCCGTCCGTGACGATGACGTCGACGCGGACTGTCGGTGGAGCCGGTGCGACGCTCGACTGCAAAGCGACCGCGAAGGTGAGCGCCGTCAGACTCCGCATTTTAGCGCCTCACGGGTTCAGGCTGTCACGCGGAAGCCGACGAGCTCCTTCGCTCCGTCGCCGTCGGAACCGGCCGTGATTTCGACGACGTAATCGCCCGCTGCAAGGCCGGTCAGCGGCACATCAATCTGTGACGATCCTCCGGGCGCGGACGGAGGCGTGATGGCCAACTCGCTCATCGCCTGCCCTGTCCGATTCAGCAGCCGCGCCCTGACCATCGGCGCCGTATTGGCGGGTCCGTATGCCACGACGCGCACCAGCGCGCGCTCGGTTCGACTGAACTCGCGGGAGACGATCGGCACGGCGTCGGGATCGGCCTTGAGCTGCTGGTAGTCCTTGAGCGTCCGCGCCCGGAACAGTTCGGGGGTCCCAAGGAGCACCTGCGACGATGTGAGATCGGGAATGGTGATGTCGCGAATCTCTGAATCCAGCACTTGCGCCGCAGCGCCTTCAACCGACACGCGTAGCTGCATCTTCCCGGGTTTGACTTCGAAGGTCACGCGTGACGGCCCACGCACGGTCGACGCCGTGGCGCCGCTGTTCGGCGTCGAAGCCGAGAACGAAGGAGGCGCGGGGGCGGCATCGGGGACCTTGCCCCTGAAGTACGGCGAGCCGTCCGGCCCGACAGCCATGAGCGACACGCGCGCCGGCTGATCGCTCGTGGCCGGCTGGCGATCGCCGGGCGCCTTCGGAACGGGCTCCCACACGAAGGTCACTCTCGTCTTCCCGCTGTCGCCGCGCGAGGTGCCGATCCACGTCCGTACCACATGCGAACGTGAGGACTGGTTGCCCGCTGTCGCGAGCGCCGCGTCGATAGCGGTCGGCGGGGCCGGCCGCCTGGCGTTGGTTTCGACGGCCGCGGCCACCTCCGGCGTCAATGCCCAATATCCCTTCCGCGCGCGCACCTGCACGCCGGGCCGCTTGACGCGGACGTTGATCGCGTGGAACTTGCCGTCGGATTTCGTCTGGGCCGACGTGTAGCCAATCAGGTAGTAGGCGCTCGAGTCGCGCACGATCTGCTTCATGCCGACATCGAGATCGTTGCGGCCCAGGATCGCGCGCCCATCGGTCTCGAGCGCGAGCCCGCGCAGCGTTTCCTGCGAGGCCCTGAGGTATTGCGCATCGGTCTGCGTGCCGACCCCTTCGTTGATGTCGAACTCGAACGCGGGGAGGCCGCGCGGGTCAACCGTGTAGATCGCGACGTTGTTCTGGCTCGCCACCTCGTAGATGCCCCGCAGGTAGAACTCGAGGTCCTGCGACGAAAAGAAGCGATACCGTTCTTCGTTGGGATCGTTCGCGCCAGCGTTCGCGTTTCCGCGGTTCGGGTTGCCGAACCCTGGCAGCTGGGCGTTCTGGTCGCGGAGCTGCGGTGGCAGCACGTTGGAGTAGCCCTCGCTGACCACAATGAGCGCTTTGCGCCCCTCCTTGAGCCCACCCATGTGCACGATCAGCGCCTTCATCGCGCTCAGCGACACCTGATTGCGAATCTGCTCAACCATTTCGGCGGGATAGTACGCGTAGCGCTGCTCGAAATCGTTCTGCGGCGTGTAGTCGTACTTGCGGCCGCGAAACTGCTGAATCGCTCTCGCGATGATCGAGCGATTCCGCGTCATCCGGACAGAGTCGATCGAATCCAGCGGACGCATCACCCCGATCATGTCCGACGGACCGAGCTGGCTTTCGACGAACCGCGAAATCGGATTGCCCGCCGCCATGCTCGTCCCGCGCCGGACGTGGTAGTCGTCCAGGAAAATCGCGAACAGCCGCACATCGTCTTTCGCGGCTTCGGCCTGCTCGTCTTCGTCGGTGCGAATCTGCCTCGGCGGACCGTCGGAGGCCGGCGCGGCGCCGCCGTCGAGTTTGATCAGCTTGAACGTCTCGACCGTCTGCGGCTTGCCGTCCTCGACGACCTCGAAGTCGCCCTGTTTGAGATCGACGACGGTGTTGCCGCTCTTGTCCGACACGATCACGTCGACTCGGACGAAGCTGATGCCGGTCCGGAACACGGGCGCGGGGGGATTCTGCGGTTGGTCGGCGGGCGGCGGCAGAGTGGTCTGCTGCTGCCCGCCTCCGGCGCCGGATTGCCGGGCGGCGTCGCCCGGCACAACGAGCGCCACCGCCGCGATGATGCAGCCGCCGGCGAGCGTTCGAAGAAAGCTGCGCATCCTGTTTAATCTTAGCAGGCCGTCGTGAAAGTCACACGGCCCG
>JAHFUI010000200.1:0-3726 GCA_023265175.1 Acidobacteriota bacterium
TGCGGCCTGAACCGATTGGCCACACCGTTGACGCCGTTCGCCGGGTCCTGTCGTGGCTCGGGCCGTGCCGCCGTAAAGCGGCGGCCCATTCGCTCCACCTCATTTTCACCTTCATTCCAGAGGCGGCTCAGACGACCAGAGCCAAGGTGAAGATCGAGATCAACACGCGCGAGCACGAGAACGTGTACGGCATCCGGGCATACCCTTTGCCGTGGAGAACCCTCGGTTCACTGGGCATGCCTCGATTGCGTCCTTCGAACACGAAGCGGTTTAGTCCAATGCAGCCTATCATCTGACGGCCGGCCTCGATGACTCGCGAAGAAACGAGAGATCTCATTTTCCTGAAGACCATCATCCCGAGCCGCAAGGCGACGAAGCAATATCTCGACAAGGAGCCCGACGACCATGAAGCTTGACCAGTTCGAATTTGAATTTCAACGCACATTCCTTCAGAAGTCGAACTGCGCGGTGAGCTTCGCGAACCGCGCCAGCAGAATGAGCGTCGGCGTCAGCCAGGCGCCATTCTGGATGAACGCCTGGTTGTAGGACTGAATCGCGCTGGAGTTGAGCGCATTGTAGAGATCGACGCTGAACTGCGTACGCCACCCGTGCACCTTCACAATCTTGCCGACGCGCACATCGATCTCGTTGATCCGATCGCCGTAGAGCGTGCCCGGCGCGAGAAGGTTCACGTTCGCAAACTGCGCGTTGCCCGACAGATTGGCGGCCCAGCGACTGCGCCACGACGGCATTCGTGAAATTGCCGCCCGGAAGACGGCTGTCGACCGGTGCGGTGAGGGTGAACGCGTTGAACGCCGCCGTGCTCGCGACGCCGAGCGGCGCCAGGGCGAGGTTCTTTGTCGTGAAGAAGTTCCCGAAGATGCGACGGAAGTACCCGACCTCAACCGACACGCGCGGGAGAACCTGCTGTTGCACCTGGACGCCGAAGTTCCAGTCGTACGGCCTGATCCCCCATCCGTGAAGGATGTCAGGGTCGAACGACGTGCTGAACACCGGCATCGCGAAGTTCAGGTTGCTGACCTGACCGCAGAAGTCGCCGCCGGACAGGCGCCGATCGTGCGACGTGAGGACGCTCAAGTCGCAGTCCGGCTGGACATTGCGGTTCGCGTCGGTCCACGTGCGGGTCACGGTGGTCGAGATGCGCGACAGCGGATTCGTGAGGGCGCCCGTGATGGAGATGCCGTCGGCCGCGCACCAGGTACTTTCCGGCGTTGACCTTCACGGCCGTCTTGCCGTTCCCGCAGCTGAAATGGACGTTACGGCGGAGTCACCGGGACACGGCCCGCGGAGTCTGGGGGTCAGTGCGGGCGCGATGGTCACCCGAGCGAAGGTGACGTCGATCACGCTCACGTGGGATATGGTCGTGACGCTGAGCGACGACGCGTTGGAGCGGACGCTGTATGGGCCCATGCTGGCGCTGACGGTCGCGCGGCGGGTGCCCGATCGGGTGTGGATGCACACCGAGCTGCAGCGGCCGGGCGTGACGCTCGAGTTGCTGCATCTGGAGTACTTGGCAGTGCATCCGGACGAGTGCCGCTACTCAGCGTTTTGTGGCCACTACCGGCGGTGGCGGCTGAGCGCCACGGCGTTATGTCGATTGCTCATTGGCGCTGGATCCGCATCAGTAAGGACTGAAGAACAGGACGATCTGACAGCGGTCGTTCAACCCAGGGGGCCCTGAAACGTCTGGTCGGCGTAGGTGTCCGAGAGAGGCTCCAGCGCCTCCGGCCACTGCGTCAACACTGGGCGCCGCAGAGCGCTGGGCCGCGGCTGGCCGTTCCAGCCCACCTGCTCCATGTAGTAGTAGAGCAGGAGCAGGTGCCCCTCCGGATCCTGGGCGTAGGCGGCGTAGTCGATGCCCGGGTGCAACTCGGCCGGCAGCTCCTTGATGGCGACGCCGTTCTCCTTCAAGAAGGAAACGGCCCCCCGAAGCTGCTGGTAGCTGCCCACCTCCAAGCCGAATGCCAGCACGGTGGTATCCGGGCGGGTTGCAAGCTCCCGTTGCAGCGCCCTGGGGAAGAGACCCAGGCTGTGGTGCTCGGTCCCACAGCGCAGGAAAACGACCCTGTGGCCTCTGTACTCCGCCTCCTCGGTCGCCTTGAACCCCATGCGGTCGGTATAGAACCGGACCGACCGGTCCACGTCAGGCACAAAGAGGTGGACAGGGCCGACCTTGGTTACCTTAAATGGCCTGGGCAGGAGGACGCCCTCCACGTCGTACTTAGCGGGCAGGGCGTCGTCCCGGGAGCGGTACCCGGCACTTACGTCGACGCCCTGCTCCTCCGCCTGCTGCAGCTCCGTCTCTTCCGATATCTGAGGGATTGAGGGCACCTCGCTCAAGCCCCGACACATGGCCGCCGGCTTGCTGCGCCGCTGCCAGCCCAACTGCTCCATGCCGTAGAAGAGCTCGTTGACGTGGCCGTCTGGGTCGAAGGAGTAGACGTGCCAGTTGGAGCCGGGCATGTCCCGCCCCACCCGCCGGATAGGCACCTCGGTCTCCTGGAAGTAGCGGTGGCCATTGACCACCTCTGCCAGGGAGCCCACCTGCCACGAGATCTGGTTGGCGGTGGTCTGGCCCCGGCGTCGTTCCCGGGGTACGTCCAGCCGCTTGAGGTTCTCCATCAGCCCCTCTTCGAAGAGGGCGAAGGAGTGGTGGTCGGTACCGTGATGAAGCCAATACCCGCCCACGCTGACGCCCTCCAGCGCCTCCGGCGGCATGACGAGCGTCAGATTCTCGGGTGTATCGCAGATCCGGAAGCCCAAGAGGCCGCAGTAGAAGGCGACAGCTCTGTGCAGATCTTTCACATGTAAGCCGAAGTGGCCCAGGCGCCGTATCTTGAACGGCTGCGGCAGGAGAACCCCGCCCACGTTGTAGGGAGCCGGCTGCGTCTGCATTTCGTCCTCCTTCGTTCAAGAGTCTCTCGCCTAGGAGCGTGTCCGAGAAAATGGGAACACGCTCCTAGTAGGCCGGCTTCGCCGGCAAAAACCTCAATCATTCGAGGCATGACCGCGCGCGCAGCGCGCCTACTAGGAGCCCGTGCGGCATTACTCGGACGGGCTCCTAGTATGATGACCCGATGCGCGACGGTCAACGCCACGCGTCGATGGAAACCATGCCTCTGAGCGCGCCGCTCATCATCTTCCACGCCCCCTGTGTCTCGCCGCCCGCCACGACGATATTGATGCCCTCGGGCTCGAAAATCCGAATGAGCTCATCGGGCTTCGCCTTGAGTCGCGAGGCGTAGGGCTCGATGCCAGCGGCGGCGCGGGGCCGCACGAGATACTGAATCCATTGATTGTCCCAATATTCGCGCGCGGGCAGGAGCGCGTTCTCGGCGCACGGCGAAAAGCGCCTGTTACGGCCCTCGCCTCCGCGCCCGGCGGGGCGCCCCGTTCGCGGCCACCCGCGTGAGGTGATTTCGCAACGAACTCTTAGGATTCACGCCACGCGCCGTCCGTCAAATAGCGATCGGCGGCGACGGCGGCCGTGGCCCCGTCTCCGGCTGCACTTGCAGCACGGCCGGCCGAACCGGACCGGATCGTTCCGGCGGCGAACAGCCCCGTGAGATGGCATCGCAGCGCACCATCGATTGGGATCCGTCCCGACAAGTCGAGGTCGAGCGCGCCATCCAACCACGCCGTATTCGGCTTCAGTCCGACATAGACGAAGAGACCGGCCAGCTCCAACTCCGCCGTCGTGCCGTC
>JAHFUI010000200.1:3826-7945 GCA_023265175.1 Acidobacteriota bacterium
TCGTCACGTGCCATCGTCCATCGTGCGCGTGGAGCTGCTTCACCTCCGTTGCGGCGAGCTCGGCACCGGCGGCGGTGGCCTGTTCCATGACCATCGGACACAGGTCGAAGCCGGGAATGCCATCGGGAAAGCTGGGATAGCCGTCGATCCGTTCGATGCTCAGCAGGTGGCCCCCGAGCATCCCTCCGGTCAAGACGCGCGTCTTCCGCCCCGCCCGTGCCGACACGAGGCCCGAGGTCAAGCCGGCGATGCCGCCGCCGACGATCGCCACATCATATTCGTTGTCCGACATCGCGACTAGCCGTCTTGAGTCCAAGAACTTACACCAAATGGGTCAAGCTTTTCAGTCAAGACGGCTAGCCCTCGGCTAGCCCCCGCGCAGCGGAGCTGTGATAAAAGTGGAATTAGAAGTGATACAGCAGGCGGAGGAACGCCGTGCTGCCTTTGTAGGGGCGGTTCCCGTAGCCGGTGTTGATCTCACCGAGGTAGTCGATCCGCGGCGTTCCGGAAAGGCCCGGGAGATCGATCGTGGCGAAGTCGGTCACGTTCAGCCTCTCGTACCAGTAGCCGAAACCAAGACCGACCTTCGCCGTCAGGAAGTATTGGAGGTCGGCCGTCACACGATGCCACGCGTTGGTGACGTTCGGCAATGGCAGGAAGCACGACGCGACGCCGGCCGCGCACGGATTGGGGGCGCCCGGCGTCAGTGCGGTGTTGGTCAGCAGCTCCTGGATGCGCGGCCCGCTGTGAACGAACGCGTTGTCCGAATCGCTGTAGTCGTAGCTGAACCGGATGTCCGTATTCCTGATCGCCTTGTTGAGATCGAGATAGAGGTCGAAGTTGTGCACTCTCTCGTCGTTGGTCAGGAACCACGTACGATTCGGGTCAGTCCAGCTGCCGTAGTCGCTGCCCGGAGGGTTCGCGTTGCGCGAGTTCTGCAGCGAGTTGAACTTCTCATAGCCGAAGTTCGCCCCGAACGCGACGTGCTTCAGGGGGTTCACGTTGACCCCGGCGTTGTAGGCCGTATTCGTGTTGTTCAGCAGGCCGAACTCGTGGCCCTCCCCCTTGTAGACGTCCTTGCCAGCCGCCACCGAGAACGTGAAGTCGAGGATCTCGACCGGCGTGATCACGAAGAGCAGCGTGCCCTTGTTTCGATCGCGGTCGGCTTCGTCGTAGAAGCGCAGGCCCGGCTGCACGCCGCCGTCCTCGAGGGACGCTTCCGAGAAGCCCGATCCGACGCGATTGGTGTGATCGTAGGTGACGCGCAACATGAGGTACTGGTTGCCCACGGTGTCAACCGAGGCGCGTAGCGTGTAGTCGCGCATGTCGCTGAAGGCGCGCCCGGTCCGGTTGAAGTCGTCGTAGATGTACCCAACCCGCAGCGCGGTGTGCGGCAGGATGTTGAACGTGCCGGTCAGGTCGAACGTGTTCTCCCTGATGTTGAACCGCTCGGTCGGACTGCCGGTCTCCTCCGGCACGGCGTCGAAGCGCACGTACTCGGTCGCGTCGAACTCCGGCGTGAGGTTCTTGTGGTCGTTGAAGCGGTACCGCATGGCCAGTCCGAAGAAACTGTTCGGCCGCGACGTGAAGTTGAACATCGCGTTGAGCCCATGGACCTTCGCCTCGGCCGTGCTCCGCGGCAGGGTCGCGAGCCCCGGGAACGTTTTGTAGACCGTCGGGTTGGCAATGACCGGGTTGATGGTCCACGGGATGAGCGCGTCGTTCTGGTTCATCGCCGTGAACGAGACGGTCCCGCTGATCGTGGTGTGGGACGGCATCTTGTAGAGGCCGGTCGTGCTGACCACATTCATGCTGTTGCTGGGCGGCATCGACATCCGGCCCCGCGCGGGACCGTTGCCGTTGCTGTAGCCGCTCGGATCGAACGGGTTCGTGTCGGTCGCCCGGAGCGGGTTGTCCCAGATGATCTCGTGGATCTTGTTATCGAACCACGAGCCGTCCCACCCGACGCGGATCATCCCCTGAGCGTTGGCCCACTCGAGGCCAGCCGAGACGTCATTGGTCCGATTGTCGAGCGGCATCGGCAGCTCGTTGGCGTTGTTGAACGCGAACGACATGCCGTACGGCTGGTTTCCGCTCTTCTTCGTCGAACTGAACGAGAGGTTGACGCCGAGATCGCTGGTCGCGTTATAGAACAGGCCGGCCGCGGCCGTGTCGCGGCGCGACTGGAGGTCGAAAGAATTGGCAACCCGGAAGAGAGACGGCGTCGCGAGCTGTGCCGCGTTCTGCG
Organism: Acidobacteriota bacterium; assembly: GCA_023265175.1. Classification (GTDB taxonomy): domain Bacteria; phylum Acidobacteriota; class Vicinamibacteria; order Vicinamibacterales; family CAVVIG01; genus JAHFUI01. Next base: position 6,075 of record JAHFUI010000200.1, read on the forward strand.
GGACGCCGACGACCCCGGCCACCTTGTTCTGGACGGCGCGCCGCGTGTCCACGTCCAACGCGAAGACACCGGTCGAGGTTTCCACCCACGGCGTCGAGGTGAGGTAGCTGTAGTTGAGCGGGATCGAATCCCATGAGCCGGTGATCTTCGCTTTGCCGTCGCTGTAACTGGCGATGTACCGCTGGTCGTGGTATCCGATGTTCTCCGCACGGACGCTGAACATGGACCGATCGGTGTCCTTCCCGAACACGAACTGCGAGAACACACCCTGGCGCAGGTCGCGGTAGCGCTCATAGTGTGCCGTGTCGCCGGTATTCGACGCGGACCTGAAACCGAAATCGATCGTCCCGGTCAGGCCGGCAAGGGTCTGGGGGATCGCGGGCGTCTGCTGCGCCATCACCACGCGTGCGGAGGCCAGCAGCAGTGCGCCGGTCGCGATCGTCAATTTGATGCGCATCACACTCCTCTTCACCTAGCGCAGGAAATACTTGCCGGACGGCGCGTTCGATCCGTGGATCTGCTGGTGGCACGTCACGCACCCGCGACCGACGATCTTGTTGGCGCTCGTGGAGTTGTTCCGCAGGAAGCTGTCGTACACCGTGGGCGGGTGGCGCGACGTCACGTGACAACGCTGACAGAGGAACGGCACCTTAGCCGCGAGCATCCGCTCGTTGTTCGAGCCGTGCGGGTCGTGACACGTCACGCACGCATTGGCGACCGGGGCGTGCTCCCAGAGGTACGGCCCCCGCTTCTCGGCATGGCAGCTCGTGCAGCTTTCGTCGACCGTCGTGCCCGTCTTGAGCAGCTTGGTGTTGGTCGACCCGTGCGGGTTGTGACACGACGAGCACTGAATCTTGCCCTCGCGCACCGGCATGTGCTCGAACCGGTGCAGCTTGTTGACGATGTTCCGGTGGCACGTGGCGCACAGCTCGGGCTCCGAGGCCGCTTTGATCTGCTTGGGCCCCTTCGGCGTGTGCACGCTGTGGCACGTCACGCAGCCGACGTTGCGCTGGTCGTGCTGGCTGCCCGACCAGAGGCCATGCTTGGTCCGGTCGTGGCACGTCACGCAGGTTTCGCTGGCCCGCTGCGGCGTGAGCGTGTTGAGGTCGACGATTTTCTCCTTCTCGCCGCCGGAATCAACGTGCGCCTTGCCGGGACCGTGACAGCTCTCGCACCCGAGCGTCGCCGCCGGTGATTTGGCGTTGGACTTCAGCGCGTGGGCCGTCCCCTTGTAATTCTTTTCTCCATGGCAGGTCAGGCAGGTGTCCTGACCGACGTACTCGCCCGCCTGCCCCACGGGCGTGGTGGCCGCGGGTGGCGTCGCTTTCTGCGCCGACATCGCGCGCTTCGGTGCGCTGGACGGCGTCCCGCTCGCTGCCGCCACGCTGGCTGCGATCGCGCAGGCAACGACGAATACGGTCGCTAGACATCTTCTAAGGCCGGAATCGTGACGGATGAAGCAAGTTTTTCGCAGGAATGCCTTAGAAGCGGTCTTAGGCCCCGCGCTGCGGGGCGCAAGAGAACTTCCTAGCAGCGAAGGTGCGCCACGGGCCGCTTTCGTTCTCGGCGGTTTGGGGCGCAGCTTCGCTGCCAGCCGTGCCGGAAAACCGTCACTGCGCGTGTGCATGTTTGCGAGCTCCCATTGAGGAATCCCGGCACGATCGCCGAGCGCCGACCGAAGGCTGCACGTGGGGTGCCAGATAGTCGTCAGTCATCAGTCGACAGTCGACAGTCGTCAGTCATCAGTCGACAGTCGTCAGTCATCAGTCGACAGTCGTCAGTCGACAGTCGACAGTCGTCAGTCATCAGCCGTCAGTGAAGTCTCGACTGGCGACCGATGACTGGCGACTATTCGATGTGATGGCAAGTCT
>JAHFUI010000045.1:0-2517 GCA_023265175.1 Acidobacteriota bacterium
ACGGGCCGCGCCAGTCGCTCAGCAATCCGTATACGGGCGTCCTGGCGATTTTCCTGAGTCGGCTGCTTGCTGGGGAAGCGCCGGTCGTTTACGAAGACGGCCGGCAGACGCGCGACTTCGTGTCGGTGCACGACGTGGTGGACGCCGTGATGCTCGCTCTCGTCTCAGATGATGCCATCGGTCAGATCGTGAACATCGCCAGCGGCGAGCCGCAGCGGATCGCGGACTGCGCCGTGAAGCTTGCCGAACTGCTCGAGCGGCCGGACATCGTGCCGCAGATCACGGGGAAGTTTCGGCGCGGCGACATTCGGCACTGCACGGCCGATCTTATGCGGGCGCACACACTCCTTGGATATCGCCCGCGCATTTCATGGACGCAAGGCCTGACGGAGTTGATCGATTGGGCGAAGCAGGCGCCGAGCGTCGATCTGACGGGGAAGGCGGAGCGTGAGCTGCAGGAGCGGGGCATACTTAGAAATTAGGAATTGGGAATTAGCAATTAGGAATTAGGAATTGAAGACGATGCAACGTGTGCTGGTGACTGGAAGCAGCGGGCTCATCGGTTCCGAGGCCGTGGCGTACTTCGATCAACGGGGATGGTCGGTCGCCGGCGTGGACAACAACATGCGCCGCGACTTCTTTGGGCCGGACGGGGATACCGCCTGGAATCTGGAACGGCTGCGCCGAATCACGAGCCGATTCGAGCATCACCCGATCGACATCCGCGACCGCGCCGCACTGATCGATCTCGTCAAGCAGTATCGTCCCGACCTGATCGTCCACTGTGCCGCGCAACCGTCGCACGATCTCGCCAAGGACCGGCCGTTCGATGATTTCGAGATCAACGCCGGCGGCACCTTGAATCTGCTGGAAGCCGCGCGGCAGCATTGTCCCGAAACCCCGTTCATCTTCCTCAGCACGAACAAGGTCTACGGCGACGCGCCGAATGAGATTCCGCGCGTCGAGCTCGAGACGCGCTACGACTACGCGAACCCGGCCGACGCGCACGGCATCGACGAAACATACCGCATCGATGCGTCGACCCACAGTCTGTTCGGCGCTTCGAAGCTGGCCGCGGACATCATGGTCCAGGAGTACGGCCGGTATTTCGGGATGCCGACCGTCTGCCTTCGCGGCGGATGCCTCACCGGATCCCATCATTCGGCGGCGGAGCTGCACGGGTTTCTCGCCTACGTCGCGAAAGCCATCAAAGAAGGACGCACCTACCGCATCTATGGCTATAAGGGCAAACAGGTGCGTGACAACATCCACGCGCTCGATGTGTGCCGCTTCTTCGAGGTGTTTCACCGCGCGCCTCGCGTGGCCGCCGTGTACAACATTGGCGGCGGGCGGCAGAACAGCATCTCGGTGCTCGAGGCGATCGCCCGACTCGAGTCGTTTACAGGGAAGCGCATGACCGTCGAGTACGTCGAGGTGAACAGGGTCGGAGACCACATCTGCTACATCAGCGATCTCACCCGCCTCACGCGCGACTACCCTGATTGGAACATCTCGGTCTCGATCGACGAGATCCTTCAGAGCATGGTCCTCGAGGATGCGGCCATCGAACGATGAAGCTATCGCTGGTCATTCCCGCGCGGAACGAGGCCGGCAACATCAGCGAAACGCTCGGCGTGCTGCGCCGGCGGCTTTCGGATGCGGCGATCGATTACGAGATTCTCGTTGTCGACGATGGCAGCACGGATAAGACGGCGGACGAAGTGGGTGCACATAGTCGAGAGGACGCCTGCGTCCGGCTGTTGACCAACGATGGCCGTCACGGCTTCGGCTACGCAGTGCGATGCGGTCTCGATCACTTCGCGGGCGACGCCGTCATCATCATGATGGCGGACGGATCGGATGATCCCGAGGACGTCGTCTCGTACTACCATGTTCTGAAAGACAAGGCCGAGTGCGCATTCGGATCGCGGTGGATGGCCGGCGCCCGCGTGCAGGCGTATCCGCGCTTCAAATTCGTTGTCAATCGCTTGTCGAACCTGCTGATCCGGGTGCTCTTCGGGATCAAGTACAACGACGTCACCAACGCCTTCAAGGGCTATCGCCGCGATGTCGTCGAAGGCTGCCGGCCGCTGCTGTCGCCGCACTTCAACCTGACCGTCGAGCTTCCGCTGAAAGCGATCGTGCGCGGCTTCACCTATGAAGTGATTCCGATTTCCTGGACGGGGCGGGAGCTCGGCGAGTCGTCGCTGCGCCTGCAGGAAATGGGGAGCCGCTATTTGTTTATCGTGCTGAATGTGTGGCTGGAAAAGCTGCTCACGCGCGGCGACTACGAGCGGCATCGGGACGACGTGTTCCGGCCGCTCGTGTAGGAAAAGGAGAGGAGAAGGATGGCTAAGGCGACGGTCATTGGGCTCGCGCTGCTCCTCTTCGTCGGCCTGTTGGTGCGGCTGCCGCATCTGGGTGACCCGCCCCTTGGATTCCGTCCCGTCCGTCAGTATCGCAGCGCGATCCTGGCGCGCGGCTACTACTTCTACTTCGATTCGCCTTCGGTGGTAC
>JAHFUI010000045.1:2617-27042 GCA_023265175.1 Acidobacteriota bacterium
ACCTGGTAGGGCGGCGGCCGACGGATTCGATTCTCGTCGTCGTTTCCTCGGATGGGGCCTATCCAGAGTTGACGCGCGGCTTCGTCTCGTCGCAGCTCCTGGCGCTCGGTTATGTTCCGGCGCCGGACCGAAACGGCAGGCGCTTTGAGTCCCTCAAGACAGAGGTCGTCGCATTCCGGCACCGAAACGCCGGCGCGTTCCGGTGAACGATCATTCAGAAGTACCTCGAAACGATGAACGAGAGGCAGTAGGCATGAACAGCGCCGCAGAGCGTCAGCAGCACGGCGGCTCGAGGCGCTGCGGGCAGCCACCGCGGCCACCGTTTATCGTCCGCGGGAGACGCCGGCGTCAACAGCGGACCGCTCCACGCGATCACTAACACCGCGAGATACAGCCCGATCAAGTACCGCCCCACCAGGACTCGAGACATCGAGTGTGCCGACAAGGCGTACAGGATCAGCGCTCCGCACCAGCCCACCACATAGATCGATCCCAGCGCCACCCGCCGCGCATCACGCTGCTCGGCCAGGTGCCAGAGCAGCGCCGCCATCGCCAGCCCGGTCATCGTCGTCAGCGTGACGACCAGAGGTGTGGGCGGCACTGTTTCGAGCCATCCGAATCCAAGCCAGAAGGAAGAGGAGAGATACATGTCGGGATCATGGAGCCGAAGGCCTGTCGCGGCTGTCCAGAGCACGTCCGACACGTAATCCCACGGCGCCGGAGGGGCGGCGATCGCGTGCGGAAGGATCTGTCCCAGCGTGCCGAGCATGAGACCGATCACCGCCAACGCCGCGCCTCGGGCCACGACACGGACCACGGCGTCGACGGCACGACGCGATATCAGTGGGCGGGCCCGTGCGAGGGCGATTTCGCAGGCGAAGCCGATCACGCCGGTCATGGCGGCCACCGCGAGAAGGACTCCGGCCGAATCGACCCATCGGGCCGGGAACGAAAACTCGGTTGCCTCCGTGAGCTTCGCGAGCTGCTGCCGGTACGGAGGCGTGCTCCAGAGCCAGAACACGAGGGCGCCCGCGACGATGCCCGACCAGAACGTCGCAGCGCGTGCAACGGCGTCACGACGCGAGGTCGCGCCTTCTTCGCCGAGGATCACGCGACCGGCCAGAGCCGCGACGAGGACGGGAACCACGGGGACGGCGCTGCGGCCGCTGGTCATCAAGAGACCGCCGCTGACGCCCAAGATCCATCCGGCGTACTGATTCCGCCGGCCGCCCAGAAACAGAATGAGCGTTCCCGCCGCCAGCATCACGTAGGTTGACGAGAGCACCGCGAATTCGGACACGTGCATCGCGAAGAACGGCAAGGTCGGGACGAAGAGAAACGTGAAGCAGGCGAGCGGCGCACCGGGCGCTTCCGTGCACCAGACCGCCAGCGCGCAGGCCAGTCCGACGGCGATCGCGAAGATCGCTGCGTTGACCAGTCGCAGCGTCATGAGCGTTCGCTGCACGGTGAGGGGCGTCATCACGCGGCCCAGCGTCGTCCACAAGCGAAAGGTGGTGACGCTTCTGGCGGCGACGTTCTCGGCGAACACATCGGCATCCCATGGGACCGCGTGGGGGTGGCCGATGTCGGCTTCACGGAACTTCTGGAGCGGATGGAACCTGATGCGCTGAAAGTGCATCAGTCGCGCCCAGTCCTCGGCCGCGCGCTGAAGCTCGGGTCGTCCCGATACGCCCGCGTACGTCAGCAGATGATCCGGCTCGTCGGGCGCCTGAAATGGCGGCACCAGGACGACGTAGGCGAGAGCGATTGCTGCGGCAAAGCAGGAGGCGCCGAATCCCGCCGCAAGCGGGCTTGGCGCGCTCGCGGTCCTCGTCCAGGGAAACACGCGAATGCCTGCCGCAATCAGAACACTCACGATACCGAGCGCCGCCCAGATCCACCACGGCCTCGGTGCGAGCTGCCAGACGTAGTTGAGGAGCTCGACGCGGCGCGGGCCCTTTTTCCCCAGCGTCAACCCGTACGATCCGAGCAGCGCGGGGCGAAACAACGCACGGGCCTGTTTCTCGGAGGCGTAGATCGTGGCCGGATCCGCGGTCGGCTGCGGGGGCAGTCGGGCCAGGACGCCCACGCGCCCGCGCCCCTCGAACCTGACGCTGAGCTCGAGCGTGCCACGGGGCTGCCCATGAAGCGGCACGCACCCCGGAGCTCGAACGAGCGGCAGGATATCGCGATCGGTCACCGTCGTTCCAGAAGGTGTGTTGTAGGAGCAGCCGGTGCCCTGAACAAACAGACGTCCCTCCACCAACGTCGGCCGCGTGTCGAAGGTGACCATGAGGACGTTGAGGCGGTCGTAACGCACCAGAACGCTCGGGTCGGCGAGGTACAGCGTGATGCTGGCGACGTGGGCGCCGAGCGTGTCGGGATCGGTATCGTAGCCGGCCTCGACGTGGTACTCCGGGAGGTTTCGAGGCTCGTCGGGGAAGAGCAGCTCCTCCTTGACGTTGGGCACGCGGGCCGCGAGCGAGAACACGACAGGCGCCGCGATGACGGAAACGAGGAGGCCGATCGGCAAAAGCGCGCGGAGCCGGACCTGCCCGGTCGATCGGGCCAGCGAACTCATTGGATGCGCGTCACTCAGGAACTTTTGCTGACACTAGTCCGGGTCGAAGACGCTGTCAAACGCACAAAAAAAGGGCCGGCCACGAAGGCCGGCCTCTGGCTTTGTAGCGCAGGCTTAAGTCCTGCGCTACCGGTTGAGTCTTGCGCTACCGCTGCCTGCGCTACCTCGTTACTGCACCGTCACGCGGACGACCTTCGCGATCGTGTAAGCGTTGGTGACCGTGCTGTGGCCGAACACGATCAGATCGTACGCGCCCGCCGTCGGCAGATTCGAGCTGTTCACCGTCATCGAGAATCCCGAGTTACTGAAGCGCGAATCGCCCAAGAGCGAGCCGATATCCGGCCGAACGAGCCCATAGGTGGCGAGACCGACCAGCGTGGCCGGGGTGCCGTTGGTCGGGAACGCCCACAGCGCCACGAGATCGACGCCCGTGCCGGTGGTCGCGCCTTCATCGACCGTCCAGCCCGAGATCGTGAACGGCCGCGTCACGGTCGTGTTCGGGCCGGGAGTGTCGATGTAGATCGTCGCGTTACTGTCGGTTGCCTGGACCGCCACGTTCGTCGCCGTTGCCGCTGCGCTGTAGGAGTTCGTCACCGTGCTGTGCGCGAACGCGACGATCCTGTACGTTCCCGGCGGCGTGATTGTCGCCGTCATCCGGAAGCCCGAGTTCGTGAACCGCGATCCGATCGCCGCACCAATATCAGAACGCGCGACCCCGTAGGTCGCCGCTCCGAGGAACTGCGGCGCGCTGCCATCGTTCGGAAACGTGTAGACGACGACCCCGTCCACGCCGGTTCCGCCCGCGGCGCCCTGGTCGATTGCCCATCCGGCAATCTTCACGTTGCGGCCGACCGTCACGTTGCTGTTCGGCGCATCGAGCGAGACGGTTGGCCGCGACACAACCGGCGTGATGGTGATGTTCGTGGCCGACACGGCGGAGAACGTGTTCGTCACCGTGCTGTGCCCGAACGCCGCGATCTGATAAGTGCCGGGCGCGAGGCTGTTGGTCACGCTCAGCGTGAAACCAGAGTTGTTGAACTGCGTGCCGAAGAGCGTCCCGATATCCGTCCGTGAGCCGCCAAGTGTCGCGAAGCCGAGAAAGGTGGGTCCAGCGTAGATGGCCACGTTATCGATGCCGATCCCCGATGCGGCGCCCTTGTCGAGCACCCATCCGCTCACGTTGAACGTGGCCCCTTGCAGGATGGAGGAGCCGTTCACCGGCGTGTCGATGCCCAGGTGTGGTTCGGGCGTGGGGGCAGCCACCGTGATGGTGACGCTTTGGGTCACCGCGTCGACCCCCGTCACCGTCGAGCGTCCGAAGACGTCCAGTCGATACTGCTTGCCGGCCGTGAGCGCACCGCCCGCGACCGCCAGGCTGAAGCCCGACGGGGTGAACTGGGTGCCGAGCGAGGTGCCGACATCGGATCGTGTGAGACCGTACTGAGCCAGCCCGAGGTCGACGGCCGCGCCGCCGCCCGTTGGGACCGCCGACACGCGAACGCGATCGATGCCGGTGCCACGGCCGGGACCGCGGTTCCCGAGATCCACGGCGTAGCCGCTGATCGTGAAGGCCCCGGGAAGGCTCGCGTTGGCGGCCGGTGCGTCAATCTTGAGTTGCGCCGCGGCCTGACGTCCGAGATTTAACCGGGCCACGAGCTCCCGCAGCGACGTTTCGAACGGCGCGTTCTCGATCGGCGATGTGGCCAGCTGCCAGGCAAAGGGCGCCAGCAGGTTGGGGCGGTACTGCGCGATGAGATCGTTCTCCTCGCGGCAGACACCAAGCAACACGTCTGTCGTTACGGTTGGATCATTGTTCCCATTGAGACAAGGATGCCACTCCATGAGTGCCCACCGTACGTTTCGTTTCGCGAATTCCGGCACGACGGCGTTCAGCGTACGAAAGGTCAACAGGCCCCCAGGGGCACCTGGGATGCCCCCGTACACCAGGTTGAAGGACGTGATCCCAATCCCGCCGTAGGGTGAAACGTCCGCCGATCCGAAGGTGCTTGCCGACGTCTCCAGACGGGCGTTCTGGTTCGGGCCCCGCGTCAGGCCGAACAGGTAGTCAGCGGCGATCTGATAACTGAACCACCGAGTAGACGGCACTTTCGCGCCGTTATCGTCCGCGGAGTCGGTGATCCACTGGGAGAACAGGCGATTGTGGCGCGCGATCATCGCCTCGCGAAAATCTCTCCACACCTGGGCGAAGTCCTTGGCCGCGCCGGTCAACCCTGTCAGCGAGCGCGCGCGCGGCGCGTCGAACCCGGTGGCGAACGACGTGACCGGCCCGTTGTAGGTCGACGAAGGAATGACCCCGTCGTTGCCGACGGCCTGTGTCACATCCCAGTCGAAAAACTTGAGGTTCCAGGTTGTGAACGACGTGCCGAAGTCGCCGTTCAACGTATGGCCGTCGCCGTTCGTATCCGTCCCCGGCGAGGCGTCACCCGTGTACCGAGCCGACAGGCTATAGCCCTCTCCGGCGTACGGCTGTCCCGTCGCGTACAGGCCGCCGTTGCGCAGCCAGTCGCGGAACTCGGCGACCGTGAACGGCGAGTAGTCGGCAAGCAGGGCATCGGCGCCCTCAGCCGGGTTTGCGAGCTCGACTTCGCCGTCGCCAGCCGCGAAGAGGAGCGTGTCCGGATTCAGCCGCATCCGCTCGGCGAGGACGCGCCCGAGCTCGCGCACGTAGGCTTCCTGCAGGCGCTGCTGCTTCCGCGCGTAGCGCGACACGGACCAGAACAGCTTGGTGTTGTTTGTGCCCTTGGCGACGGCGTGGTCCGAATACCACTGCACGTTGCGCCGATCCTCGACCGCCGACGCCTGCTGTGCCGCATCGTCGATTCTGGAGTTGAGGATGGCCATGGCAATCGGGATCCCGGCCGCCTTCGCCTTCGCAATCATCGTATCGATGTCGGAGATGGTGCCCGCCATCGCCGCCCTAATTGCGGCACGGTCGGTGGGGTCGACCGTCCATGAGCTCATTTTGAGGGCGATGTAGAGCGTGAAGCCGGTCTTCACGAATTGGCCTTCGCCGATCCGCGAGCGCAGCTGCGCCACCTGCTCGTTGAGCGAGGACGCGGATGTGCCTGATAGTAAGGACGACCACACGGGCATGATGTAGGTGACATCAGGGTTCGGTGGCGGCGCGGATTGAGCGCGCGTCTGCGCCGGCACGGCGAGAAGGAACAGGACGGCTGAGACGAGACGGTACAAATGAGAACGCAGCATAAGCAAGCCCAGTCACCTTGGAAAACGAAGGTTCGGGGAACGTCGGAGAAGCGGATACCGCCCGAGCGAATCGTGCGACAACCCTCGGACGGTATAGACAGCCCTATGCAGAAGGCGGACCAGGTGTCCCGAGCGGGTAAGCCGCATTGTACTACGACATAACGCGGGCGCGAAGCCGTTCGAACGGACCAGTTCTGGCACACACCAACGATTTTCGTCAATCGCCGGCGCGATCGAGCCCGAGGCGCGCCTGGGAAGGCACGGACTGGCCGTATGGTATGGTTTCCCCCCAATGAGGTCTGGTGGCCGGCCGTCGAAGACGCTTCGATGGAACAATCCAGTGTGATCGACACAGCGGAGCGGCAGGTCGAAGCTGTGCGGGCGCCCAGCGATGTGGATTTGTCCATCATCATCCCGGCGCTCGACGAAGGCGACAACCTCGCGATCATCCTGCCGCAGCTTCGTGAGGTCGTCACCGCCCTCGGCATCACGTGCGAGATCCTGATCGTCACGCGGGGGGCGGCCGACCAGTGGACACGGTCCGCCGCTTCCCGGGCAAACGCCGCTGTCATCGAGCAGATCGAGGACGGATACGGCGGTGCGCTCGTCGAGGGCTTCGCCCGCTCGCGCGGCGCGTACGTGCTCACGATGGACGCCGACACGTCGCACCGCCCGGGGTTCGTGGAGAGCCTCTGGAGAAGCCGCCACAACGCGGAGGTGTCGATCGCGTCGCGGTACGTGCCGGGTGGGCGCGCGCACATGCCGTTCGCGCGCTATGCGCTCAGCCGCCTGCTGAACGGATTTTTCAGGCTCGGCCTCGACGTGCCGATCCGCGATCTCTCGAGCGGCTTTCGCCTCTACAAAGGGATTGTCCTGCGCCGGCAGACCTACACGGCGCGCGACTTCGACATCCTGCAGCAGATTCTCATCAAAGCGTACGCGGAGGGCTGGCGCGTGCAGGAAGTGCCGTTCACTTACGAGCCCCGCGCGCACGGCAGCTCGCACGGCCGCGTGCTCCGCGTGGGGCGGGCGTGCGCGGTCACGTTCTGGCAGTTGTGGAAGCTGCGGAACTCGATCCTGGCCGCCGACTACGACGATCGCGCCCACGACAGCCGCATCCCCCTGCAGCGCTTCTGGCAGCGTTCCAGGTTCCGCCACGTGACGGAGCTGATCGCCGGACAGGGACCCGTGCTCGACGTGGGGTGCGGCTCGAGCCGAATCATCGGCGCGCTGCCGCGGGGCAGCGTGGCCGTCGACATCCTGCAGCGCAAGCTGCGGTACGCGCGCAAGTTCCAGCGGCCGCTCGTTCGCGCCTCGGGGTTCCGGCTGCCCTTCGCGGACGCATCGTTCCCGTGCGTGCTTTGCTCGCAGGTCATCGAGCACGTGCCGAAGGAGTCGACGATTGTGAGCGAGCTGTGCCGCGTGCTCGCGCCGGGCGGCCGCCTTGTGCTCGGCACGCCGGATTACGCGCACTGGGAATGGGTGGTCACGGAAAAGCTGTACGGGATGGCCACGCCGGGCGGATACGCCGACGAGCACATCGCGCACTACACCTACGACGAGCTGAAACGTCGCTTCGAGCAGCTGGGCTTCACGTTCGAGGAGGCCCGCTACATCCTTCGTGGCGAGCTGATCATGGCGCTCCGCAAGCCGGCGACGGCGCAAGGCTGAAGCCTTGCGCTACCGCAGACATGCCACTGTCAGCCGTAGCGCAGGACTTCAGTCCTGCGCCAACGGCGACTACGACATGATCGCCCGTCTCCTTCGCAAACCCATACTCCTGATTCTCGTGGCCCTCGTCGCGGTGCAGGCCGACGTGTTCCTGATGGGACACACGGTGTTGCCGCTGATGTTGCCCGGCGTCACGCCCGGCGGACCGTACGAGTACACCGGGCCGCGGCCCGAGATGCCGTTCTCGATCTCGGTCGATCCCGCGGGGGCGTATGACGCGGAGTTCGCGTGGAACGCGTACACGATCCGGAGCCTCCGAAAGGGCATCGTGCCCTTATGGAACCCGTATCAGGGCCTCGGCCAGCCGCAGCTCGCCAATTACGTCTCCGGTGTCCTCTATCCGGTCAACTGGCTGGCGATGGTGCTGCCTCCGGCGTGGTGGGATCTGATTTTCCTGGTCGACTGGTTTCTCGCCGCGTATTTCGTGTATCTGCTGGGACGCGTGTGCGGGCTGGCGCGCCACAGCGCCCTGATCGGATCGCTCTCCGTGTTCGCGGCCGGGTTCTTCGAGGGCTTCCTGGCCGTCAAGTCCATCGTCGGCACGATCGCGTGGTTTCCTTTTCTCATCTACGCGGTCGAACGCACTGTGTGTCAACCAGCGTGGAAGTGGAGGCATGCGGCGCTCGTCGCGGGGACGTACTGTCTTGCGACTGCGGGTCATCCCGCACCGGCGCTGATGGGCGTGGTGCTCGTCATCCTGTATGCGGTCATCCGCGCCGCGATCGCGCGAGGTTCGTGGCGGCCGTTCGTCTTCGACATTCTTCCGGCGATGCTCGTCGGCGGTCTCCTGGCGGCGCCTCTGTGGGTATCGTTCGCCGAACACGTCCTGCGCGACGGCGTGGCCGTGCACGGAGATGACCAGGGAATCCGTCATTTTCCTTGGCGTGGACTGCCGCTGACGGTGTTTCCGTTCCTGTACGGCCCGCTCAATCTGGATATCTGGGCGAACGAGAACGCCGGCCTCACCTGGAACCCGGCGGGCATGACGTTCCTGGCGCTGTGCGGTCTCTTCGCGCTTCGTGAACGGAGGAGAGCGGGACTGACCTCGCTGGCGGTCGTGGCCGGGCTGGCGGCGGCCAAGATCTTCGGGGTGCCGATCGTCAACGACGTTGGGCGCCTCCCGCTCTTGAACCAGTTTTCGTTCACGTATGCGAATGGTTTCGTCGCCATCGGATTGTGCATGCTGGCTGGAGCCGGCTTCGCGCGGCTCGTCCGGCAGCCGTCGCGCCGGTGGCTGCTCCCGCTGTGCGTGTGGGCCGCGTACGTCGTCGCGATGCTGGGCGTCGGCGTCGTCACGATGCGTGGGGAACGACCGTTGCTCGCGCGCGAGCCCTGGCGCCTCCCATACTTCTACGCCGCGTTGACGTCAGGATTGGGATGGGCGATCGCGTTTCCAGCGGGACTTCTGGCCGCGGCACGTCGGAGTCCGAGCGCGCACGGACCGGTGCTGCTGATCGCGTCGAGCGGCCTGCTGCTCGAGGCGATCGCGTGCTTTCCCAGCGGCTCGCCCTACGGGTTCGTGCTCGTCAACGGCGTGGCGGGCGCGGCCTTTGGCGGCATCGTGGTGGTGGCCACGGGGCTCGGCGGTCGCGTGCGCGTACGGCTCGCGTTGCCGGCCGCGGCGCTCGTTGCCGCCGTGGTGGTGGCGGTCTGCGCGTGGATCCAGCCGCGCCTGCCGGGCCGGTACGATCCGCTGACGATGCCACCCTACGTCGATCGGCTCATGCGCGTGGCGAACGCGCCGCGTCTGTATCCGTTCGACGGCATTCTGTTCCCGAATTTTGCGGCGCCGTTCGGTCTGTCGAGCGTGACGAATCTCGACAATCTCGTCACCCGTCAGGGCGCCGCGTTCTTTTCCCGGTACCTCGACGCCGGCGTGCACCCCGCGCGGTTCTACGGACTGGCGGCCGCGCGCAATCCTGCGTTCCCGGATCCGGTCGCCGAGTTCTGGGCGCACAAGCGGTACTGGGATTTCCTCGGCGTGCGCTACCTGCTGACCACCGGTGCGGATCCGAACACCCGCCCGTTGTTGCCTGGGGTCAGCTCTCCTCTCCACCAGGAGGGCGATGTTCTGCGCGCCATCGACACGGATCCTCGATCGGGCGTGACGATCTGGGAGAATCCACGCGCCGCCGATCGGGCGTTTCTGGCGCCTGCCGTCGAAACGGCGGCGGATTCGGACGCGGCGATGGCTCGCCTCGATCAGGTCGCCGACCTTCGTCGTCAGGTGTTCATCGACGGCCCGGGCGTGTGCCGCGGCAATTCCTCGTGGCCGCCCGGGGCCGACCCGGGACACCTGATCTCGCTGCGCGTGTCGCCAAACCGCGTCGACGTTCGCTACGATGCGCGTTCGTCCGGTGTGCTGACGTTGACCGACGCGCATGCGCGCGGGTGGTGCGTCCTCGTGGACGGCCGTGAGGCGCAGGTCCTGCGCGTCGACGGCGCGTTTCGCGGCGTCTGCATCGACGCGCCCGGCGAGCATCTCGTGGAGTTCATCTATCGGCCGCCCGCGTGGTCGGTCTCTCTGACGCTCTGTGGTGCCGGCGCGCTCGGCTTTGCGGCGCTCGTTTTCGTCCGTCGCCGTACGGTGCAAGACCGGCGCCGTACAGCGTAAGACCATCGCCCTACGGCGCAAGACTGAAGTCTTGCGCTACCGTTGACGCAGCGCAGGACCATTCCGGTAGCGCAGGACTTTAGTCCTGCGCCCGCACACTCACCAGTATCGCGTCATCAAGTCGATCGCCAGCTCGATGGTTCGTGCGGTGAGGAGCAGGCCGAGGATCACGAGCGCTGCGGCCTGCCACGCCGTCGACGTCCGCTCTTCGGTCGGCCCCTCGCGCACGATCCAGACGGGCAACAGCACGGCGACGATTCCCGCGTAGAAAAGATGACGTCCCTGCGTCCCGGCGACGAAGGGCGCGCCGACCGGCGTGGTGATCACGTAAAAGACCAGTGAATTGACGAAGCTGGCGATCGCGAATGCGCCGATCACGATCGCCGCCGTCAGCGCGATGTCGCCGCGCCGATTCCGCAGAGCGGCGAGCAGCGGGCTCCGATAGTTCCAGAGATCGAGCGCCGCGGCGGCGGCGAGCGATCCGGTGATGAGCGTGAGATGCTGCGGACTGAGCGGCGTGTCGAGCCAGCCGAGCGGGCCCGCCCAGGTCGCCGGATGTGCGGATCCCTTCAACACCCACCAGTACGCCGCGACGAACCCACGCCATCCGTACCAGGTCGTGAGCGCCGCGACCTGGGCATCGAACGCCGCGGGGCTCCCGGTCGCGAACACCGCCTGGTCACGGGACAGCGCGAGCACGACGCGCAAGGCGAGGACGGCCGCGATGGCCAGAACCATCACCGCGCCGACGAGCACGGCGGGACGTACTCGCGCACGGCGGCGCACGATCAACCCGAGCGGGAGAAGGAGCAGCCCCACGTACGTGAATTTCACCAGCGACAGCATTGTCACCAGCGTCAGCAGCGCGGCCTCGAGCCGAATCGATCGCCGTTCAACGGCCCGCAGGAACAGCAACACGGCCGCGATCGTGGCCACGTTCAGCGTCGTGTCCACCGACACGACGACGAACTGCTGGACAACGGCAGGCAGCGCGAAGAACGCGATCGCCACGACGGGCAGATCGTACCGGCGCCGGAAGATCTCCAGCATGCCGATCAGCAGAAAGCCGGTCGCCAAGCGGCACAGGTAATAGAAGACCAGCGCCTGTTGCACGTTGGCGACCGTCGGATAGAAGAGGCCGACCACCCAGACCGCCGGGTACGCGTACCACTGTCCGTACTTGTATCCGCGCTGAATCGCCCGATACTCGACGTCGAACGCCTGGGCCGGAGGCGGCGTGTCGAACCCGTTCAAGCGCAGCCGGTCGATGCCCATGTGCACGGCCGGACGGAACTTCATCGAGACCGCGTTCATCAGATCGGGGAGATAGAACAGCGCCGGTTCCTGGCGGATCGACGGCCGGTAGTGCACGAGCGCCAGCTTCCACGCGCCGTCCTCGTCGGGACCCTGGAAGGGCGGCAGGAGAAACGTCATCACGACGACAGGCATCAGCAGCGAGAGGAGGAGAAAGCCTGGAACGGCGGATTCGGAAATCCGGCTGAAGCCGGATCCCACGTACGAGGTCACCACGCCGGATCCCACGTCGGAGGGCACGCGCGAGACGTACCGGACGGCGAGGAGGACGAGCAGCCATCCGGCGCCGAGGACGAGCACGCTTCGGAGCACGCCTCCGGTCGCGGGCGCCGCCAAGGCGGGGTCGTCGCCGACGGCGAGCTCGCCGAATTCGTACTCGCCGCCTTCGGGGAAATCCACACGCGTCTCGCCGGCCGCCGCCGGCAGCGGCCAGCGGACCGTCCACCAGTCCGGGGTCATGGCCAGGTCGCCGACGACGGTCCACCGTTCGGAAAACGGCGCTCCCGACGAGTCCTGCGGCACGAAGTACACGACGAACGCGCGATCCGCGGGCAGTTGCACGGGGCGGACGCGGAGCCGCACGGCGCGGACGGCCCTCGCCGCGGTTCCACGCTGCAGAACGATGTACGGATCGGGTCCCGTGATGCGGATGTGGGAGCGTTCGAGATCGAGCTCGATCGAATGCGTGCCGGCGACGGGCAGCTCGCGCAGCGCCTGGTATCGCGCGAGCGGCGTGCCCTCGGGTGGCGTCGACGGCGTGACGCGCGCCCCGACGACGCCTGCGGCCACCGCTAACGCGATCAGGCCGGCTTTTCGCCACGGCTGCGGCCGGGCGAGCGGTGTCACGGTTTCTTCAACACGCACACCGATTGACCCAGATTGCCGAGCCCGGACATCACCGTGCCGTTATCGAGCGTAATCGGCCTCGACAGCGGCACGTGCGGCGTGTCGCCGTCGTGGATGGCGACGATCGCGAGCTCGAGATGCGCGGCCCACGCCGCGATCGCGGCGCGCTCGATGAACATGTTCAGGTGATGCCCGCCGCCGACGTCCGCGACGTTCGTCTCGAAGACCGGCCAGTGAATGGGCATCGCGAACTCGAGAAACGAGAAGATGACGAGACCGCCGGGTTTCAGCACGCGGCGGGCGTCTTTCAGATACGCGTACGACTGCTCGTGGAGGAGGTGCGTGAAGACCGAGAAGAAGCACACGATGTCCGCGCGGTCGTCACGCTCCGGGATCTCGAGGCCGGCCGCCACTTCGAAGCGCCAGTCCGGCCGCCCGACCAGCTCTCGCGCGTAGTCGACGAGGTCGGGCACGATGTCGATGCCGAGGTACGGGCCGCGCAGGTACTCCGACAGCGGCTTGGCCAGACGTCCCGAGCCGCAGCCGACGTCGATCACGTGGCCCTCGGGTTGCAACCCGTATTGAACGAGGAGATCGCGCTCGAGAATCCCGAAGGCTTCGAACTCGCCGCCGATCGCGATTTGCATGGCCCGGTCGCGGGTGTGCCGCTGGCCGAGCGTCTTCACGTACTTACGGTAAGTGGAACGGATGTCGAGTTTCGTCATCAACTGACGAGCTTGTAACTCGTTCGTCGAGATCGTACGTTGGTGTTGAGCCTCTCCCGCAGAGTCCTGTAACTATAGCTGACCGTAACATTTTCGATGACTATGACCATGAAAAAGACGATATGGTTCGCGCTCTTGACGGTCGCGGTTGCCGCGTTCGGCTGGCGCGCCACGGCACAGGGTGGCCTTACGGTCACCTTTCCATCCGTTCTCGCGGCGGGCAGTGACTACGCGACCGATGTCCTCGGAGATCCGTGGGACATGAACAGCCTCGGCGACATCAGCATCGACCCGGGCCAACGACAGTTCTGGACGAATCTGGCCGCTGTGAATGACAGCGCGAACGGTGCGCCAACGGCTGTGGGCGGCGCCTGGAACGGCGCCGAGGGACTCACGTTTCTGTACCAAGGTCACTACGCGGTCATCAACAACGTCAGAAATGGCCGGCGCTTCCCGATCGACACGACGCTGTACAAGCAGCTGTCGTTCAAGATGCGGCAGAGCGCGGGAAACGGGATCCCCGCCGTCTACTGGTTCCATCGGCAGTACAGCGACCCCGCCGATGGAAGCGGCGGGTTGGGTGGGGCGTTCAATTTTGGCGCGACCACCGGCACCAGCTACCAGATGTTCACCGTCGACCTGTCCAACCCTCCCAACTCGGCGACGAACCAACCGTGGAACGGATCGATTGTCGGGCTCCGCATCGATCCAAGCCTGGGCGGATCGAACGAAAACGCGTTCTTCGACTGGGTGCGGCTGACGGCCGCTGACGGCGCGGCCGGCGCGGCGATGCAGCAGATTTCATGGTCGGGGGGAAGCGGGTCATCGACGATCACGGTACAGGACGCCGGAGGAACGGTCCTCTCGGTCGCGATCGTCTCCAGCGGCACCACGTACAACTGGAACTACGGCATCCTGCCGCCGGGCACCTATACGCTGCGGGTCACCCGCGGCAGCGCATCCGGCACCACGACGTTCCGCATCAACACGCCGCCGAGCGTGCAGATCACGGCGCCGAGCGTGACGAGCGGCGAGGACTATTCGACGGCTCACCAATCCACACCGTGGGACATGAAAGATGGGTCGGATATCGACAACGACGTGATCGGCAACGCGGACCATCTGGTGTCCCGGTCGTTCTCCAACGAATTCGTCGGCGTCAGCGATGGCCAGTGCGTCTCGGACTGCGGGACGGCGCAACCGACGGGCGACCCTCAGGTGTACATGCTGGCCAACAACGAGGCCAACAACCGTGGCACGATCGACAGCACGAAGTACCGATATCTGACGTTCAATCTTCAACTGGACAGAGCCTACAACCTGTTTCTGGGGTCGGTGGGTCGGGTGATGTGGGGCCACAGCGCGACGTTCGATCTTTCTCGCGGCCTCTCGCCCAACTACAACGTGTCGGTGACCGAGCCGTTCATCGTGTTTCCCGGCAGCAACCGCTACGCCATCGATCTCGCGTCGCTGGGGATCAACGCGGATCAGGGCATCCTGCCGGCGCCGAATTCTCCAACTCCGACACGGTGGGCCAGCGCGCCTGTTCGTCAGCTTCGGATCGATCCGCACGAGTTCGCCGAACAGCTCACGTTCCACATGTCGGACGTGAAGCTCACAGCGATCGACGCGCCCGGAGCGAACGGACGGTACGTCGTTCGCTTTTCGGCGTCTGACGCGGACGGCGATTCGGTCTCCGTCCGGTTGTACCGGGACGTTGACACCATCTTTGGCAACGGGAACGAGGCTGAGATCACGTCGAGCCCGTTGACCGGTGGCGCCACGTCGTTTGACTGGAACCCGAGCGGGACGCCCGCGGGGCTGTACTACATCTACGCCCAGGTCAGCGATGGGATCCAAACGAAAGGCGCGTACTCGGACGCCCCGGTCAACACGGGAGCCACGACGATGGCGCCTCCCGAGCCGCACCTCGCGCTCGATGCCCCGACGAACGGGTCGACGATTGGGACCAGCTTTGCCGTGAGCGGGTGGGCGCTCGATAAGGGCGCGGCGTCAGGCACCGGCATCGATCTGGTGGCCGTGTACGCGTTTCCCACGTCGGGTGCGCCGAGCACGTTCCTGGGCTTCGCCACGCTTGGTGGATCGCGTCCCGACATCGGCGGCGTGTTCGGCAGCCAGTTCACGAACTCCGGGTTCACGTTGAATGTGGTCGGGACGATCGGCGACGGCACGTACCAGATCACCGCGCTCGGCCACAGCACGGTGGCCAGCGACTACACGGTCTCCTCGAGCGCCGTTGTCACCGTCACCGCGGCGGCGTCGCGGCCGGTGATGTCACTCGATGCGCCGAACAGCAACAGCACGGTGGGGCGCAATGTGTCGATCGCGGGGTGGGCGATCGATCAGGGCGCGTCGAGCGGCACGGGGGTGGATGGGGTCGTCGTGTGGGCGTATGGCAGCAACGGGGCGGCGCAGTTGCTCGGGTCGGCGACTTACGGCGTCGCGCGACCGGATATCGGCGGGGCCCTCGGCTCGCAGTTCACGAACTCAGGCTTCCGGATGACGGCGACGATTACGCCGCCGGACACCTATTCGATTGTGGCCTTCGCGCACAGCACGGTGGCGGTGGCGTACAACAATGCCGTGACCGCGGCGAACGTCGCCGTGCAGGCGACCAACAGCAACGCGACGATCTTCGTCGACACGCCCGGACAGAACACGACGCGCGCGCGGCCGTTCACGCTGTCGGGGTGGGCGGTGGACCAGGGTGCGACCGCGGGGACAGGGATCGACGCGATTGCGCTGTGGGCGTTTCCGACGAACGGCGCGCCTGCGACGCTGGTGGGGTTGGCGACCTACGGGTTGTCACGCCCGGACATCGGATCGTTGCTTGCGGATTCGCGGTTCACCAACTCCGGGTACAGCATGACGGTGAACAGCTCGGACCTGCCGGCGGCCGGCTCATACGACCTGATCGTGTTCGGACGCAGCACGGTGACCGGGTCGTTCACCGCCGCACGCGTCGTGCGCGTCACGGTGCAATAGGAGCGCAGGCGCAGGACTGAAGTCCTGCGCTACCGGAAATAGGCGCCCGGCTACATCCGGACAGCGGTGGCCAAGGCTTCAGCCTTGCGCCGTACGTGGGGTACGATGTGGCTCGACGTGTCGATACCCTATCCGCGCCGCGCCGCATGATCTTCAGGCTCGCCCAGCTCTGGTCGCGCGTCGGATACCGGCGCTCGAGCGCTGGAGTCGCGCGGCGTCCGCTGACGGAACTGATCGCCCTCGCGATCGTGGCGCTGCGACGATCCGCGTTCCATCAGCATCCCGGCTCCACATACGGGTACGCGTCGTCGGTCATGGGGGTTCGGAACTATTCGGCCGTCAGCGTCGCATGCCTGATGACGCGGTGCGCCGTCTTCGACGAGGTCGGGGGGGTTGATCCGGCGTTCCCGGTCGATTTCAACGATGTGGATTACTGCCTTCGGGTGCGCTGCGCCGGCTATCGCATCGTGTTCACGCCCTACGCGCGGCTGACGCACCGCGAACAGGACAGCACCGGCCGACGCCAGCCGAGCGGCGACGAAGAAGCGCGCCTGCGCGCGCGCTGGGGCGAGGTGCTCGAGCGCGATCCCTACTTCAATCCGAATCTCAGCACCGATTACCCTGACTACCGCCTCGGCCGATGAGTCGCCATCCCCGATGATCACGACCAGACCGAAGGTGTCCGTTCTGGTGCTCAATCACAATGGGCGGATCCACCTCGTGGACTGCCTCCCCACCCTCGAGGCCCAGACGTATCCACAAGAGCTCATCGAGATCATCGTCGTCGACCAAGGGTCCACCGACGATTCGATCGCGTTCGTGCGTCGCGAGCATCCGCGGGTCCGAGTCATTGCGTTCGAAGGCAACCGCGGCTTCGCCGCGCCGTACAACGAGGCGGTGCGCCAGTGCGACACGCCGCTGGTCGCCTTGCTGAACAACGACACGCGAGTCGAGCCGGACTGGCTCGCCGAGCTCGTCGGAGCCCTTCAACGCCACGGGGCTGCGTGCGCGGGCGCGCGGATCCTCGACTGGGCGGGCGACCGCATCGATTTCGGCGGCGGCATCACTTCCTTCATCGGGCATAGCTGGCAGCGCGACGCCGGCCTTCCGGCGACTACGCCGTACCGCGAGGAACCGCTGCTGTTCGCCTGCGGCGGCTCGATGGTGATCGACCGCGCGACGTTTCTCGAGGCCGGCGGCTTCGACGAAAGTTTCTTCGCGTACTTCGAGGACGTCGACCTCGGATGGCGCCTGAACCTGCTGGGCCAGACGGTGGTGTTCGCGCCTCAGGCGGTCACGTACCACAGGACGCACGGCACGTCGGGACGCTGGGCGTTCTCACCGCGGCTGCGGCTCTACGAGCGCAACGCGCTCGCGATGATCTACAAGAATTACTCAGAGGAGACGCTGACCCGGGTGATGCCGGCGGCGCTGGCCTTGTCGCTCGCGCGCGGGCTCGCTCACCTCGCGATCGACAGCGAGCCGTACATCCTCCGCCAGCGGCCGCCAGACGTCGCCTACCTCGGCGTGCGCGCCATCGCCCATCTGATCGCGGTGGAAGACTTCGGCATGGATATCCCGGATCTGATCGAGAAGCGGCGCCGGATCCAGGCGAGCAGGCAGCGAACGGATAGCGAGCTGTGGCCGTTGTTCGGCGACCCTTTCAGGCTGCACGAAACGGGGACGCGCTACGAGGCGATCGCGCGCACGCTGATCCGGGATTTGCGCATCGACGAGCTGATTCCCAGCGCGGCCGAGCCGCAGCCAAAGCCGGAGGCTCACCCGCGTTTAAGCGGCGAGCCTCAGGGCTCGCCGCTTTCCAGTAGAACAAACGCAGCCTTGTCAGAAAAACAAGGTCTCGAGCGTTGGTTCTATAACGAGCCCTCGATCTCCATCATCATCCCCACGGCGCTCGGGGCGATGCACCTGCCCGACTGTCTCGCCTCGATTGCTGCGCAGCGGTATCCCAGCGATCGGTGCGAAGTGATCGTCGTCGACAACGGCTCCGCGTCCGATCCGACCAACGAGGCCAGGCGCGCGTATCCGGGTGTCCGTGTCATCCGCAATGCCACGAACCTGGGCTTCGCCGCCGCCAACAACGTGGGCGCGCGCGCGGCGGTGGGAGACTATCTCGTCTTCCTGAACGACGATACCCGCGTCCATCCGGACTGGCTCGCCGAACTGGTCGCGGTCATCCGACGGCACAACGCGGTCTGCGTCGGTTGCCGCGTGCTCGACTGGGACGGCAAGCTGATCGATTTCTGCGGCGGGTCGGTGAACTTCGAAGGGCGCGGCTTTCAGCACCACATCGGCGATCCCGCCTTGCGCACGCCAGGCCGCGAGGCGCCGATGCTGTTCGCGTGCGGCGCCGCGATGATCGTGGCGCGCGACGTCTTCCTCGAGGCGGGCGCCTGGGACGAAGGAACGTTCGCGTACTACGAGGACGTCGAGCTCGGGTGGCGGCTGTGGCTGTTCGGCGAAGAGGTCTGGTTCGCCCCTCGCGCCATCGTCTATCACAAGCATCATGGGACCAGTGGCCGCTGGGCGGAGCCGCCGCGCCTGCGGCTGTTCCAGCGCAACTCCCTGCGGATGATCTACACCCACCTCGAAGACGAGACGCTGGCGCGCGTCCTGTCGCCCGCCCTCATCCTCGCGGCGGACCGCGCGCTGCTGGGCACGGCGGTGCATCGCGGCTACGACGATCGGTTCCGGCGGAAGCACGCGCGACTCTGGAACAGCATCACGAGGCCGATCAGCTGGCTGCGGCATCGAGCGCGCCCGCGGCGGATGCTGTGGCTCGTCCGTCACGCCCTCAGCCAGCAGGGCGCGCGCAAGCATTTGCCGCTGCTCGTCAACCTCCGACGCCTTGGTCCGCTCGGATTCGTCGGCGCCGTCGGATATGTCGCGAAGGAGTTCTGGGCGGGATCGTTCGGCGATCGCGGGTCGCGCGACGTGTATCTGCTCGAGCTCGGCGGACAGCCTGCATCGTTCGACGCGCACGGCGAACGTGTGCCCGCCACGGCCGCTGCGACGCTGCTCGGCCTGCGCGATTTCCTCGAGAGCCTGCCCGACGTCTCGGCGCGACGTCGCGAGATTCAGGGGCGACGCCGGCGCACGGACGCCGAGATCCTCGAACGCTTCGGCAAGTGGTGGCTGTCGCCCGTCGCGTCGCCGCGGCAGTTCGATCACAACGACATTCAGGAATCGCTGGTGGACGCGTTCAGGGTCCCGAGCTTCGGCGCCCAACGGTCGACGAACAGACGGTCATGACGTCAGCCGACGCCACCGGCGACCTCACTATCGCGGGCCGGTTGCTCCGGCCAGACGATGGGTTCGATCGCTGGTTGCTCGAACACGCGCCGCTCTGGTCCCGCTCGGCGCGGTTCATGCGGCGCATGATGGCGGTCCCGGGATGGTCGGTCGGACCCCTCTCAATCGAGAACGGCACGCTGCACATCGGCGGATGGGCGGTCTCTCCGCGGTTCGCGCTCCGCCCACCGTCGCTGCTGGTGAACGGTCGCCGTGTGCGGCGGGTCAGCTGGCCGGAGCCACGGACCGATATCGACAATTTCTTCTGGTACGTGCCGCAGCGGCTGCGCGGCGGGTTGACGGCCCGCGTGCCGCTGGAGGACGTCGATCGGGACGGGGACGGCATCGAGGTCGGAGCGGTCTGGAGGACCGCAGGCGGGCGCCATCGGCTTTCGTCGTTTTTCATGTGCCGGCCAGAGGCCGATGTGTACCCGCTGCCGGACGCCCAGCGGCGGATGCGCGTGCACGGCGGCACCGAAGAGTCCGCGTTCCGGCTGGTCGGCTACACGTCGATGCGTCAGGTCGACGGGGCCCTGCGCACTGTCATGAACCGGCCGCTCAATTCGTTCGCCAGCATCCTGGACTGGGGCTGCGGATGCGGCAGGCTGACTCGTTATCTTGGCGGCACGACGTCGGCGATTACGGGCGTCGACATCGACTCGGACAGCGTGGCGTGGTGCGCAACGAATCTGCCGTTTGGCCACTTCCTGCACATTGAGCCGGATCCGCCGATGCCGATGCCGGCCGGCGGCTTCGAGCTCGTCATCGGCATTTCGATCTTCACGCATCTGAGCGAAGAGGATCAGTGGGCGTGGCTGCGCGAACTGCACCGCGTCCTCGCCCCCGGCGGCATCGCGGCCGTCACCGTCAGCGGAAACGCAGCCGTCGCGCGCTCGGGAATCCCGGTGCCGTTCGTCGGGCACTGGCTGCACGTGGGCTTTCTCGACGTCGGTCACAGCACCGATCTCGACGGAGCGGTCGACCAACCCGATCGCTACCGGAACGTCGTTCACACTGCGAGCTACGTGGACACGAAATGGCCGTCAGCGGGGTTCACGATTGCCGGCAGGATTCCGGCCGCGATCGGAGGGCATCAGGATCTGGTGCTGCTGCAGCGCACATAAGCGCAAGACTAAAGTCTTGCGCTAACGAAGCCGTACGGCGCTACCGTAGCACCGGGAGCGCAGGACTTCAGTCCTGCGCCGCAGCGGACCTATACTCCCGCTCGTGACGCGCGTCCGGATATCGGTCACGGCGTTGCTGATGTTCTACGCGTGCCTGCAGGCGTTCGCCCTGCCTCCCGATGGATTCGTCTCCGGCGATCTCCGGCGATCAGGGCACGAAGCTTCTTCAGACCCTTCCCTACCCGTTGCTTGACGCTGTTCCCCACTCGAAGTAGGCTGCATCCTCATCGTTCACAAACACATCGACTGGAATAGCCACAATAGGGCAACGGTTTTTGATTTGGGTTCGGCTGGGTGCGCGTGCGGGACTGTGTGCCGCGATCGTGTCGCTCGTCGCGGCGCCTCCTCGCGCGCAGTCGGTCGTCAGGACCGACGGAGGGTCCGACGCCGGGACCTTCGGGCACGGCGTGCTGCCGCCGGCGCAGATCGCCAGCGGCGAGCTGCTCGATCACATGCCGGAGGGCAAGCCGGTCGAGCACAAACATCGCCAGACATTCGACACTCGCGAACCCTCCGATTCACGGATGCGGTTACGCGGAGTCCAATCGGCTGTCCAGGAGACGCCGCTCGCGGGCGGTGATGTAACGATTCAGCGCGACAGTACCTTTTCTGGCGGCACATTCGGCACGATCAGCAGCGTCAACGAGCCGAACACCGGCAGTGTCGGCGACGTGTTGTTTCAGACCGGCAACTGGTTGGCCGCGAGATCCACGAACAACGGGTCGACCTGGAGCTACATCAGTCCGTACACGACATTTCGGAACACGCCGACGGCGTTTTCCGCGGGCTTCTGCTGCGACCAACGTGTCGCGGAAGATACGACGCGCGGTTTGATTTTCTGGTACCTGCAGTACATTCAGCCTGTGGATGCGTTTGGCACTCCCACGGCGCCAAACGGCGTGCGCATTGCGATTGGCGACTCGACGCGCGTGACGGCGAATACCTGGCTGTATTACAGCTTCACGGCGAATGACTTCGGGTTCCCCGGCAACTACGAGCTCGACTTTCCGAATCTCGCCGTCAGCTCGAACTATTTGTATTTCACCTCCAACGTCTTCGCGCCCGGCGCCTCGTCCACAAGCACCGGCGTCGAGGTGCGGCTGCCCATCAGCGCACTCGCGACCGGCGGCAGCGTCAGCTACGACTACTACACCAACACGAGCTTCGCGAGCTTCGCCACGGTCAACGGTGCGACCTCGACGATGTATTTCGGCGCGAGGACGGGCCCGTCGACCATCCGCGTCCTCAGTTGGCCCGAGAGCAGCACATCGCCGACGCTGTCGTCGGCGATCTCATTGACCGGCGTCTCGCAGTCTGGCACGTTTTCCTGCCTGGGACCCGACGGCCGCGATCCCTGCACGCGCGCGGACACGCGGATGCAGACCGCGTGGGTCAGCGGCAACGAGCTCGGGTTCATGTGGTCCTCCGCGCAGACGACAACCAGACCGTACCCGTACACACGCGCGGCAATCCTCGACGCGTCGACGCTCGCGGTGACATCGGAGCCCGACATCTGGAGCTCGACTCACGCGTGGCTGTATCCAGCCGTGGCGGTCAACGCGCGAGGCCATGAAGGTGGCAGCATCAGCGCGCTCGGCGGCGATCTGTATCCGACGCTCGTCGGACTCCTTCGCGACGATCTGACGCCCGCGGGGCAATGGAGCTCGGTGACCGTCGCCGGCAGCAGCTTTGGGACGAACGGAAGGTGGGGCGATTACAACGGCGCCGCCGTGCACCAGAAATATCCGAATACCTGGCTGGCGGCCGGTCATGTGCAGCTGGCAGTGCCAAACAATCAGAATTCGGTCAGCCACAACTTCTGGCTGATGCGGGGGCGTGACAACCCCGCGGCGTCACAGCCGGTTGTGGTGCTGGACGCGCCGGCGAACGGCTCGGCGATCAGCTCGACCTTCACTGCCAGCGGGTGGACGATCGATCGCGGCGCGACGTCGGGTACTGGCATCGATGCCGTGCACGTGTATGCGACGGCGAGCGGCGGCACCTCGACCTTCCTGGGCGTCGCCACGTACGGATCGGCGCGCGCTGACATCGGCAATCTGTTCGGCAGTCAGTTCACGAGCTCCGGGTTCACGTTGTCGGCATCGGGCCTTGCGTCCGGCACCTACACCATTGCCGCCTACGCACACAGCACGGTGGGCCACGCCTTTTCGGCGCCGGCCACGTCGACCGTGACGGTCACGGCGCCTGTCTCGCGGCCGGTTGTCTTGTTGGATGGCCCGCAGAACGACCGCATCGTGGGCCGGACGGTGACGATCGAGGGCTGGGCCATCGAGCAGGCGGCCAGCAGTGGGACGGGCGTGGATGCGATCCACGTGTACGCGTATCCGACCGACGGAAGCGCGGGGCACATTCTCGGGGTCGCGACCTACGGGCTCGCGCGGCCGGACGTCGGCGCGGCGGTGGGATCGCAGTTCACGAATTCCGGATTCCGGCTGTCGGCCACGGTAACGCCGCCAGGGAAGTACCGGTTCGTGGCGTTCGCGCACAGCACAATCGCCAATACGTTCAACGGCTCGGCGACGGCCGAGAATGTGACGGTCCAATCGAGCAACACCAACGCGGTGTTGTACGTAGACACGCCGAGTTACGAGTCCACCAAGGCGCGGCCGTTCACGGTGTCGGGCTGGGCGGTCGATAGTGGCGCGACGAGCGGGACGGGGATCGATTTCATCGACATGTGGGCGTTCGCGCTGAATGGCGCGGGGACCTACCTCGGGCCGGGCACCTACGGGCTGTCGCGGCCGGACATCGGGTCGCTCTTCGGAGACAGCCGATTTACGCCGTCGGGATTCACGTTCACGGTAGGCAGTTCGAATCTCGCTGCGGGGACGTATGACATTGTCGCGTTCGGCCGCAGCACAGTGACCAACGCGTTCACCGTCGCACGCGTGGTGCGTGTCACCGTCCAGTAGCCAAGACCCGCACCGAAAGGCAGCGCTCGGATACGGCTGCGGAATGGTCGGATTCGGTTCGCTTTCTCACGATTAAATTAGTTCCCCACCCGTCTGCGACGGACCCGCGTGGTCATGAAACACAGGACAACATGTGACAATGTGGCGCAGGAGCAACGAGTTTCTTTTTAGAGCGCGAGCCGGTAATCGGGATACTCGGTGGAGAGGTTCGGATTGTAGTACGGGTCTCGGCGGAGCACGTCCGGCCAGCGTGCACGGAACATCGCCTCTTCGCGCGCGTCGGGCTGACGCCGGCCGGTGCTGTCCTGTTCCCGATGAATCAATCGCGCGTAGGGCGTGAACACGATCCGATATCCGGCGGCGCGCGCCCGCAGACAGTAATCCACGTCGCCAAAATCGACCGGGAAGCGCGGATCGAATCCGCGCAGCTCGTCGAATGCCGCCCGCCGCGTCATGAGACACGCGCCGCTGACGGCGGAATAATTCCGCACGCCGACCGCCGATGAGGCGTATCCGAACGACGAGCCCGGGTGCTGATGAAAAGCGTGGGCGGCGACGCCGCAGACGCCGAGGATCAAACCGATATGTTGCAAACGTCCGTCCGGGTAGAGCAGCTTCGCGCCGACCGCGGCGACGCCCTCGAGCTGGGAGTATTCGAGCATCGCCTCGAGCCAGTCGTCATCGAGTGCCTCGGTGTCGTCGTTGAGCAACAGCAACTGCTCGCCGCGCGCAATGGCCGCGCCGCTGTTGATCTTCTCGGAGAAGTTGAATCCGTCGCGCTGTTCGAGCGCCTCCCATCGGATGCGATTGGCGATGGACAGGTCGCCGATCCAGTTGGGCACGTCCCGCGTGTCGGACACAATCACGATTTCAAATCGCGCGTAGTGCGTGTTCACGAGGCTTTGGAGACAGAGCTTCAGCGGTGTCTCCGCGGCGGAAGATTCACGTGTCGGA
>JAHFUI010000201.1:0-1980 GCA_023265175.1 Acidobacteriota bacterium
CAAGACTTCTAGCATGCCATCCGCTCGTGTCATGGCCATCTCCGCCGCACCTCTGACCCAGTCGGTGCCATCGTTCAGTCGCGAGCGCTTCAGATCGTTGTCCTCCGAGCAGACGCGTGTGCTTGCCGTCGCGGGCGCGCTCGTCGTCCTTCGCACGCTCGTCTATCTTCGTTTCGAGCAGGTCGCATTCGATTCCGATCAGGCGATCATCGGCCTGATGGCCAAGCACTTGAGTGAAGGGCGCGCGTTTCCGCTCTTCTTTTACGGACAGACATACATGCTCGGCGTCGAGGCCTGGGTCGCGGTTCCTTTTTTTTTGATCGCCGGCGCAACGGTTGCCGTGCTTCGGCTCTCCCTGCTGGCCTGGAATCTGGCGTTCGGCGTGCTGCTCGTGATCGGCATCCAGCGTGACGGGGGGCTGCGGCCATGGAACGCTCTGGTGCCGGCGCTGTTTTTCGTGGCGGCTCCGGCCTCAGTCACCAGTCAATTGATCTCCGCGCAGGGGGGCATCATCGAGCCGTTCGTCTACATCGCCGTGCTTTGGTTCCTGCGGCGGCGCCCCATCTGGTTCGGAGCCGTGCTGGCGATCGGCTTCCGAAACCGCGAGTTCACATTGTACGCCGTGCCGGTGCTGCTCGCGCTCGAACTGGCGACCGGAGAGCTTGACCGGCCACGAATCCGCGAGTGGCTGATGTCGGTGGCGATCTTCTTCGCGGTCTGGGAATCGATCGAAGCGCTCAAGCCGTTTGCCGACCTCGGTGGACCCGGCACTCGCGGTCAATTGCTTGGAGGATTCTCCGGATCGCAGATCGGGAACCTCGTGGATCGATTCAACTGGCGGCCCGGCGCGCTGGTTGAACGCACCACGAGAATGGGGCCAGCGTTGCTGGCGTGGTTCACAGGTGGCGCTCAGGTCGAGACGCGCCTTCCGATTCCGGATCGGCCCTGGCTCGTGTGGGCCGCCGGCTTGTGCATGCTCGCCGCGGCCGGACGCGTACTACTGCTGACCGTCTCGCGCGATCGATCGTTGGTTCGCGTCATGCGGATCCAGATCGCACGCGCGCGGTTCGCCTGGTACATTCTCGGCGTCGGAGTGGTCGCGGCCGCGACGTTCCTGGCCGGCAAGCCGGTGCTCGCCGGGTATTCGCGCTATGCGATTCTCGGCCTGCTGATTCCCGTCGGGTTGACGGCCGCGATCCTCACGCTCGAGCCGCATCGTTTGGTCCGTCGAACGATCACCGTCTTCGTGATCGCCTGGGCGGCATTGGCGGTGGTCGATCACACGCGTGTGCTCGTGACGTACGTCCGGCACCCCCCTCCAAATCCAGTGCGGGAGCTGGCGAATCGCCTCGTCGAACGACAGGTTCCGGCTGCGGCTGCGGGCTACTGGCAGGCTTACGTCGCCACGTTTCTCACGCGCGAGCGCGTGCGCGTCGCGTCAAGCGACTTCGTGCGCATTCAGGAATATCAGGATCTGTTCCTGGCACGCTTGCGCGATGCCGTGGTTGTGCAAGAGCAGCCGTGTCCCGGCGGCGAGCGCGTCGACCGATGGTACCTGTGCAAGCCGTGAAGACGCGTTTACCTGGCGAGCTGATAGATCCGCAGGTTGCCGTCCGTCACCAACAGCTTCAGCGCTTGAAATTGCGGCAGTCGATCGAGTTGCCGCCGCCGGAGGTTGCGACTGTCGACCAGGACATGGGTAACGCCGACCCCCTGGAGATACTTGACGGATGTCTCGTCTGGAAAATCGGCCAGCGCCGCAGCATGGCGCGCGTAGCTCGCCGGCGTGAAGCCCGAGTACCCATTCAGCATCCGGTGCCACGAGCGCGTTGATACGAGCATGAACGGCGCATCGAGCCACACTTGGAGCGGCGAGTGAAACGGCACCCAGACCAGCACCGCGCCACGATCGATTGTGTCGAGCGCGTCATAGATCGGAGGGATGCCGCGGTACGTGAAGTACCCGATCGGCGCCCGCCA
>JAHFUI010000201.1:2080-7899 GCA_023265175.1 Acidobacteriota bacterium
GCCTGCAGGACAAACCAGCCGGCCAGCTTCAGGGCTTGTCGCGCCCGCGGCATCGCCAGCAACCGGTCCAGCGCCACGAGCACCAACGGGAAAAATTCCAGGTGCTGGTCCTGGATTTGCGGCAGCCGCGTGAGCGTGAACGCGTTGAAGGCGACGAGCGTACCGCTCAGCGCTCCAGCCAGCAGGCTTCCGGTCCATCCTGCGATCACCAGGCTCATGACCCAACCTGTGAGGGCGAATCCCGCGATCAGGACGATGTTGTAAGCCAGTACCGGCGAGGCGCCGGCCCACAACAGCGGCGCCGCCATGAGCGCCTCAACGAACAGAGGGTCCGAGTACGCGAGCGTATGTCGCTCGGGGTAGAAGATGTTCGCGTCGAACAGGCGAATGGGATCGTGAACGGCCTGGTGCGTCACCCACGCCATGATCCACTCGTGCAGCACCGTGTCGGCGTTGTCGTTACGGGACAACGTACGAGGCGCCGAGGCCAGCGGCCATGTATGCGCGACAGCCAGGACAACGAACAGCGCGAGCGTGCCGAGGATTGTTGCGACGCGCCGTCCACCGTTTGGCGACGCGGTCGAGCCATCCGTTGCCAGTGGTTCCATGGGCAAGGACCGCTATGATAGCCCGTTGATGGAATCGTCCCGCGCCCGCTGGCGCGAGCTCGCACTGGTGCTCCTCGGGTTCGGAGCATTGACGGTCGCGCTGGCGTATCCCGTTGCGTTTCATCTGGGCACTGTCGGCCGCATTGACAACGGCGATGGACAGCTGTCGATCTGGAACGTCGCCTGGGTCGCGCGGACGCTTGTCGTCGATCCGCTGCACGTCTTCGACGCCAACATCTTCTACCCTCACCGCTGGACGCTGGCGTATTCCGAGACCAACCTGGGGGCAGGCGCTCTGGCGATTCCAGTGTACTGGGCGACCCGCAATCCGTACGCCGCTCATAACTTCGTGCTGCTGCTGTCGTTCGTGCTCAGCGCGACCGGCACCTACTACCTCGTCCGATATCTCGTTGACGATCGACGCGCGGCGGTGATTGCCGCAATCTGCTTCGCCTACTGTCCATACGTCTTCTCGCACCTGCCGCACATTCAGTTGCTGATGACGGCCGGCCTGCCTTTGAGCTTGCTCGCGTTTCATCGAGTTGCCGATCAACCGAGCGCGCGACGCGGGACCGTGCTCGGATTGACGATGGCGCTCCAAGCTTTCTTTTGCGGGTACTACGCCGTCTTCGTCGTGCTGATGGTTGGCTTCAGCGTGTTGCTCGTGGCGGCGATGCGGAGGCTCTGGACCGATCGCCGCTACTGGGGAGCGATCACGGCCGCGGCTGCCGTGGCGATCGCGCTGGCGCTGCCGTTGTTCCTGCCGTACTCGAACCTGCAACACGCGACGGGGTTCACGCGCGCACTCGAGAGCGCGCGTCAGTTTTCCGCCGATTGGCGGACGTACTTCGCATCCTCAGCGCGTGCGCATGCGTGGATGCTCAAGTTGATCGGATACTGGAGCGAGCTCCTCTTTCCGGGGTTCGTCGCCCTCGTGTTCGGCGTCGCCGGCGCCGCAATCGGTTGGTCTGCACGCGGCCGCTTGCGCGAGGTATCGGTTCTCTACGCCAGCCTTGGTGGACTGGCCTATTGGGGATCGCTGGGGCCATCCGCCGGCCTATATAGCGCGCTGTACCCGACGTTACCGATCTTCAGCTTGCTGCACGCGCCGAGCCGATTCGGGGTGATCGTGACGTTCGCGCTCGCCGTACTCGCCGGGGTCGGCATCAGCGCGCTGCTCAGACGCGTGTCCAGACCGGCGGCCGTCGCGTGTGCGCTCGCGGTCGTGGCCGCCGCCGAGCTGGTGGTCCCGCTGCGGTTTCCGGAGGTTCCGCCGCTCGATCCCGCGTACCGCGTCCTGGCGGCCTTGCCGCGCGGCGCCCTTCTCGAAATGCCGGTGTATTCCCCGAAGTTCGGGTTCGAGCGAACGCGATACATGTTGAATTCCACCGCGCATTGGATGCCAATCGTGGATGCATACAGCGATTACATCCCACGGGATTTCAATGAGCGCGCCGGTGTTCTTGGCGGATTCCCGACGCGAGAATCGTTCAAGCTCCTCGAGGCGGACCACGTGCGCTATGCCGTGTTCCACGTGGATGCCTACGGCCCAGAAAACCGTCCTCAACTCCTCGACCGGCTGAGAGAGTTCGCCCCGTACCTGCGCGAGCACTACGCCGGCCAACACACCGCGCTGTACGAGATCGTCGGCTTTCCGCAGTAGAAAAGGGGCCGATCAGGGAGCGACGAGACCGGTGACGTCACCACGCAGCGGTGACAGATCGACGTCGCGATCCCGAGGCAGGCTCAGGAAGTACTCGACGAGCGGCCGATCGTCGGTGAGGATCGGCCCGGGACCGACGAACGCGCGCAGTTCCTCGGGACCCGCGCGGTACATTTTCAGGAGCTCATCGAAGCTCGAGATGCCGAGATCGTGCACGCCCTGCGCACGGCCGGGAACTTTCAGCTTCCACTCGAAATCTCTGCGCCGCAGGCGCAACGGCTCCATCGCACCGACGAGTAACGAGCCATCCGCCCACACCGTGGTGGCCGGAAAGACACTGACAAACGTCCGCGCGATCAGCTTGTATTCAGCATCGGTGCCAGCCGTCCACTGCACCACCAAGCCGCCCGGCTTCAGCACGCTCCTGATCAACTGAAAGTACTCCGCGGAGTAGAGATTGCCCGATCCCGCGTAGATCGGATGGATCACGTCGGCTGTCACCACGTCGTACTTGCGCCCGGTCAGCATCATGTAGTTGCGTCCATCGTCGGTCCGCAGATGCGCGTTGGGCCGCGAGAGCAGGTGGTAATTGATGTCGCCGAAGTGCTCCGCACCGCGCACGACCGCCGCCGACAATTCGACGACGTCGACGTCGACGCCTTCGTGGATGCTGACGGCGCCGGCTGTCGCCCCGCCGCCGAGGCCGATCACCAGCGCCTCCCGCGCCTCGGGGTGAAGAATCATGGGCAGGTGGCCGATGCGATGATGGTCGTACACCATCGCGCCGCCGGTGCTCGCCTGGTGATTGCCGTTGAGGGTCAGCGACCGCTCGCCGTTGCGGGCTTCATGCACGACCACGGTCGCGTCGACGCCCTCTTCACGCCACATGATGCGCTGCCGCGCGTAGCGCTGCGCGACGAACTGATCGAACGGATCGGGCGACCGCCACACCGCCAAGGTGAACACAGCGAGCGCCGCCAGGCCGAAGACGAGGCGCGCCGGGACGCGCAGCTCCGAGACGGCAAGAAGCGACAGTCCGGACGCGAAGCTCGCACCACCGAGCAGGATCAGCGATGTGCGGCTTCCGACGTGCGTGAGCAGGACGAAGCCGGCAAGCAACGAGCCGGCAATCGAACCAGCCACGTTCAGCGAGTAAAAGACGCCGATGCGCTCGGCAACCATCCGATCGTCGCTGCGCCCGGGCGCCGCCCACAGCCGCAACCCGATCGGAAATGCGATCCCCATCAGCAGCATCGTAGGGAAGATCGCGATCGAGCTGCCGACGATCGAATACACGAGGTAATCGGGCACGAGGCGCGACAGCCATGGCCTCGCGGAATTGGCCAGCCCGGGAAGCCGCACGAGGAGCCCGAACGACAGGACGGCCGTGACGCCGATCGCCAGTTCGAGCGCTGCCAGCACCGCGAGCCACCGAATCCGTCGATCGAGCAGCGGCGCGACCACATAGCTGCCGAGCGCAATGCCCGCGAGCACCGTCGCGAGCATGACGGCGAACCCGTAGACGGTCGGACGGAAGAACAGCGTCAGGACGCGAAACCAGACCACCTCGAGGCCGAGGGCGACCACTCCGGACACAGCGAATACAGCGAGGATCAGGCGGAGGCGACCTGCGCCCGGCATCCGCGCGTCGGCGGTGGAGCGCACGCGAGGCGCGCCGGTTGTCGGCGTCCGCGACCATGCCGTCGAGAGCGCAAACGCCGCCAGGCCAACGAACACGTTGAGTCCGCCCGCCGTCAGAAACGTGCGGTGGATTCCGAGGCCTGGGATCAGGTACAGCCCGGCGACCATCGTGCCGACGATCGCCCCG
This sequence comes from Acidobacteriota bacterium, assembly GCA_023265175.1. Lineage (GTDB taxonomy): Bacteria > Acidobacteriota > Vicinamibacteria > Vicinamibacterales > CAVVIG01 > JAHFUI01. The sequence goes on from JAHFUI010000201.1 coordinate 6,180, forward strand.
AAGGTATTCGTCCCGTACAGCACGCCGATGCGCTCGCCAAGCCTCCCCAGGCGGAAGGCAGACGACTTGATCACGAGCGGCAGCGTCGCGCCCATCAGCGCCGTGGGCACGATCAACACGACAAATGCGATTCCGAACCGCATGAGCGTGACAACTGACGCCGAGTGCGGTATCGACGGGTACACGCGCACGTACTCGTGCTGCAGCCAGGAGAGCGCGGCCGGCGTCGCCAACGCGGTGGCGCCGATGAGGATCTCGGTCGCGCCGAACCATCGCAGCGGATTGCGGACGCGATCCGCCACGAAGCCAGCAGCGATGCTGCCGATCGCGAGTCCGGCCATGAAACTCGCCCACACCGTGCTGGCGGCGTACACCGTGACGCCGAACACCAGACCGAGCAGCCGCAGCCACAGCACCTGATAGATGAGCGCGGTCACGCCCGAGCAGAAAAACAGACCGGCAAGCGCCGCGAGAAACATCAGGTGATAATGACACCTTCATGAGCCTCTTGCGACGCCTCGTTGGCGGCAATGCGAAAGCGGCGGCGCCGCGCGGTGCGTCCGATCCCGAAGAAATTTCTCCCGAGGCGCAGTTCGTCCGCGCGGCCTTCTGGATCGTCCTCGGGCGGCCGGTCAAACTGCTCGAGTTGCGCGACCAGCTCCGCGAGCTCCAGTCTGGCGACACCCACGCGTTCCTCTTGCGACTCCTGTCTTCAACGGAATTTCGCCGCAGGTTTGCCCACTGGAAGGAGGGTCGCGACAGGCAACAGGATTCGGGAATCGAGGAGTCTGCGCTCAGGGAGTTGGGAAGCGACGATCAGTTCGTGAGGCAGGCCTACGAGCTCCTGCTTGGACGGCCGGCTGACGAAGACGGTCTCCGCCATTACGTCGGCCTGCTGGCCGGTGGCGACACCCGCGGCCAGGTGCTGCGTTCACTGGCCTTGTCCGAAGAGTTCGAGAAGCGTCAGCACACAGTCGCGCCTCAAAGCGGCTTCGTGCCTCGCGACACCCAACTGTGTGAGCTGGCCAACCCGGCCAAGTGGGACAACCCTGAATGGATGAGCCTTCTGCGCGATTTAAACGTTGTGCCCGTCGAGAAAGAATCGATGCACCGGAAAGGGTACGAGTTCACGCAGCTGCTGTACGGGCTGTCGCGCCTCGGCCGGCTGCACGATGGGACGCGGGTCCTCAGCGTCGGCGCGGGACACGAAGCCATCCTGTATTGGCTCGCGAACCACGTCGGCTCGGTCGTCGCGACCGACGTGTACGAGGAAGGCGTTTGGAAGTCGTGCGGGGGGCGGGAAGGCGACGAGCGCGTCCTCAAGCGACCGCAGGATTACGCCCCGTTTTCGTACCGGCAGGATCGGCTCGTGTTCCTCAAGATGGATGGCCGCCACCTCGCGTTTCCCGCCGGCGCGTTCGACGTCGCGTATTCGCTCTCCTCGATCGAACATTTCGGCGGACTAACAGGGGCACAATCAGCGGTCGACGAGATGGCACGCGTGCTGAAACCCGGCGGCCTGCTCGTGCTGGCCACCGAATACATGCTGTCTGGCGCGCCGCACGAAGAAGTCTTTCAGCCGGCTGACGTGCACGCGCTGGTCCGCCGCCCTGGCCTCCGCCTGGTCCAGCCGATCGACGAAGGCGTGTATCGGCGGTACGAGTACGTCGCCGTCGATTTGTACAAGAACCGTTTTCAGACGCCGCACATGGTCGTCCAG
>JAHFUI010000046.1:0-19622 GCA_023265175.1 Acidobacteriota bacterium
CATCAGCCGTACGTCTGAGGAGCCTGAGACGCAAATGTGAACTGAGGATAGCTACCGCTCGTGCGTGGAATCGTGATCAGGGTGGAGCGAGATGAGCCGCAGGAAATTTCCTTCCCGAGCGAACTCTGCTAGATAAACACGATAGGGCTCAGGCGCCAACTCAAAGAGGACCCTGCTCGGTAAGAACTCCTCAGCGAAAATCCGGATCGCGTCATGTATGTCGTCTACCTGCTCGTTGAACTCAGGATGGTCGTCGTAGGCATGCTGGCCTCGGGAGGGATAATCGCGGTGGACCCGAAACATGAAGCTCACGATGGCATCCGCCGCGCGTGCGACAAGCGGCGCTTGGATGGACTCCAACGGTCGGAATGTCGCATCCTTTCCATGGGAGGCGAAGCCATGCGTGTTGCGCAGTTCACAGATTGCCTGAATCGTCGTCTGAAGCCCGCCAGCCATTTTCCGCAAGCTTCCCGACACCTCTTCTTTAGGGTCGTGAGCGTTAGCGCGTACCGTGCGGCGTGAGCGAGACTTTGCCGATCAGCGGCGCAGGAATCGATTCAGAATCGCGAGAAAGCCAGGCGTGTCCTCTTCGTCGGGATAGTGTCCGAGACCGGGCATCGTGACGATCTCGCAATCGCGAAGCGTCTGCTTCAACCGCTGCTGCGTCTCCACGGGCACGATGCGGCTGCCACCGCCGATGACGTAGAGCGTGGGACTCGTGATCTTGCGCACCTGCTCCCACAGCTCGGTGGACACGAAGCCCTTGACGAGATTGGGATCGCGCCTCCACACGAGACGGCCGTCGGCTTGCCGCTTCGTTCCAAAATGGGCGTACGTGCGCAGGAGCGGTTCAGGCGTGCGCCGGTTCTGGACGACGAGTTGCATCACCAGCTCGTCTTCTGACGCCCACCCGCCCGCTTCCTGTTGAACGCGGCGCGCGAAGGCGTCCGCGATATCCTGAGGCCGCTCCGGGCCGACGTCTTCCACCAGCAGACGCTCGACGAGATCCGGGTGCAACCCGGCGAACACCTGCACGACGCGGCCGCCGGTGGAATTTCCGAGCAGCGTCACGCGCCGGATGCGGAGCTGCGCGACAACGGCTTCGAGATCCTTGACGTAGTCTTCGACGAGATACGCGCCTTGCGGGCTCCACGCCGAATCCCCATGGCCGCGCATGTCCATGGCGATGACGTGATAATCGCGCGCCAGGTCGCTCGCGATGTGATCGAAGGTGTGCGCGTGCCGGGCGATCCCGTGCAGCAGAATCAGCGCCGGCTTCGTGGCGGCGCCCCAGTCGAGGTAGTGCAGCCGTAAGCCGTTGACCGTCACGTACCGGTCGGCGTACTGCGCCTGTGGGATCGCCGTCGTTTGCGCGGCGGCGGGAGCCACCATCGCGAGGAAGATCGCGGTCGACGCACACACAGCACGAACCATGTCAGTCATGTCATCACGACGGTCAAGTAGACCTGCAAGTCGTCGGAGCCGGTCACCCGTGTCACCGCGCCGCGATTGACGGTGCGGTCCGCCGGCCATCGATCCCGTGGGCCGATCGAGACGATAGCCGGCATTAGTGCCTTTCCGGGTAACGGAAGACCAGTTCTCGGACCCCCGTCGCCAACGCCCAACACGACAGCGCAGCGCCGACAATCAGATAGATCGGCACGCCCGCTCGTCGGGAAGATCGACCTCGAGCCCGTCCGTACCGTAGTCAAGACGTAAGCGCATCCATGAGTGACCGACTCGACTATGTGCTCTCGCCGCCTGGCGATTCTTGCTCACAGCGGTGACGGCTCGCGGGGCAGAACATGCGCGCGCGTCGACTGGTTGTCCACGCGCCACGCATTCTTGAAGAGGTCTTCTGACTCAGGTCTGGAAAAGCTGCGCTGTCTAGTAGAACCCCGGTTATCCGACCACGGGGGGTGCGCTCCCCTCAGCAAGAATGAACGCCCCGTTCGCGTGATCAGCGCTCGCGTCGGCTCGCTGCGCGAGTGTATCATTAGCCGCTTCTTGCGGTTCGGCCTCGGGCGGACCGTCGAGTGTACGTAGTGTCCGCCTTCAGGCGGACTGTGAAGGAGAAGCAGATGGCTCACCATTCACGTGCGAGGCTCTTGCTCCCCGTCGCGTCGATCGCGCTGCTGGCGTTTGCGGGATACGCGCAGCAACAGCCGGCCCAGGCGCCGCCGGCCGGGCGCGGCAACTTCGCGAACAATTTCACCGGCAACATCTCAGTGCTCGACGCGTCGGCCCTCCGCACGTCGCGTATCCATTTCGACGCGGGCGCGCGGACGAACTGGCACGTGCACGCGGAAGCGCAGATCGTGCTCGCCGAAAAGGGCCGCGGGCGGTATCAGGAAAAGGGCGGCGCAATCGCGGACTTCGGCGAAGGTCAACCGGTCTACCTGAAGAAAGGCCTCGAGCACTGGCACGGCGCGGCGCCGGACCAGGCGATCGATCAGATGTCCGTCTACGCGGGCGAGCTGAAGTGGCTCGAGAAGGTCACCGACGAGGAGTACTTGGGCAAGAAGCGCTGAGCCGGGCTTCCGCCGACATCAAATTACAGATCCCAAGAAATAGCCACATCCAACAGCACCTTCAACACCCCTCGGCTCTTTGCCGCATCGAGCGCCTCAATGCCGCGCGACAAATCGTAGCGCGAGGAGATCAACGGCAGCACGCTGATTCGGCCGGCGTCGAGCGCCGCCAGCGCCCAGTCGAACGGCCCGCAGCGGGACCCGACGATCGTCACCTCGTCGATGACGACAGGGGCCCAGGGCATCTGCTGGCTTCCCGCCACCGTGGTCTTGAGCACGACGGTGCCGCGCGGCCGAACGAGCTCGAGCGCCGCCGGCAGTCCGGTTTCAGAGCCGGTGCAATCGACGACGACGTCCGCTGTGCGCTCCCTTGGAATCTCCGAAAGCAGACCGGTCGCGATGCCCAACGACTGCAGGAGCGCGAGCTTCTCCGGATGTTTGCCGATGACGAGCACGCGATCGCAGATGCCCGCCAGCACCTGCGCGCAGAGATTCCCCAGGCGGCCATCTCCAAGCACGAGGATCCGATCGGTACGGTTCAGTGATAACTGGGCGGGAATCTGAAACGCGGCCGCGAGCGGTTCGGTAAACACCGCGGCGTCCGTTGACACCGATTCCGGGACCAGGTGGAGGTTGCGCTGCGGGACGGCGACGAAGTCCGCAAACGCGCCGTCGTGGCTGGCGACGCCGATGGTGGTGCGGAATGGACAGTGGGTCGGCCGGCCGGACAGGCACGTTTCACACTGCCAGCAACTGCAATTGATCTCGCCGACCACCCTTCGTCCGGCGTACGGTCCCTCCTCAGCCACCCCGACGAACTCGTGGCCGAGGACGCCGCGAAATCCCATGTAGCCGCGGATCAGTTGCAGGTCGGTTTCGCAGATGCCCGCGCGCAGCACCCGGACCGTCACCTCGCCGTTGGCGCGTGGCGGTTGCGGGCGATCCGTCTGGAGAGACACCTGGTCGCCGTCCAGCACAATCGCGCGCATCCGATGATAGTAGTCGAACCGGGCGGATGAGATAATCATCGCGACTGGCGACTGGCGACTGACGACTGGCGACGACGACTGACGGACTGACGACTGGCGACTGGCGACTGACGGACTGACGACTGACGGACTGACGACTGGCGACTGGCGACTGGCGACTGACGACTGACGACTGACGGACTGACGAACTGACGACTGGCGACTGGCGACTGGCGACTGACGACTGGCGACTGGCGACTGGCGACTGACGGACTGACGACTGACGAACTGACGACTGGCGACTGGCGACTGGCGACTGGCGACTGGATAGGGTTCGCGCATGCGCATACGGTTGGACTACGGCATCGAGGGGCTCGCGGTGGAGCTGCCGGAGGAGCGGGTCACGATCATCGAGCCGGTCTTCAGGCCGGCCATGGCGGATCCGCACGCCGCGCTCGTCGCCAGGCTGCGCTCGCCGGTCGGGTGTCCGCCGCTGCGGGAGCTCGTCGAGCCGGGCCGGACGGTCGCGATTTCCGTGTGCGACATCACCCGCGCGCAGCCGCGTCGGGAGATGCTGAGGGCGCTGTTCGAAGAGATGCCTGACGTTCCCGCCCAGGACATCACCATCCTGATTGCGACCGGCACGCACCGCACCAATACGCCGGCGGAGCTGGAGAAGATGCTCGGCGCGGACATCGTGCGCCGCTTTCAAATCCTCAACCACGACAGCCGCGATCGGGAATCGCTCACCTACATCGGAAAGACGACGACACATGTGCCGGTGTACTTGAATTCCGCGTGGATGAACGCCGACATCAAGATCACAACCGGCTTCGTCGAGCCGCATTTCTTCGCCGGCTTCAGCGGAGGCCCGAAGATGGTCGCGCCGGGCCTGGCAGGTCTCGGAACGGTCCTGGTGCTGCACGACGCGCAGCGGATCGGTCACCCCAACGCGACGTGGGGCGTGACCGAAGGCAATCCCATTCACGACGACGTGCGCGAGATCGCCCGCATGGTCGGCGTCGACTTCGCCGTCGACGTGACGCTCAATCGCGAGCAGAAGATCACGGCCGTGTTCGCCGGCGACCTCTTCGCCGAGCACCGCGCCGCGTGTGAAGCGGCGAAGCGCGATGCGATGCGGGCGGTCGACTCGCCCTTCGACGTCGTGCTCACCACCAATTCCGGATTTCCGCTCGATCAGAACCTGTATCAAGCGGTGAAAGGCATGTCGGCCGCCGCCAAGGTCGTCAAGCCTGGAGGGACGATTGTGTGCGCCGCCGAGTGCCGCGACGGCCTGCCGTCTCACGGATCGTACGGGCAGGTCCTGGCCTCGCAGCCGTCGCCAGAGAAACTGCTCGCGATGATCAATGCACCGGGCTACTCGATGCCGGATCAATGGCAGGTGCAAATCCAGGCGCAGATTCAGATGAAGGCGGGCGTAATGGTGAAGACCGGCGGTCTCACGCCCGACGCGGTTCGCGCCGCCCACCTTCAGCCGATCGACGACGTGGCGGCGGCGGTGTGCGATGCGATGCGGGCCGCTGGTCCGAACGCGACGCTGTGCGTCCTTCCCCAAGGGCCGCAGACTATTCCGTACTTACGATGAGACTTGAACGAGTCTCCTTTGGGGAGGGTGTGATGCTGAGACTCCGTGCCCTCTGGTCCATCTGCATCTTGTCCGTTCTCTCGCGCATGGGCGGCGCCGTGTCCGCGCAGGCCCCGGCAAGTCCGACATTCGAGGTGGCCTCGGTCAAGCCCGTGAAACGGGAAGTCCCGCTTCCGAAGCCTTTGAACTGCACCTTTCCGGCCCGCGGGCGGTTCACCGGCTTTGGCGACCTCCGATGGCTGGTTGCTTGCGCCTACGGCATCCCCGCCGCGCGCGATCGGCAGCAGATTGTGGGCGCCCCAAAGTGGGTCGACGACGAGCTGTTCGAGATCGAAGCCAAGTCATCGGCAGACGACACGCCCGCGTTCACCGTGCCACAGGGTTTACTCATGGTCCGGACACTCCTGGCCGACCGGTTCAAGTTGGCGGTGCACCGTGAGACCAAAGAGGAGCCGACGTATGCGCTCGTGATGGCGAGGCGGGACGGCAGGCTCGGCCCACAGCTTCATCAGACCGCGCCGGATTGTGCGGCATGGATCGCAGGCGGACGCAGTGGCGCGCCGCCGCCAGTGCCTGGCGACCTGCCCTGCGGCCGTCAAGCAGTAAGTGCGTTTGCGTTCCGGAGCACCGCCATGACGCTGTCGCAATTGGCGAATCTCTTGTCTCCCCGCGTTGAGCGACCCGTGCAAGATCAAACCGGCCTGACGGGCACCTTTGCTCTGGACCTTCAGTGGAGGCCTGAGCAAGACGCGCCGAACGCCGGCCTCCCGGATAGTCTGCCGACATCCATCTTCACGGCGTTGCAGGAACAGCTCGGACTCAAACTCGAATCAACGAAAGGCGCGGTCGATCTGCTTGTCATCGACCATGTTGAGCATCCGATCGAGAACTGAGTATTCGACCTTTCAACGTTGGCGTCTGGCCGATCGCTCCATCGACCGACCGTCTCCTACTTCCTTTCCGCCGCGCGGGCGCCGCTCAGCATGTTTCGCATCGCGTTGTTGCCCTCGTGGCACGCGTACTCGAACATGCCGTAATGCGGATCCTGCTTCAGCGTGAACCCGATCTTCCACGGCCTCGTCCATGTCTTTTGGTCGTCGAGCGCGGCCTCGTACTGAATCGTGTCGGCGTCGACGCGCGTGAAGCGCTCGACCAGGCGAATCGATTGGCTGAACGGCGTGTTGCGCCCGTTGCCCGTCGTGCCGGTCCGGCCGTTCAGGTTCGTCGTCTCGACCACCAGCGTGTTCCCGTCCCAATGGCCCCGCGCGTCACCCATGTACGTGCGGATGTTCTGGCCGACGTGCGGCCGCCCGTCCAGCGGGATGACGCGCGTCTCGTGGATCATCTCGTAGCGAATCACCACCTGACCCGGCGTCTGGAAGATCTGATTTCCGTTGTTGTAAACCACCGGCAGGATGCTCCCGAGGACGCCACGCGAGATGCAGCGGTCGTAGAAGCTGAAATCTTCGGGACTGGCGTAGAAGATGTCGTTGAAGCTCGTCTTCACCGCGGCGTTGCGGCTTTGCCCCTCCAGCGTCATGGTCGGCATTCGACCGTCAGCCGGTTCGACGATCAGAGAGGTTTGACGCTGGGGCCTGCCGCGCTCGCCCCAGTGGTTCGGGGGACCGGTCCCGGCAGCGCCCGCGCCGCCGGCGCGAGGCGCGACGAACTCTTCGTTGTCGGCCTCCGCCTGCCGGCGGTTCTGCTCCTCACGCTGAGCGAGCTCCTCGTCGCTGAGCTCGGTTCGTCCCGCCAGATTCGCGGGCCGCTCGAACGGCACGCCGAGCATATGCGTGCCCGGCCAGATGCCTTGCAGATCCGGATCGCCCCACGGCGTCCGCGGCGGCGTGTACGCCTTGGTTGGAGGCTTGCCGGCAAGCCTTGCGTTTTGGGCCGCCGCGATCGGCACCGACGCGAGCGCGACGACGGGAATCAGCGCTGCAAGAAATCGATGGACCATCGCATCCTCCTCTGGTAATCCCGATGGGCACTTGCCTTGACGCTCCGCAGCGGGACTAGGGGGGACTAGGGGCTCGATTCACCGCCTGTGTGGTTTCCACCGGCCCCGCCGCGGATCGTCAAACCAAGTGCCTTCGGTGGATCATCCCTTCCACCTGTCTGATCTCACTCAGGCCATTTCGCGGCGGGGCTCATATTGAGGACCGTCTGCGTGGGCGCGAGCGGGACCATCGGCCGCAGGAACGGTTTTTCGACTGCCTTGTGGCACGCGTAGCAGGACTCGATCATCGTCCTGTATGCGGCGCCGAACTTCACGCTGCTTTTCTTCTCGATCGCCGCCTTCAGCATGGCCAGCGCGCTGGTATCGATGCCGTCGAAGATGCCCTGCACATCCGTGATCGTGCCGTCGGACTTCTTGCGCGTGGGGGCGATGCGGACGACCCACCTGATGCGGTTTCTGGTCTCGTTGTAGAAATACATCGCGAGCGGCCAATTTCTCCGCTGCGCGGCAAACCACAGGTTCGTGTACTGATTGCCCACGTCCGCCATGCCGAGCGATTGGCCCGGCACCAGATCTCTGAGCCGCGTGACCTCGGCCGGCACTTCCGCCGGCTCGACTGGCGGTCTGGGCGCTTGGGCCTGGACGACGGTTGACGCGAGAGCCAGCGGAATCCGTTGCCATCGCGCCATCATCGCGACGCCAACCAGCACGCCGCACGCGAATACACACACGCCGCGGAAAGTGATTCTCTTCATACGCTGCTCCGCTCCCGCATCTGCTGGGGCAGGCCTAAAGGCCTGCACTACACCAGTCGTAGTGCGGACCTTCAGGCCCGCGAACCTGCTGCGAACTAATTCGTGCGCCGCGAAGGGGTCGACATCTGCCTCGCGAATAACTGGTCGTACAGCGCCATCCGCGCCGTGTCCGGCGACGATTCGGCTTCAACCTTGTCGCCGAGGATCATCGCGCGGCCAGACGACTTGTCCTTGTACTGCGGCCACACCGGCAGCCCCTTGCCGTTGGGGTCGCCGGTGGTGGCGAAGTTCGCCCAGTACGACGTCATCTGATCGGCAAGCGTGCGATCGACCGCGGGCCACTCGCGATTGGCGGGCAGAAGGTTGCCGAACACGTAGGCGAGCTCCGCGGTGTGCGTCGCACCTCTCGACGGCTGACCGGGGGCGGACGGCGGCTCGTGGGTGAAGTAATAGACGTACGCCTTCGATTTGCCCCGCTTCGCCTGCAACTGCGCCCACAGCCGCGCGTGCCACGTCATCTCATCTCTCGCCGCGGCCAAAGACGAAGCGTTCGCTTCCTCGTCGGTGCCGGCCGGGTACAGCTTCAGGAACGAATCGGCGAGATCGCCCCACCGTTCTTTCGTCTGCGCGATGAACTGCGCCGCCGGCGGCCCTCCCCGCTGGAAGAACGTGCCTTCATCTTTATTCGATCCCACGAGCACGTCCGCTTCGTTCTCCCGGCCTTGTGCGAACGTCATCGACAGATCCTCCGGCACGTACCAGCCGTCGACGATCATTCCGCCCGCACGGCCTTCCCGCTGAAGATCCTCGGCGGACTTCGCGCGCAGATCGGCGATCGATTTCGCGCCCATCGTCTCGGCCATTTTCTGGCCCGCTTCCTCCGCTTGCGCCAGCGTCGTCATCTTCCCCATCCGGATCCCCATCCACGCGCCGCTTTCCGCGACGGCGCGGCGGAACAGATCTTTCGCTTCGGGCGATCCGACCATCGAGGCGATCTGGAATGCTCCGGCCGACTCGCCGAAGATGGTCACGTTGCGCGGGTCGCCGCCGAAGCTCGATATGTTCTTCTGCACCCACTTGAGCGCTGCGACCGCGTCCATCAGCCCATAGTTGCCCGACGCGTTGTGTCCGGATTCCTTGGTCAACTCGGGATGAGCGAACCAGCCGAAGGGGCCGAGACGATAGTTGTAGGTGACGACGACGACGCCTTTTTTGGCGAGCGCTTCGCCGTCATACCGCGGTTCGGATCCGGCGCCGCTCGTGAACCCGCCGCCGTACGAAAAGACCATCACCGGTTTGCGATCGGACGCGGCGGTGGCGGGCGTCCACACATTGATATACAGACAGTCTTCACTGGTCGGTGGCTGTGGCGCCGCCGCCAGTCCTGCGGGAGCCGCGCCTTGTCGACCTTGCGCCGGCGCGCCCTCCGGGGCGGGAGCTGCGCCCGGGGCCGCGCCTTGGCGTCCCGCGGCTCCGCCCTGGCGTCCGGCCGCGGCACCCTGACGACCACCGCCACCGAATCCGCCCTGCGTGCACCTGGCGGCGAACTGATCGCCTTTTCTCACACCGTCCCAATGCGCCGCGGCTTGCGGCGGTTTCCACCGCAGCTCGCCCACGGGCGGCGCCGCGTACGGAATGCCCTTGTACGCGCGGATGTCGGCGGTCGTTGTGCCCGGGGCGCCCGGGGCGCCCGAGACCAACCCGGCGTCCGTGCGGACCGAATCAGGCATCGCGGCCGAGACCATCGCACCCGCGATGAGCGTGCATCCGACGGCGACGAGATGCGAGAGGCGTTTCATGAAATCTCCCCTTGAGAAAATCGAATGGCAGCCCGCGATTGTAGCAGGTTGCGTTACGACCTGGGCTGTGCGAGGTGATGCCTGGTAGTGGGTCAGTTTGCGGCTGATCGCTAAGAGTTTCTTGGTCCGGAATTGACCGATGCTTTTCACCCGCCACTCTCCTCTTGGCGTCGTCGTGAGTCCTCAGCTTTCGCCCCTGGTCGTGGACCTCTTCTTGCGTGACATTGGCATCGGCGACGGCCTCTTCGCCGTCGCCGGCAGGATCTCGCTGAGCGCCCGTGCGGCGTGTATGGGACCCACGGCCCGCGGCGCTCTTGTGAATCACGGCCCGGATTACCCCGGCATCCAGCCCACAATGGCGCTCAGCGTAATGGGCTGGGCCTGTTTGACGCGAACGCCTACGGCGCTGACGAATTCCGCGCCGACGATACGAATCGTCGCGCGATATGCAGACGGCGCATCAGCGCGGACTCCGGGCGGCGACAGTTCGATAGTCACTGCCCCGCGCGTCGCTCTCCACGTTTCCTCGGGACCCCGTGAAAATAGTACATCCGTACAAAACGGCCACGATCGTACGGGTCGCTCGTACGCGTGTACCTGCACTTCGAGATTACTGAGCTGTGACGCTACGTCGAACGTACGCGGCGCGGTCGAGAGCCCGAGAAGACCTATATCGGCTCGGATCGTCATCGCTTCCGTCCGGTCGTCCGACCAGCCGTACACGAACACGTTCCCGCAGCCGTTCCCATCGGAATATTTCAGAGTGGGCACGCGCTGAGTATCGCGGACGCGGGTCCAGTCCACACGCGCCTCGGCGGCCGCGCGTGCGCGCGCCTGTTCGTCCCTCTCCCGCTTCTCGCCTTCCGACTCAATGACACCGGCCCGCGGATTCGGTCCGGTCAGAACAGCCCACTCTGGATCGCCCCGGTCGTTCAGTCTCAGGCGCGCCATTCCGCGAACGTCGAGGGACGGACCCATCGGCGGTCGGTCCGCCGAGATCGTCACCAGTTCCTCCGAGGTGATGCCAGTCAGGTCGTTCCGAACCACCTCGAACACATGCCATATCAGCGTCCACGTCTTCGTCTTCGGGCTCGGCATCCACGTGAACAACTCGATGAAATGGCGCCGGGTCAAGTGTGCCGGGCCGACCGTCAACTCGGTATGCTCAACCGGAAGGAACACGACGCCACCCGTTCCGAGCCCGAGCTCGATCCGTTTTTCCTTCCCCTCGTACGTAATCGTGGCACCACCGAGATCGAGGCTGATCCAGTGGCCTTGTTCGAGCGTGAAGGTCACAGGCTGAAATGCGTGATCGAAGCCGGCGTTTGCCAGCAGCACACAATCTTAAAATGCTTCCGTGCTCCGGGATCTTAGAAGAGCCTGCCACAGGGCTTCCGCCTGACGGCCAAACGGGCTAGTGTCGACCGACGCTCGACCGTATAGTGCACAGGCGCGCGTCGCGTCTGCTGCAACGCCAAGGCCGCTCTCATAGAGCGTCGCCATGAAGAACTCAGCCACGTGGTCGCGCGGCGGCCATGATTCCGCAATCGGCTTCAGAATTTCCGCGGCTCGTTGATAATCTCCGCGAAGAACTGCGTCGACGCCGTCGGCGGTGCTCGTCTGCGCCTGCGCGGGAGATGCAGCCATCACGAGCACGCCAGTGAGCAGCAGTGCGCCTGGCCGCATCAGCGGGATCCGTACGAAATGACGCCGGTACGAGGATTCGCCCCAACACGACCCATTCCGCTTCGCCATCCGCCTTCATGCGAATACGGGCAAGTCCTCGACAGCGAACGACTGTCTCCCGTCGGTTTCACCACGCCGCCTGACGTGGACCGCGCGCGCCCGCTGTGTGATGGGTCGTCGGCGCTGTCGCGTTGGGCGACGGGCGTCCGAGAACGGCCTTCCGTTAACCGCGCGAGAGGCCCTTCATACTTCCTATCGTCTCTCACACTGAAGAACATAATGAAGCAGGGTCCGCCCCTGGACAACGCTGGGGCTGCCTGACGCCGCACCCTGGAGCCGTCCGCGCCGTCACACGCCGAGCGCCGGGGTCGAAGCGGATTTGCATAAACCCAAGCTTTGGGTTATTGTTCGATGGAGAGCGATTCATGGCTAAGCACATGGTGAGCGATGCCGACGTGCTCGCCCAGGTGCCTGCGGCACGACAGCGGGCACGACGAGCGCTTCACACAACGCCTCACGCCGAACAGGCACGATACGAACGCCGCCATCGCAGGCTCCACATCGTCCTGACCAACGGCGCGGCCTTCGTCATCCCTGTGGACCTCATTGCCGCACTGCATGACGCGTCCGACAAGGATCTCGCAGCGGTCGAAGTGGGAGCCGCTGGGGTTGGGCTCCACTGGGAGCGGCTTGACGCCGACTTGACCGTTGCGGGTCTTGCGAGCGCAGCTCTCGGTACACATGTACTGAGTGCGGCGGGGTCGGTGGGTGGAGCATCTCGTACCTCGGCGAAAAGGCGGGCAGCGAGACTTAACGGCCTCAAGGGAGGCCGCCCGCGCAAGTCTCCGCGTAGGACGGCAGCCTAGTCCGGTCCGTGTCTTGGCCTTTCCCGTGAGCGCGCGCGCAGTCCCTCACGCGGTTTGACAAGTCACCACAAGATGGTGAAATATACACCACATTGTGGAGATAAAGTCATCATTTCTCCCCCGCCATCTGACCGATCGGATCGAATCCGCGCTCGACGATACGCCGGCCGTGCTGGTTGGCGGCGCACGCCAGTCCGGCAAGACGACCCTGTGTCAGTGGATCGCGGAGCGGCGAAATGCCTCGGTTCTCACGTTCGACGATGGCGCAACGCTTTCGGCGGCCAAGGCTGACCCGCACGGATTCGTCGCCGCCCTGATTGGTCCCGTGTTTCTCGACGAAATCCAGCGCGTGCCTGAACTGTTTCCGGCCATCAAATTGGCCATCGACAAGAAGCGAACGGCCGGACGTTTCCTGATGACGGGGTCGTCGAATATTCTGACGGTGCCGCGGGTATCGGAGTCGCTGGCAGGCCGTATGGAAGTTCTCACGCTGTGGCCGCTGTCGATCGGCGAAGTCGAGGGAGCGAGAGAAGGATTCGTGGATGCGGTCTTGGCAAAGGACGACCCGCCATGGCCGAAGCATGGCCTTTCCCGCGAGAGGCTTCTCGAACTCGTGCTCCGTGGCGGTTACCCCGAGGTGGTCGCGCGCCAGGCCCCCGCGCGCCGCACCGCCTGGTTCGGCAGTTACGTGACCACTATCCTGCAGCGGGACGTTCGGGACATCGCGTCAATCGCCGGGCTCACGGAACTGCCGCGCTTGCTGCAACTGCTCGCGGCGCGAGCCTCCTCGATATTGAACGTCGCGGAGGTGTCCCGCAGTTCCGCGCTTCCGCACACGACATTGATGCGGTATCTCTCGCTTCTGGAGATGACCTTCCTGATTCATCGGATTCCCGCATGGTCGGGCTCTCGGGGGCGTCGGCTGATCAAAGCGCCTCGGATCATACTCGGAGATACCGGACTGCTGGCCTACCTGGCCGGTTTCACGCGGGATCGATCGGTGCCGGATCCAGGGAGTATCGGTCCCATGCTGGAGAACTTCGTGGCCGTCGAAATCCTCAAGCAACTGGGCTGGAGCCGAACCCGGGCGAGTCTGTTCCACTTCCGAAGTCACGCCGGGCAGGAAGTGGACTTCGTACTTGAAGGCGACGACGGAACGGTCGTCGGCATCGAGGTCAAAGCATCCACAAAAGTAGGACCAGCGGACTTCAAGGGGCTGGAGGCCTTACGTGAAATGACAGGACGCCGGTTCCGTCGAGGGGTCATTCTGTACACGGGCGAACGATCGCTTCCGTTCGGAAGTTTAGGCTGGGCGCTTCCGATGAACGCTGTTTGGAAGTTGGCACACGTCAACGTTCCAGGCGGGCGACCCCGGTGAGCGAACCTTCGAGAAGCACGCGGGGTCCTGGCGCGGAATCGCTCGCCCGAACCCTGCGTGTGGAACGCGATCGGTCTACTGAGCCGTCGTGGCGCTCTTGCCGGCGTTTTTCGCCACTTCGGCTACGCCAGGATTTTCTCCTTCGGTAACGATTCTGCTGATGCTTCCATTACTGCTGTTTCTGTTTGCCGGCAGCGGCGCGGCCGCGCTCATCTACGAGATTGTCTGGTTTCAACTGCTCGAGCTGGTCATCGGATCCTCGGCGGTGTCGATGGGCGTGCTCCTGGGCACGTTCATGGGCGGTATGTGTCTCGGAAGCCTGCTGCTGCCTCGAATCGTTCGCCCGCAACACCATCCGTTGCGCGTGTATGCCGCGCTCGAAGCCGTCGTTGGCGTATCCGGCCTGCTCCTGCTGCTGCTGATGCCGGCAATTGGCCACATCTATACGACGTGGGGTGGGGAGGGCGTTGCCGGATTTCTGCTGCGCGGCACCGTCGCCGCCATCTGCCTGTTGCCGCCGACGCTGGCGATGGGCGCGACGCTTCCCGCCGTGGCGCGCTGGGTCGAGACCACGCCGGAAGGGATTTCATGGCTGGGATTCTTCTACGCCGGGAATATCGCGGGCGCGGTGTGTGGATCTCTCCTGGCCGGATTCTATTTGCTGCGCGTATACGACATGGCGACGGCGACCTACGTCGCGGCCGCGGTCAATGCCGCTGTCGCGGCCGTTGCGATTGGTGTCAGCGCCTGCGTTCCCACATATCCATCGATGAACGGAGAGCACGCTGGGCGCGCAGAGCCTGGTTTTTCTCCGCGTGATCCCCGGCCTCGGCGTTCGTCCTCGTCACAGTTCGATACGAACCTGATGTACGTCGCCATCGCGCTCTCGGGTTTTTCCGCGCTGGCCGGCGAGGTCATCTGGACGCGGCTGCTCGCGCTCTTGTTTGGTGCGACCGTCTACACCTTCTCCATGATCCTCGCCGTCTTTCTGATCGGTCTGGGCATCGGCAGCAGCGTCGGATCGGCGATGTCGAAAACGGTCAACGCGCGGACGGCGTTCGGCTGGTGCCAGCTGCTGATCGTCGCCGCGATTGGCTGGACGGCGCACGAGCTCAGCGTCTCGCTGCCGTACTGGCCGATCAATCCGTCGCTCTCACCGAGCATCTGGCTGAATTTCAAGCTCGATCTCGTGCGTGCGCTGTGGGCCGTTCTCCCCGCCGCGATTCTCTGGGGCGCGAGCTTCCCGCTTGCGCTGGCCGCGGTGGCCGCCAAAGGACGCGATGCCGGCCGGCTGGTCGGCGGCGTCTACGCCGCGAACACACTTGGTGCCGTCGCCGGCGCGCTGACGGCGAGCCTGCTGCTGATTGCGTGGATCGGATCGCAGCGCGCGCAGCAGGCGATGATGCTCGTGGCAACGCTTGCGGCGCTGCTGGCGCTTGTGCCGGCCGTGGTGGACCGGACGAGGCAGGCCGGCGGCGCGCGGTCGGCGGAGGCGCTGGCGCTCTCGGGAGCGCTCATCGTGACGGTGTTTCTTGTTCGCAGTGTGCCGCCGGTTCCGGGGTTGCTCGTCGCGCACGGCCGGTTCGCGGCGACCCTTCTCGGCCAGGCGGGCGACATCATTTACGTCGGCGAGGGCCTGCAGTCCTCGGTCGCCGTGTCGCGGCTGCCGAACGGCAAGATCGGATATCACAATGCGGGAAAGATCCAGGCGTCGAGCGCGCCGGAAGACATGCGCCTGCAGCGCATGCTCGGCCATTTCACGACGCTCGTTCCCACGCGTCCGAGCTCGGTGCTGGTGATCGGATGTGGCGCGGGCGTCACCGCCGGCGCCGTCAGCATCAACCCGATGGTGGATCGCGTCACGATCGCCGAAATCGAGCCGCTCGTCCCTCGGGTCGTCTCCGTCTACTTCGGCGCCCAGAACTACGACGTCGTCCGCAATCCAAAGGTGCACATCCACATCGACGATGCGCGGCATTACTTGCTGACCACGAAGGAGAAGTTCGACGCGATCACATCCGATCCGCTCGATCCGTGGGTGAAAGGGGCCGCGACGCTCTACACGAAAGAGTTCTTCGAAACGGCGAGAGATCATCTGAATCCGGGCGGCGTCGTGACCCTGTTCGTGCAGTTGTATGACAGCAGCCCGGCGGCGGTTAAGAGCGAGATCGCCACGTTCTTCGAGGTGTTTCCGAACGGCATCATTGCCGGCAACACGTTTCGCGGAGTTGGTTACGACACCGTTCTACTGGGACAGGTCGAACCGACGCGGATCGATCTGGATGCGATGGAGGACCGCCTGAGCCGGCCCGAGTACGCCACGGTGGCGCAATCGCTGCGCGAGATCGGGCTCACGTCGGCGGTCGATCTGTTCGGCACGTATGCCGGGCGCGCGTCCGATCTGAAGGAATGGCTCCGGGACGCGTCGATCAATCGCGACCGCAATCTCCGGCTGCAGTACCTGGCCGGTCTCGGTCTGAACATGAACGAAAGCGACACGGTCTATGCGGAGATCCTGAAGTACCGGCGTTTCCCTCAAGGGCTTTTCACCGGGTCCGAGCCGCGCATGCGCGCCATCCGGGAGCGGATTGGGGCAGGCCAGCCGTGACCCCGGCATCGGTCGCGATAGACGAGCGCCGAATCCCTATCCGTTACGGTTTCACGCTGTCGCTCAGTGTTTCAGCCGGCGCTGTTTCCCACACGTAAGCGCGCCCCCTCACGTACCGCTCGAGCCACTCCAGCTCGACATTGGCCTTGAAGAGCTGGTGCCGTGGCTCGAGCCACAGGTGCGGCTCGCGCGGCGCCACCTCGAGTCGGGTCGGCACGCCGTTGGCCTTGAGCGCGCGATGCATTTCGAGCGCCTGCGCCAGGCCGACGCGCGTGTCGTTCTCGCCGACCAGGAAGAGCGTCGGCGTTTTGACGTTTGCGACGTACTTGAGCGGCGACTGACCCCAATACTTGTCGATCGGCGCGTTCTTCTGCCATGGTGTGCCGCCGAACCACAGCGTGCGATTGCCCCGCAAATCGGACTCGGCGAACAGCGAAATCCAGTTCGACGCTCCGGCGAACGAGGCCGCCGCCTTGAATCGATCCGTGAACGTGATCAGCTTGTTGACGATGTGCGCGCCGGCGCTGAACCCCATGACGGCGAGCTTGTCCGGATCGACGATGCCCTGTTTGATGAGCGCGTCGACGCCCGCCAGCACGTCGAGATGCGCATGATTGAAGAAGCCACCGATCATGTCGCGATAGAACGTGTTGCCGTAGCCGATGCTGCCGCGATAATTCGGGCGCAGGACGGCGAACCCGCGCGCCGTCAGTACCTGGATGTAATCGCTCCAGCCCCAGAAGCCGTACTTGTCGGCATCCCACGGGCCGCCGTGAAGCTGGACAACCAGCGGATAGCGTTTCCCCTCCTCGTAATCGAGCGGGTAGAACAGCAGCCCCTCAATCGCGGCGCCGTCGGGACTTTTCCAGGTAAACGCCTCCTGGCGTGGAAGGCGAAACGTCCGCTCGAGCGAATCGTACACGCCGGTGACGCGCGTCGGCTGCGCTCCCGGAGTGAGCGCGAGCGTCCACACGTCTCCGTACCGCGCGGGTTCATCGAACACGAACACGAGCCGGCCCGCCGCGGGCGCGAGATTCCACACCGGTGCCGGCGCGATCGGCAGCGAGTGTCGCCCGTTCGTCAACTGTGTGGCGGCGCGCGACGTCACGTCGATCCGGAAGATCTCGCTGTGCACGCCCATCTGCGCGACGGCGAAAATCGAGCGGCCGTCGGGCGCCCAGGCGGCCCGGTCGATGTAATAGGGAAAGTCCGGCAGCACCAGACGCGGCGTGCCGCCGCCGGCGGGCACAAGGAACAGCGCGCCGCTGTAGTACGGTTCGAGGCGCTGGTTTGCCTCGGCGACAAACAGCACTTGCGATCCGTCCGGCGAGATCTCGGCCCCGGCCTCCTCGACGTCGTTGCGCGTCAACCGGGACGCGCGCTCGCCGCTGGCGTCCGAAATCCAGATCTCGGTGTGCGGGTTGTCGAGGACCAGCGGAGACGGCGCACGATGCATCACGATGTGAGTGCCGTCGCGTGACAGACGATACGACGTCACCGAGAAATCGCCGCGTGTGATCGCCTGCTCCGATCCTGCCGGAACCGGGATGCGCCAGAGGTGCCGCTGCTTGTAGTCCTCATCGAACGCGTACACATCGTCTCTCGCCTGAAGGCGCGCGCGTTCTTCGGCCGTCCGGGGATCGGAGGCGAGAAAATAGAGGAAGGCGCCGTCCGGGGACCACGTCGGGCTCGACACGTTCGTGGCGTGACGCGTGACCGCGCGCGCGTCGCCGCCACCGGCCGACATCACGAAAATTTGACCATCGCGAAGAAAGATGAGTTGCGTGCTGTCAGGCGACCAGCGGGGCGCCGATTCGCCGCTGTCGCCGGAGGTCATCTGGATCGGCGCCCCTCCAGAGATGTCCTGGCGCCAGATGTGGCCGGGGCGGCGGTTGGCCTTCCAGTCGACCTGATTGAGCTGGTACAGAACGGCGTGACCGTCAGGAGCGAGCTGCGGATCGAGGACGCTCGGGACCTGGCGCAGGTCGACCAGCGTCATTGGGCGCGGCGCCTGGCCCTGCCCGGTCCGGCCACCGCCGATTATCACGAGCCCCGCGACGCTCACGGCGAGACGCCAACCCGCTGTCATGACTGCTCCTTGACACGATATTATCTGAGAGACTGGGTCGGGTCGGTCAGGTAAGTCGGGTCGGCTCACCCGACTCACCAGACCCCGCGACGGATCATGAGCGACAGAAAATACAGGCAGCGCGGATATCAGGACGAGCCGAGAGGTCGCGAGCGGGCCGCGCCAAAACCGCACCAGCCGCAGGCGCCGCGCGAGCGCCCGGAAGGGCCGAAGACGCCGAATCTCATGGCGTCTCACGAGGTGTTCCGGTGTTCGCGCTGCGGCAACCGCCTGGCGCTGCCCGTGGACGCCGACAGCCGCTGCGCGCGGTGCGGGGTCGACCTGCACAGTTGCATCCAATGCGTCGCCTTCGATACGAGCGCGCGGTTCGAGT
Organism: Acidobacteriota bacterium; assembly: GCA_023265175.1. Lineage (GTDB taxonomy): Bacteria > Acidobacteriota > Vicinamibacteria > Vicinamibacterales > CAVVIG01 > JAHFUI01. Next base: position 18,620 of record JAHFUI010000046.1, read on the forward strand.
GCACGCAGCCGCTCACCGCGCGGGTCGCGCCGAAGGACGCGCGCAACGGCTGCGCGTTCTTCACGCCGCGCACCACCGTCGAGCGGCAGACGGGCACGCAGGGTCCGACCACCGCGCGTCAGGCGTTTGATGACCTGTTCAAGTAGAAGCTGGAGGCTGGAGGTTGGGGCCTGGAGGCTTGGGAACGAACTCGCCTCCAAGTGCGCCTAGCCTCGAGCCTCGAGCCTCTAGCCTCGGACTGGCCGCCCCGTCATAATCGCCTGATGGCCCTGATCTCGTCCGCCGACCAGCAGAAGCTCCGCGAGTCGTTCGGAGAGATGACGCGCCCCGTGCGCCTGGTGTTTGTCACGCAGACACTCGGCTGCGAGACCTGCCTCCAGACGCGGCAGATTCTCGACGAGCTCCCGCCGCTGTCCGACAAGATCGCGATCGAGGAGGTGAACCTGATCCTCGACGGCGACAAGGCCAAGGCGTACGGCATCGATCGGGCGCCGGCCGTCGCGATCACGTATCAAGACGATTCGCAGTGGACCGATTCCCGCATCAGGTTTCTCGGCACCCCTGCCGGCTACGAATTCATCTCTCTCGTGCAGGCCGTGCTCCTCGCCGGCGGGCGAACCTCGCAATTGTCGGAAGACAGCCAGAAGCGGCTCGCCGCGGTGGACCGGCCGCTGACGATGCAGGTGTTTACGACGCCGACATGACCGCACTGCCCGCGGGCGGTCAGCCTCGCACACGAGATGGCGTTCGCCAGTCCCCACATCACCGCGTATGCGGTGGAAGCGACGGAGTTTCCCGACCTCGCGCGCCGCTACATGGTGAGCGGCGTCCCGAAGACGGTGGTCACGATGGTCAACGAGGAGGTCGAGATTCTCGGCGCGCTGGCCGAGAGTGCGTTTGTCGAACAGGCGGTGGGGAAATTTACAATTCAGAATATTCAGAATTAGGAATTAGGAATTAGGAATTCGTGCCTTTCTTCGAAGGTCTGCGGCTCAACCCGGCG
>JAHFUI010000046.1:19722-26913 GCA_023265175.1 Acidobacteriota bacterium
ACCGACGTGGAGGAGCTGAGAAGTTGAGGCGCCTCCGCGCGGCCGATGCTGCCCGCCTTATAAAGATGATTGCAGAAGTCCACGATGCGGCACGCGAACCTGAAAGTGCGGTCGCGAATGTCTTGCCCGTTCTCAAGTGCTTGTAGCTGATCTTCCCGCGGATGTCCGTGGTTCATGTCGGAAGGCAGTAGCAGTCGTTATGCCGCACAGAGGATTCGAAGATCAGGCGCGATTTGGTGGAATTGAGACAGAACGTGGCAATTACTGCGTACGAATTCCTAATTCCTAATTCCTAATTGTGAATCCCACATTCCGTGCGGCGTCTCTCCTCGTGCTGTGTCTCGTCCTCGCGTCGCTGACCTTCCACGCCGCCGCGCCGATTCAGTACCGCTTCACGTTTCCCGAGCCGGAACATCGGTGGATGCAGGTCGACGCCACATTTCCAGACGTGCCGCAGCAGCCGCTCGAGCTCAGGATGAGCCGCGCGTCACCCGGCCGCTATTCGCTCCACGATTTCGCCAAGAACGTCTACGACGTGCATGCGTTCGCACGTGACGGGCATGAGATCGCCACGGCAAGGCCGGACCCCTATGGATGGACCGTTGCCGATCACGCTGGCACCGTGAAGCTGGCCTACAAGATCTACGGCGACGTCGTCGACGGGACATATCTGGCTGTCGACACGAGCCACGCGCACATCAACATGCCGGCGGCGATCATGTGGGCGCGCGGCTTCGACGATCGCCCCGCCACGTTGACCTTTGTCCCGCCGGCCAGCGCGCGCTGGCAGGTGGCGACACAACTGCATCCCGGTTCGAGCGTTCTCGAATTCACAGCGCCAAACTTTCAGTATTTGATGGACAGTCCGGTCGAGTTCGGCCCCGTCTCGCTGCGGCAGTTCTCTGTCGGACCGCGGATCTTCCGTGTGGCGGCGCATCATCTCGGAAGCGATGGAGAGCTCGACGAGTACGCGAAAGACGTCGAAAAGATCGTGCGTCAGGAAGGCGCCGTGTTCGGTGAATATCCCGAGTACGAACCCGGCCACTACACCTTCCTCGCGGATTACCTGCCGTACGCGACCGGCGATGGCATGGAACACCGGAACAGCACCGTCATGACCGAGGCGGGGTCGATCCGGGCCAATCGTCGAAGCCTGCTCGACACGGTCGCGCACGAGTTCTTCCACAGCTGGAACGTCGAGCGCATTCGCCCGCGATCGATCGAGCCGTTCGATTTCGAGCGTGCGAACCTGTCAGGCGAGCTCTGGCTGGCTGAGGGTTTCACGCAGTACTACGCGTCGCTGGCCGTGCAGCGCGCCGGGCTGGCCGACGTGAGAGCGACGTGCGACGCGCTCGCGGATTTCCTCGAGGCCGTGCTGCTCGGGCCGGCTCGCGGGCTCCGCTCCGCAGAAGACATGAGCCGCATGGCGCCGTTCACAGACGGTGGCTCGACCGTCGATCGCACGAACTGGGCGAACACCTTCATCTCGTATTACTCGTACGGCGGCGCGATCGCGGTCGCGCTCGACCTCACGCTGCGCGGGCGGTCGGACAGCCAGGTCACGCTCGACGACTTCATGCGCGCCATGTGGCGCGTCCACGGCAAACCGGGCGGCGCGCGCGAAGGCTACGTCGATCGTCCCTACACGTCGGCCGACGCCGAGGCCCGGCTGGCCGAAGTGAGCGGCGACCGCGCATTTGCCGGCGATTTCTTCAACCGGTATATTCAGGGGCGCGAGGTCGTCGACTACGCGCCGTTGCTGGCGCGCGCCGGGCTGGTCGTTCGAAAACGCAATCCGGGTCGGGCCTGGTGGGGTGACGTACGACTCGAGCCGCGCAGCGGCCGCTTGCACGTGAGTGCGCTGGTGGCCGCGAATTCACCGGCGTACGCCGCCGGTCTCGAGCAGGACGATGAGCTCCGGCAGATTGACGGGATCCACGCCGAGGCCGCCAGCGACGTTTCGGCGGTCGTTGGCCGGCACAAAGCCGGCGACCGTCTTCGCGTGGCGTATATCGATCGCAGCGGGATCGAAAAGATGACGACCGTCGCGCTGATCGAAGACCCGCACCTCGAGGTCGTGCCGCTCGAGAATGCGGGCGGTCGGTTGACGCCGGCGCAGCGATTGTTCCGCGAGCGGTGGCTCGGCGCCCTCGGATCACTCAAGTAGGTATCCTTTATGGTTATTCCCTGGGGTCGTATTCTCAGTGCCGCGCTTGGCGTCGGCGATCTCGCGCTGCAGCGGCGGTCGGCGAGTCGATCCGAGACGGAAGACGATCGGCGGCTCGCACCTCGCGCGCTCGGACATCTCGAAACACGGCTGGCTGGCGTCGTCGTGGCGGCGCTGAAGGAAGCGTTCGATCGCGATAGTCGACGGCTCGACCTCGAGCGCCAGCAGTTGGAGGCGGAGCGGGTGCGGGCGGAACGCGCGTTGCGGCTCGAGCTGCTCCGCCAGGCGGGCGACCGCGAGCTGGCGCGCCTGCGTCTCACGGCCGGCGTGGCCGTCGCCAGTTGGATTGCGACGTTGTTTCTTTCGGCGCGGTTGATGGGTGGGAGCGTTGGCCCGCGCGTGACGCTCGGCGCCGGATGGGCGCTGCTCCTGGCCGCGCTCGCAGCGGCGTTCGCCGCTCAGGCCGGCGTCGGCAGCGCCCTCGCGCGCATCGACCTGGACCGTCAGGCCGCGATCCCCTCCAGCGCGGCCGGCGCGCTCGCGCCGTGGTTCATCGTCCTCGGTCTCGCGCTCGTGGGATTAGCGGTCTTGATCGAGTGAGAGCGACGGTCCCGAAAAAGGGGCCGTACCCCTTTGTCGTCTCGTCACCGCACTTCGAACAGGTCCCGTTCTGCGTCTCGCGCGAGCAGGGACGGCCCGAGCGCCTCTTCCACTAATCTCGTCATCGACGTCGGTGCGGCCGATCGTCGAAGTATCACGTACCGGATGCCTTTGGCACGAAGGTCGTCATGAAAGGCACCGGGCGCCGGCAGTGCGACTGCCTGTGTAGAGGGCTCCGATGCGCGGAGCAGCGGGCCGAACAGGCTATCGTCCAGGTAGGCGGTCGTCACGCGCTCGGGGATGCGTGCTACGAATCCTCCGACTACCGGATGTTGATGGATCGTTTGAAACAGCGGCGAGCCCGGATCCATCGAGCCGCGACTTCCGAATCCGTCGCGGATCCCCATCGGCAGTTCCAGGAGCACTCCCTGGTCACCGCGAGCGCGCAGCGCTTGGTAAACCGATGGAACATCAATGCTCCACAACGGAATCGGAGCGCCGGCGTAGTCGACGATCGTCAAGACGATGAGCGTCCATGCGGGCCAACGGGAACGCGACGACCGTGTTGCGAGACCCATGGCGCTCAAGATCGCGAGCGACAGATACACCATCACCATCGCCCGACCGGGTACGCGCGCGTTCGACACGATCGGCAGGTATCGCAGCGCCGTCTGTGGCAGCACCAATGCGGTGTTCCAGCCCCAGACCGTCAAGAATGGTCCCAGCGCCCAGACCAGGAACACGCCGAATAACCATCCCCACGCCCGCCGCTCTGCCGTGGCGGGCCAGCGGCGCCACCCGAACCACGCCAGTACGACCGGCACGATGCCGAGCCATCCGACGCCTTCGATCGGATCGATGTGGAGACGGTCAGCGAATTGCCGGACGTACCGCCCAACGAGCGGGTGGCGTGGGTTTCCCTCGACAAGCGCGACCACGTCGATGCCGGGCGAGGCGCTCCGGAAGTAAGTAGCCGGGCCGACGTAATCTCCGCTCCCGATGATGCGCGCTGCGGGAGCCACAAGCGGAATGGCGGCCGCACAGAAGACCGCCCCGGCGGCCAGGACGAGACGGGCATCCGCCCGCCCGAGGCTGGCTTCGACGCGGTCCGCTCGAAGAGAAAATCGCCACCGCAGCAACACCGCGGCGATCATCGTCGCCCACAGCGCGATTCGCGGGTTGAAGGTGCCGAGCAGCGATACGCCGAGACCACCGACCCGAAGCGTCGTGCCACCACTGAAGTGAATCCACCCGATGAGCAACGCGAACAGCGCAGCGAGCAGCCAGACGATGACCGAAAGCACTTTTCGGGATGGCCGTCGCTCACAGACGAGACGCACTCGGCCGTGAGTGATGATCAGCAGGCACGCCGCGGCCGCAATCGAAAAGATGAGATAGTAATAGTCGGCATACGCAACCAGCGCGAGCGCAGCGCCTGCGAGCACAGCGTCCCTCATTCGCCGACCGTTGGCGGCCCGCCTCGCGAATAGAAGCCACACGGGAATCACCCAGCCGACCATCAGATTGAAGTGCCCCTCGAGATGTGCGGCGAAGTACGGGGCGCCTCCGAAAATCGTCGCCGCCATCACCGATCCCGCGCGGTTCCGCGTGACATCGTAGGCCAGCGCGTACGCGCTCATCGCGTTGAGGAACACCGATGCCAAGACGAGCACGTTCTGCGCCTCGACGACACTCAGGCGGTTGAGAATGGTTGCCGCCGCCAAGCCGTTGAGGATCGTGTGGGTGTGCAGAACCAGGCTTGCACCAAACGGCCACAGCAGGTAATCGGTGTGAAAGAAGCTGGATGAATTCCAGCCCACGTGGCGCATCCACCACAGGTTCCACACGAAATTCACGTTGTCGCCGGGCCCTGTGCCTGGCAACGCGGTTCCAAGGTGACGAACGAGCGGCCACGTTTGCGCCACGGCGACAAGGCAAAGCAGCGCAACGACCTCGAGATGTCGCGCGCGCTCACTCACCAGGCACCCACTCGAGGATTTCTCAGCTTGACTGCGCTCGTCATCGAAGTGTCTCACGGAGCGGGCCTGCGCGCGCGGTTTCATCCCGCCGATCTCGCTATACTTCGTCCGATGCCTTTCGCCACGGAGTACGTGACCGATGCGAGCGCGCGCCTATGAAGGCGAAGACGGCCCTTGACGATTCGCTCGAGCGCGATACGCCGATGACGGCCACCTACCTCGGCGTGCTGCTCGTCGAGGCGGTCATCCTCGGGGCGCTCTGGGTTCTCGGGAGGCTGTTCTCCTAGTCATGCATCCCGTGGATTGGGCCGTCGTCGTCGTTTACCTGGTGTGGATTGTCTACGACGGCCTGCGTCGCTCGAAGGGGACCGACAAGGTCGACGGGTATTTCCTGGCGAACCGATCGCTGCCGTGGTGGGCGGTCGGCCTGTCGGTGATGGCGACGCAGATGAGCGCCGTGACGCTGGTCGGCACGACGGGCCAGGCGTATGCGACCGGCTTGCGCTTCATCCAGTTGTACTTCGGCCTGCCGCTCGCGATGGTCATTCTCTCGCTCACGGTCGTGCCATTCTTCACGCGCGCGCGGGTGTACACCGCGTACGAGTATCTCGAGCGCCGCTTCGACGTGCGGACACGCTCTCTTGCGAGCTTCCTGTTTCTGGTCGGCCGCGCCTTCTCGCTCGGCGTCACGCTTGCGGCGCCCTCGGTGGTGATGTCCGCGATTCTCGGCTGGACGCTGCCGGTGACCGTGCTCGTGATCTCGGTGCCGATGATTCTCTACACGACGATCGGCGGCGTGCAGGCGGTCGCCTGGACCGACGTCAAGCAGATGTTCGTCGTGGTCGGCGGGATGTCCGCGGCCGTTGCCGTCCTGTTGTACGGCATCCTGCACAGCGTCAGCTTGGGCGACGCCCTTCACCTGGCGGGCGCGACCGGGCGACTCAAGGCAATCGACTTCAGGTTCGATCCGCGCGAGACCTACACGTTCTGGTCCGGGATGATCGGCGGGCTGTTCCTGATGCTGTCGTATTTCGGTTGCGATCAGAGCCAGGTGCAGCGCTACCTGACGGCGAAGTCGATCGACGAGGCGCGGCATTCGCTGCTGATGAGCGCGTTCGTCAAGATTCCGCTCCAACTGCTGATCCTGACGAGCGGCGTCCTGGTCTTCGTCTTCTACCTCTTTCAAACGCCGCCGATGCTGTTCAACCAGACCTACGATGCGCAAGTGGCGGCGAGCCCGGCGGCAGGGGAGTACGCGGCCCTCGAGAAGGATTTCAATGCAGCGATTGACGCCAGACGTGCCGCGTCGGGACGAGGCGAGCGCAGCGCGTTTCTCGAGAGCGACGCGCATGTGAGAGACGTCCGGGCAAAGGCTGCGGCGGTCGTCAGACGCGTGACCGGCGATCAGCGCTACAACGACGTGAATTATGTCTTTCCCACTTTTATCACGACGCGCATGCCGATCGGTCTCGTCGGGCTCATGATCGCGGCGATATTCGCGGCCGCCATGTCGGCCAGCGGCGGCGAGCTGAACGCGCTGGCGACGGCGACAATCATCGACTTCTACCGGCGCCATTTCGTGACGCAGGCGTCGGAGGGCCACTATCTGACGGTGTCGAAGCTGGCGACGCTGTTCTGGGGATTGTTTGCCTGCGTCGTGGCGATGTATTCGGCCAACCAAGGGTCGCTCGTCGAGGTCGTGAACCGGTACGGATCGTTTTTCTACGGGTCGCTGCTCGGCGTCTTCATGCTCGCGATCCTCACCACACGCGCGACGGCGCGCGGCGCGTTTTGGGGCGTCATCTCCGGGATGGTGGTCGTGCTGACCGTCGCCTTCTCGCCCTGGACGCGCGATATCGCCTTTCTCTGGCACAACCTGATCGGCGCCCTCGTCGTCTTCGTCGTCGGGATGGCGATCAGCATGTGCGAGCCGCTCCCGGCCTCGGCGCAAGCGGTGGCCGGCGGGTCACGGAGCGGCCAATGACAAGCATGACGTGTCGGCGAGCGGTTTTGTCACGGCCTGAGCGGTCGCTCCAGGGCAATGACTCAGCTAAGTGCGACAAACACACAGCTTGATGAATCGTGGTATCTTGGCACGCGGCTTGCTGTAGCTTCCCGCGTGATGAACATCGTCTGGGGCATTCGCCGGCGGTAAACAGTTTTTCGCTCGCCGCCGCGGCCAGCGCCGCACGCGTCTTCTACGTCCCGCCGCGCGACAACATCCCACGTCATTAGCTCAAGACCGACGCGCCACACGCCCTTTCACGAAGCAACTCTGCACAACTCTGCTCGCGTCGTCGACTCATCACGATGAGTCAATCATACTAACGGTATGACTAAGCGGCTTCAAGTGCTGCTCGACGAGCCCGAATGGAAGGAGATCCGGCGCACCGCGCGCGCGCACCGGATGACGGTTGCCGAGTGGGTCCGGCAGGCGCTGCGTTC
>JAHFUI010000047.1 GCA_023265175.1 Acidobacteriota bacterium
GACCGACGTGTGCTCCGCGCGAGCACGCGCATGAAACTGACGATAGGTCGTACTAGCTAATAGCGGCCTCTCGTGGGCAATAGAACGTAGAGCATTTTTTTGGCCCAACGCCCCCGTTCCCGGACTTCGGGACGAGGCCCTGGAGCGCCGCGGGACCCTCTCCACAGCGCACACAGCGCATATTACACCCGGCGCGCATCATGGCTGCGGCGGATTAGGTGGTCAAGGGAATAGCTGCCTCGTCGAGGAGGCGCGTGCGCGGCGTGCGGGCACACCGCTGACGCGCCGACTCATGGCACCTCGGGCCAGGTCCTTGCCGTCAGCGCATCCAGCGGACGATCCCGGCGACGCCGTCGACCGCCACCTGCGCACCGTCGGGAATGCGGCGTGTCGCATCGCTCACACCGAGCACCATCGGAATCCCGCGCTCGCGCGCGAGTGACGCGAAGTGGGAGGTGCTGCCGCCGCGCTCGGTGACGACTCCGGCCACGCGCGGCAGGATGTGAGCGAGGGATGGGCCGGCCACACGCGTCACCAGCACGTCGCCGGGAGCGATGCGCCACAGCTCACATTCACAGTTGACGACCACCGCGCGGCCCGCGGCCCAGCCGACGCCCGCCGGATGTCCATTCAGCCGCGGATGCTGCAGCCAGATCTCATCGGGCACATACGCGGCCTCCAGATGGAGCGGGCGCGCCTGCAGGAGCTTGAACCCGTCATCGTCGAGCGCCCACTCGATTTCAACGGGCATCCCGACCACCTCCTCCACTCGTCGCAGAAGACGGCCGATCGCTGCGATCTGCGCCGTGTCGAGGCACGGCTCGGCCACGAGCGAGGAAGCCACCGCCTCAGTCGTTGGGGCCTGATGATGGAGGCAGGCGACGCTGTGGTCCTTTCGACCGGCGGAGACACGAAGGATCTCGCCGTCTGCACTGAGCTCGAAGCGGTCGGGCGTCACTTCGCCTTGCGCAATCGAGGAGCCCAGGCCCCAGGTCGCGCTCACCAGCATTTCTCCGCCGGCTGTCCGGCTCAACCCTCCGCCCGACGCGCTGGCCCGGACGAGTGGCTGCACGAGCACCGCCATCGCCGTGTCCGCGGGGTCCAGGTCGTGCGTGGCCATGTACCTCAGCGCGCGCGTGGACCACAACGCCGCCCAGCACGCGCGGACGACGGTCAGGAACTCGGATTCGAGCTCGACGCCGAGATAGCTTTCGAACTGCCCCGCAAAGCTGGACCCGAACCGATCTTCGACGAGCGCTGAAGAGCGCACGACCGTCAGCGCGCCGGTTTTCGCCAACAGGTCGCGCCATGCCGCGACGAGCGGCGCGAGCACCGCGGGCGCGATCGGCTGCTCGAGGAGCTCGAGCTTCATGCGAAGCGCATGGCGACGGGCTTCCGATGGATCGTCGGTCGCGAAGGCGCCGCGGGCGGACGCGTCAAGGTTCAACGCGGCGACCTGGCGTCGATACGCCTGCGCATCCAGACAGAAGCCATCCGGGATGGGAAGGCCGGCCTGGCCGAGGGAGGCCAGGTTCGCGGCCTTCGGACCGAAGCGGCCGGCATCGGTCGCTTCCGTCGCGGAGAGCGGGACGATGAGCGTACTCCTCACGAATTTTGAATTCTGAATTTCGAATTCCGAATTCTTACCTTACGTGGTCCCCATAGCCCGGCATCGGATCGACGACGGTGATCTGCTTGACCGGGAAGTTCGAGATGATCTCGACGCGGTCCTCGTGGACGATCATCATTTCCTCGATCCGCACGCCCCAGCGAAACATCTTCCCGTGCTGGGTTTCCAGCGCGAACACCATGCCGGCCTTGATCTCAATCGGATGATCCAGGGACCAGATGCGCGAGATCACGGGCGGATCGTACTGGGCGAGACCCAGGCCGTGGCCCCACAGGTTGGCCGCGGCCTGATCCTCCTCCTCGTAGCCGTACGCTTCCTTCGCCGACGGCCACTTCGAGGCGATCTCGCGAGTGGTGGTGCCCGCCTTCACCGCGCCGATGGAGTCGTACAGCCACTTGAGCGCCGTGGCGTAGACATCCTTCTGCTCGTCGGTCGGCTCTTTACCCACGCAATACGTGCGGTAGTAGCACGACTTGTAGCCGTTCCACGTCAGCGCCGCCAGATCCATGAACACGATGTCGCCGGGCTGGATGATCCGGTCGGAGAAGTTGCGCCAGTTGGGCCACGTGTTCGGACCCGACGAGACGATCACGTCTTCCACGTCCTCCATTCCCGGAATCGAGTACAGGAACTCCATGATGTGCGCCGTCACCAGATTTTCCGTGATCCCCGGCCTCAGGAACTTCATCGTCTCCCAGTGAGCCGCGTCGCCGATTGCGCCGACGATGCGGAGGCACTCCTGCTCGTCGACGTTCTTGACGGCGCGGGCCTCCATCATCGGGGTCATGCCGTCGACCCATTGGATCTTGGCGTCCTGAAACGCCTGAATCATGTTGATGTCGATGAAGTCGACGCCGAGCTTCATGCCCTCGACGCCGCTCTTCTTCATTTCCTGGAGGATGGCCTTCGTGAATTTCGCCACCTGCTGCCGCGACGCCGGGCCAGCCGCGCCCTTGATCCACGCGTACGACCAGCGGACGTTTTCTTTCGGAATCCACGGGGAGTGGCGTTCGATCTGGTAGCCGATATCGCCCTGCTCGAACAGCACCGGCGGATCGTCGCCGCACAGCACGGCGTAGCGGAGCCCCGGCTTGAGCCGGTTCCAGCCCGGCGTCAGCGTGCCCGTCACGTACCGCACGTTCTCGTCGTACATGAGCAGCATCGCGCCGAGCCCGGCGGCCTTCATGCGTTCGCGCGCGCGCTCCAACCGATACGTCCGCAGCCGATCCCAGTTGATCCGCTGCTGCCAATCGAGCCCGACCATCCCAAAGTTAGCGCCCATTCATGCCCCTTCTGAAAAAAGTGCAAAGTTTGAAGTGCAAAGTGCAAAGTAAGTGCAAAGTCGGGCCGCGTCGACGTTTGCACTTTGCACCTACTTTGACCTTTGAACTTTGACCGACAATAGCACTTCGGTGCCGTCACCGGCAATCGGTCCGACTTCGCTCGTCGAGCTTCGTTGGGCAGGTCAACGCGCGGCTTGCGGCACGCCCAAATACTGCGTCTTGATCTCCTCGTTTTCCCACAGCGCCGCCGGCTCTGACGCGTGCACGATCCGGCCCTGGCTCATGACGTGCACGTAGTCGGCGAGCTTCACGGCGAAGGCGGCGTTTTGCTCGACCAGCAGCACCGAGGTGCCTTCCGCCTTGATGCGACCAATGAGGTTCGCGACCTCAGCCACCAGCGCCGGCGCCAGCCCCTCGGTCGGCTCGTCCATCACCAGCAGGACGGGATTGGCCACCAGAGCGCGCGCGATCGCCAACATCTGCTGTTCTCCGCCGCTCAACTGATTGCCCCGGTGATCGCGCCGCTCGGCGAGGCGGGGAAACACCTCGAAGATCTTGCGGAGGTCCCAGCCACGCGCGACGGATCGCGGCCGCCTGGCGATGGCCAGGTGCTCTTCCACCGTCAGCGACGGGAAGATCCGTCGGCCCTGCGGCACCATGCCGAGACGCATCCGGTTAATCGTGTGCGGCGGCAACGCCGTGATCTCCACGTCATCGAAGATCACGCGTCCCGTGCGCGCCGGAGTGAATCCGGCGATGGATCGGCACAGCGTGGTCTTGCCGACGCCGTTTCGACCGAGCACTGTGGCGACGGTCCCTGCCGCGACCTGCACCGTCACGCCTTGCAGCACGTGGCTGTCTCCGTAGTAGGTGTGGAGGTCGAGGACCTTCAGCATGGGGTCAGATCTTGATTCTTGCGCCACGGGTCAGCAGCCGGAGTCATCTTGACCGACGCAAAAATCAAGATCTGACCCCCAGGTAGATCTCCTGCACGCGGGCGTTGGCGGCCACCTCGTCTTTGTCGCCTTCGGCCAGCACCATCCCCTGGTAGAGCACGGTCACCGTCTCGGCGAACCCGAACGCCACATCCATGTCGTGCTCGATGAGCAGCACGGCGATCGTGCGATCGAGCCGCTCCAGCAGCTGCTGAATCGCGGCTCTCTCGCCGGCCGACAGTCCCGCCATCGGCTCGTCGAGTAGCAGCAACCGTGGCCGTCCGGCCATCGACAGCGCCACCTCCAGCCGCCGCTGGTCGCCGTAGGACAGATGACGGGCGAGCTCGTCCCCAAGCGGCGACAGGCCAAACTCATCGAGGAGGGTCGCCGCGCGATGCACGAATGGCGCGCATGACCGAAGAGGCCGGTGCACGGTGAACTTCCGCCGGTCGAGAGCCTCGCAGGCGAGCAGCACGTTGTCGACGACCGTGAGGTTGGCGAAGAGTCGCGTGATCTGAAAGGTTCGGGCGATTCCTCGCGCGGCCCGCTGGTGGGGCGCGAGTGCCGTGATGTCAGCGCCAAACAGCCTGATCGCGCCGCCAGTCACTCGAGACTCCCCGCTGATGAGATTGAACAGCGTCGTCTTTCCCGCGCCGTTGGGCCCTATGAGCGCTCGCCGCTCGCCGGGACGGATCGTCAGATTCACGCGGTCGACCGCCGTGAGACCGCCGAAGGCCCGGGAGACATTCTCCAATACGAGACAGGGAGAGGACATGTCAGGAACTTAGCAAGTTCAAAGTACAAAGTTCAAAGTGCAAAGCAAATTGAAAGTGTGGGCTGACTTGCGAACTTACTTTGCACTTTGCACTTTGAACTTTTTCACCTGTGGTTTCGCGAGTAGAGTGGCTGTTGGAGATAGTCGGCCGAGTTGTATTTCCAGAATTGCGATACCGCTGGAAAGGTTTCGATGACCGTGTTCTGCAACTCGCCGTTCACGCGTTCAACCTTCCTGACGTACACGTTCTCGATCGGACTGCCGTACTCGTCCAGCCGCACGGGTCCTCGCGGCAGGTCGACCACTCTCACGTTTCGAAGCGCCTGCAGAAACGCCTCGGCGTCTTCGACGTTGCCATGAACGGCCTCGGCAGCCGCGGCCAGCCACCTGGCTCCGCTGTACATGCTCTCCGAGTAGTAGCTCGGCACCTTCTTGTAGCGTGCGCGGTACGCGGCGGCGAATTTCCGGTTGGCCGGCGTGTCCAGGGCTGCGCTGTAATGCAGCGCCGTGATGACGCCGACCGCCTCGTCTCCCATGAAGGGCAGCACATGTTCGTCGGTGGTCGTCCCGCCGCCGATCAGCAACACGCGCGTCTTCAGTCCAAACTCCTGGTACTGCCGCATGAATTGCAGCGCGGCGCGGCCGAGGACGAGCGCGTACACCGCGTCGACGTCGCGCGAAATCTGGGCCAGATAGGGCGCGAAATCGTGCACGGACACCGGGCACCAGATCTTCTGCACGACCGAGCCGCCCGCTTCTTCGAACGTGCGCTCAAAGCCGCCGACCGATTCCCAACCGAACGCGTAGTCGAGCGAGACGGTCGCCACCTTTCGCCGCCCGAGGACGCGGTACGCGTACTCGCCGAACGCATGATTGGGTTGACTGGCGGTCCAGCCGGTCCGCACGATCCACTTGCTCCGCTTCCGCTGCGTCAAATCGTCGGCGGAGACCACCGGGTAGACCATCGGCACCTTCATGGCGTCGATGTACGGGGCGAGCGCATAGCCGGTTGACGACAGCAGCGTACCGGCCATCAGATGAACCTTGTCCCGCTCGATCAGCTTTCTGGCCTTCGTGAGCCCGACGGCCGGAATCGCCTCGTCATCCTCGATGATGAGCTCCACGGGCCGTCCGCCGGCTTGGTACCCCATCTCGTCGAGGGCCAGGAGAAAGCCGTTCAGGATGTCGCGCCCGTTCTGCACATACGGGCCCGACAACGGCGCGAGAAACCCGACCTTGATCGGCGCTCGCGCCGACGTCTGCGAAACAGCCTGCGCGCCGGCGAGCACCACGAAGACGACAACGTTCCACCACGGACGCCGCCGGCTCATGACCGCCTACTTCCAGCTGGCAATCGCTTTTCCCTGCGGCGAGCCCGGGCCGAGCTCGAACATCTCGATCCGGATGCCCGCCGGATCGGTGGCGTTCGCGACCGATGCATCGTCAGGCCGCACGCGAAGCTCGTCGACCGTCACGCCGCGCTCCTTCAAAGCGGCAACCGTCGCCTTCAGGTTCTCCACGTGCAGTCCGTAGTGATTAAGACCTTGCCGGCGATTGGCATTGGCCTGCTGCAGCTCCACGAACGTATTGTGGTTGGCTTGGACATACGCGAGCGTCGGCTTCCCGGCGGCATCGCGTACGGTGAACGCTTCGCGGAACCCCATCTTCTGCGTGTAGAAGGCGAAGGCTTCGTCGAAATTGTCGTAGGCGATCGCGACGTGGTTCACGTAGTTCTCGCCGGCCAGCCTCTGTCCCTGAACGAGGACTGGGGTCAGGGCCGCACCCAACAGAAGTCCCATCACGAACACGATTGAGGTACGCATAGTCAACTCCTCTCTGCGGTTGCCGACGGCGCGGGATGGAAAATCCAGGCCAAGAGCGCCACGGATCGATGCCCGGATTATATCGCCCGAGTCCTTGCGAACTACATCGTCGAACCAGGCAAACCGCTCGCTGCGCCGGTTTCGGCGAAATAGCGGCGCCTGTGGCACAGAGGAATCTCCGCCCTTTCTCAGTGGGGTGGGCCAGACAGCAGAAAGTCCTGCCAATCGCACACATCAATGCGCAGGCGGCCGACGCTCGTCCGGGCAGTCCGATCGCAAACTACCAGCGGACGGTATTTCGGAAAGCGGCGGGAAAACTCCAGCAAGCCGCGAAGGTCCGTCGAGTTCACGTGACCCGTCTTGACTTCTATGGCCCACGAGCCCCAGCTCCCATCCAGGACGCCGTCGACTTCCAACGGCTCTTCGCGCCAATAGGTCAGGTGCTGCCCGGCGTTCCACGCGGAGGCGAGGCACGCATTCTCGAGCCAGTGACCGAATCGGGCGGGGTCTGCGGCCCGCTCCGGAATGCCGTGGGGATCGACCGCGGCCAGCAGCGCGTTGTTCAACGTGATCAGTTTTGGTGGCGCGGCACGGCGGCGCGCCAGCGTCACGGAATGTTTGGGCAGAGCCGCGACCAAGTAGGCTTCTTCGAGCAATGACAAATAGTAGGCGACGGTCTCGAGGGCGCCCGCATCGTGAAGTTGCCCCTGCCACTTATAACAGCGACTTTTGCCGACGATCTTGCCGCACGCCTGCTCGGGCGACATGTGGCCGCGGTCCCCCAGGATTACGCCCAATCGGGTCCTATCGGCCAGCAGCCGTCATCAAGGCCTCGAATGGATCGCTGCCACCGTGCACGTGCACGACGCGGGCGACATCCAGCTTCAGCCGCTGAATGTTGTCCAATAGATTCACCGTGTACGGACTGGGCGACGGGAGCGGCGGCACGCCCGGCCTGGGCGCGAACGCGTCCGCTTGAATCAGCAGCTTCTCCCTGGGGAGGTACGCCATCAGCAGCCCCTCGCTGTGGGGGTTGCCGCGCGTGAGGTGGAGCTCCAGCGTCATGTTGCCGTCGGTCAACACGCGCGTGTCCTTGACGCCCTCGATGACCGGCGCGCGAGGCGCGCGCGCGAGGCGATCCGGATTCAGCGTGTGGGGGTTCTTGAAAATCTGCTCCTCGTAGTACCGCTTCTGTGCCTCATGCGTGATGATCGGAATGCCTTCCGCCACGTACGCGCGAATCCCGCCGGCATGATCGGAATGGTGATGCGTGTTGATGAGGTACTTGATCGGCTTGTTCGGGAGCAGCCGCTTCACCTCGGCAATCGTAGCGACCGTACGCTCGTCGTTCGCCGGCGCTTCGATGATGACGACGTGGTCGTTGAACTCGACGAGGAGGCTTTGAGGAGCGCCAAAGTTGAGAAACCAGACGCCTTCCGCGATTTGTTTCGGCTCGATCTGGATGGCCGCAGCCGGCGCCGCACCCGGTCCGCCGCCGCGCTGCGGGTTGCCGCGCATGTCTAACGCGGTGGGGCTGTTCGGCCGCACATCGGCAACCATGATCTCCAGCACCGGATACCCGCCCTGACGCTGCACGATGTGCCGGGGAAACTTCACGCCTTCGAAGTCCTGGTAATCCGAATAGATCCCTTCGAAGAGCGTGTCGCCGGTGAAGTTGTTGTCCATCCGGGTCTCGACGCGCTCGACAAGATTCCGATCGCCGATCGTGCCGGTGACGGTGTACTTACCGAATGCGACGAAAGACACCACGGTCTTCCCGCGCGCGGGCGATGCCTTCGCCGTCGCCCGATTCGCGGCGGCGCCCTTGAGAAAGCCGTGCGGCGTCAGCCAGATGGTGAGCGCGCCGATCTCGGTGCGTCCATCCGTGTTCTGGTTCTGGATGATGTCGCCCGGGATCGGCCGGATGCCGCCCTGCCCCGTGCTTGGGTTGAATGGTCCCGCCCCGCCTCCGCGTGTCGGCGTCTCGTTGTCGATGCGGACGATCTCCTGTCGCATGGCGGGAACGGTATAGTTCACCGAGGTGACGTACTTCGTCACCGTGAACCGAGGCCATGGCCCGCCCGGCGTGGCGGCCTGGCCGACCGAGTTGTTCGTCCCGGTACCGGAGTACTGAATCGACTGCAGCGTCGTCGTGCCCATGGCTGTGGCCGCAGCGTCAATCGCGGCTCCGGCTTCCTGCGCCACGGCATCGAGCGACAGGCACACGGTGGCGGCAAACGCCATCAGTAACGTCTTCGTCATGCACAAACATTACAGCATTATGTTTTAAGTGATTTCGGTTTCGCGGTGACCGGATTGCCCGCTTCCCTGCTCAGTAGCGGCGGCGGCCCAGGTTCCACAGTCCCTGCGGGGCGGCCAGGATCGTCACGATGTACACGGAGCCGAGAATCAGCAGCCATCGCTGCGTGTACGCGCTGATCACGTTCTTCAGCAGGACAATCGCTCCGGCGCCGAGCGCGGGGCCGACTAGCGTGCCCGGTCCTCCGAGGGTGACCATCAGAAACAGCTCGGAGGACGCGGTGAGGTCCAGATACGTCGGGCTCACGAAGCCGTTGTAATAGGCCCACATCACTCCCGCCACGCTGGCAAACAAACCCGACACGACGTAGCTGACGTAGCAGTGCAGCCAGGTGTTGAATCCCAGGCTCTTCATGCGTGATTCGTTTTCGCGAATCCCTCTCAGGGTGAAGCCAAACGGCGAGCTGACGAAGAGCGCCATCAGCACGCCGCACGCGATGAATACCAACAGCGCCACATAGTAAAGAGGGACCGCTCCCGCGACGGGCAGCCCGAGGTGCGCTTCGAGACGCGGGATGCCGGAAATGCCGTTGTCTCCGCCGGTCACCGGAATCCAGCGATAGCTGACGCCCCACAGCACCATCCCGAGCGCGAGCGTGATCATCAGAAAGTACACGTCTCTGACGTGAGACACGAGCAAGCCAAACGCCGCGCTGAACAACGTGCCCCCGGCGATGCCGCACGCGACCGAGACCCAGAAACCCGCGTGGTACGCCGTCGACAACACCGCGACCGAGTAGGCGGCCACGCCGAAGATGCCCGCGTGACCGAGCGACGGCAGACCCGTGTACCCGAGCAGGATGTCCAGGCTCATCGCCAGAATCGCAAAGATGATCATCTGCGTCAGCAGACCAACCCAGTAGGAGGTGAGGAACGGCGGGGCGGCGATCAGAAAGGCGGCCGCGAGGAAGTAGGGGACGGTCTTGAGACCGTCCCTGGCATCACGCCCGGCCATACAAACCGGTCGGCTTGATGGCGAGGACAATCACCATGGGGGCGAACAGCGTGAAGTACGACAGCTCGGGCACGAGCGCCTTTCCGAAGTTGTCGATGAGGCCGACGGCGATGCTCCCGACGAGCGCGCCCTTGAGGCTGCCCATTCCCCCGATGATGACGACCACAAAGGCCAGGGGAAGGAGGTCGAAATCGATTCCGGTGTAGCCGCCGAGGATGGGCCCGCCCATCACTCCGCCGAACGCCGCCAGCCCGGCGCCGGCCGCGAACACGAGGCCGGACAACAGCGCCACGTTGATGCCCGTGCCCGCGGCCATCTCCGGATCGTCCACGGCGGCGCGCAACTTCGCGCCGATCAACGTTTTTTCATTGAGCATCCACAGCATCACGGCGACGAGAGCCGCCACGACAATCACGAAAAGACGATAGACCGGGAAGACGATGCCGGCGAGCTCGACGGAACCGCCGAGGAGCGGCGGGTACGGCAGCGTAAACGGATCGCCGCCCCAGATCATGAATGCCGCGTCGCGAAACACCAGCGCAAACCCCATCGTCAGCATCATCTGCGCGAGGGGTCGAGAGGCGAAGCGGCGAAGGAACAGCACCTCCACCGCGAATCCAACCGCCGCCACCACGATCACCGCCGACAGCAGGCCGAGCACGAGGCTCTGACTGCGCGCGACGACGGTCGAGGCGACATACGCCCCCAGCATGTAGAACGAGCCGTGGGCGATGTTCACGATTCTCATCACGCCGAAGACCAGCGTGAGCCCGCTCGCAATCAGGAAGAGGAGCGACGCGGAGAACAGCCCGTTCAGTGTCTGTGTGATGACGTAGGTCATTGACCCCTGTGGCCCGCGGAACGGTCTAACCGCCTTCGCCAAGGCTACGGCGGTCCGCCGGAGCTTCAGCGAAGGCGGAAGCTTACGCGGAGGCGGAAGACCGTTCCCTACTGCTGGCCTCGCCCGCGGCCTTGCGGCGCCTGACCACCGCCGGCTGGCGCGGTGCCGCCGGCCGGCTGCGCCGGCTGTGGTTGTGGCAGGGGCGGCTGCGGTCCGAGCACCTTCGTGAGCGCCTGGTATGCGCACTGCTCGTCCATGTTTCCGCCGCCGACTCCGATTGCGCCAATCAGCTCATCCTGCACGACGATCGGCAGACCGCCGCCGACGAAGTAGTAGGCCAGGCCGTGCTCTTTCCCGAGGTCCAGCCGAATCAGCCGCCCGTCCACGGTATTGAAACGCTGCGCCACGGCGCTCGAGGGCGTCCGCGCGTAGAGCGCCGTCTTCGCCTTGAGCAGTCCGGTCTCGGCGCCAATCGGGAGCACGCCGTCCATCACGTGGGCGTCGACGATGTCGCCGTTCGGCGCGAGGACGAAGATGGCGTACGTGCCCGGGCCTCCCTGCTGGTTGCGCGCGAATTCGAGGCACGCGTCGACGAGCTGGCGGGCCACCGTGGCGCTGATCTGCGACTTCATCAGGGTGCGCTTCGCGACCTCCGCTGACACGGTCGCTTTGTCGAGCGTTGCCGGAGTCGCACCTTGTGAGAAAGCCGTGCCGGACATACAGGCGAACGCCGCCGCGAACACGATGAGCATTTTCTTTGTCATGTTTGTCTCCTTAGCCGTGCTTGCACGGCCCGAATGTGGACCACGTGCTATTCCGCCGCGCAAGCCCGGCTTAGTATAGGCGCGGCCGCTTCGGCGGCCGCGCAATCTAGTAACGAAGCGAAGCTTCGTTACCGTGATCCAGAATGATCTTCATCCGCTGGGCGCTGTCTGATCCCAGCATCCCGATGGCCGCACTCAGCTCGCCAAGAGGCATGACGTTGCTGATCAGCGGCTCCAGCTTGACCTGCCCACGTTCCACGAGCGCGATCGCTCCCGGATAGTCCTCGCTCTTGGCGACGCGGGCACCGATGAGAGTGAGCTCCTTGAAATACAGATCGTAAAAGGGCAACGCCCCCTCTTTGGCGGTGATGATGCCGAACATCAGCACCCGGCCGCCGAAGCGGGCCATGTCGATCGACGTCGACAGCGACGGCAGGAACCCGGTGGTTTCGATCACGACATCGGCGCCACGGCCCTCGGTCGCTTCCCGCACCTTGTCGATCGCTCCCTCGCCGCCGGGAATCGTCAGATCGGCTCCGAGCGTTTCCGCCAATGCCCGCTTGTCCGCGCTGCGCGTGACGCCGATGACCGGGCTGGCGCCCCGCGCTTTGGCCAGTTGTACGTGCAATTGGCCGGTCACACCCAGGCCGAAGACAACGACCGATTCACCGGGGAAGATATTGACTTGCCGCTGCGCGTGCAAACAGGTCGTCAGCACCTGGATGAGCGGTGCGGTGCGCGTATCGATGGAATCGGGAAGCGTGAACACGTGACTCGCCGGAGCGGCGACGTATTCGGCGAACCCACCGTTGGTGTCGCGCCCCACGAGCATGCCGTTCGGACACAGGTGAGTCTGCCCGATGCGGCAGTGGAAACACGCGCCGCAGTACAGCTCCGGGTCGACGATGACGCGCGCTCCGGAACGGAACGACGAGTCGCCCGGATCGACGACGTCGCCGGCCATTTCGTGGCCCATGATGAGCGGATATCTCACCGGGATCGCGCCGCTGTAGATCTTGAAATCGGTCCCGCAGATGCCGCTGTAGGTCACACGTACGAGCACCTGCTTCGGATCCGGGCGGGGTCGCGACACCTCATCCGGCACCAGATCCCACGGCGCCCGAAGGACCATGGCCCTCACGGGTGGAACTTTGAACTTCGCAACGCCTCGGGGTTCACGGCGTTACGCGGTGGCTTTCCTGTCAGCACCGCGACGACTTCCTCGGCCGCCTTGACCTGCAGCTCGAGCAGCGATTCCTCCGAATAGAAGCTGGTATGGGGCGTGATGATGACGTTCTCCCGCCGGAGCAGCGGCGAGTTCACCGGCGGCTCCCGCGGCATCACGTCGAGTGCGGCGCCGGCCAGCTGGCCCGCGTCGAGCGCTCGGGCCAGCGCCGCTTCGTCCACGATGGGACCGCGCGCGGTATTCACCAGGTAGGCGCCCGTCTTCATCTGTCGAAACGCATCCGCGTTGAAGAGGTCGCGCGTCTCGGGCAGAAGCGGCGTGTGGATCGAGACGTAATCGGACTGCTTCAGCAGCTCCGCGAGCTCGACACGCTCGACGCCCTCGCGCGCGAAGAGCTCCGCGGGCGCAAACGGGTCGTAGGCGATCACGCGCAGACCGAACGCCTTCGCCTTCGGCGCAACCAGCTGCGGAATCCGCCCGAAGCCGACCAGCCCCAGGACGCTGCCCCGCAACCGATGGATGGGCACGACCGCCTTCATCTCCCAGCGGCCGGCGTGCACCTGCGCATTCGAAGCCGGGATCTTGCGGACGAGCGCAAGGAGCAGCGCCAGCGCATGATCGGAGACTTCGTCGATGCAGTAATCGGGCACCTTCGTGACGACGATGCCCGCGCTGGTCGCGGCGGCGAGATCGACGTTGTCGACGCCGATGCCGAAGCGCGAGATGATCCGGCAGCGCTTCATCTGTCCGATCATGTCCGCGGTGATCGTCGCGTAGGTGACGAGCAGCGCATCCGCGCCTCCGGCGATGCCCATGATCGCGCCGGGCGTCGCTTCCGGGGCCAGCTGCAGCTCAGCGCCAATCGCCGCGAGGATCTGCCGCGCAGGGTCGAGGGTGGGAAACACAGAGTCGGCGACGGCGACGAGCAGGGGCATTGGGCGAGATTATATGCGGTCCTTGCAAGTTCAAAGTGCAAAGTTCAAAGTGCGAAGTAGGTTCAAAGTCCTTCGCCAGTGACTTTCGACTTACTTTGAACTTTCAACTTTGCACTTTGAACTTTCGGCGTGCCTTGGGCACCGACGGCGCGGCAGCGGGTGAATCATCCATCGGGAGCCGAAAGCGGCGGATGCCGTCGTAGGCATACAAGGCGCCGGCGACTGCGCCGGCCGTGGAGACGCACCCGATCTCGCCGACGCCCTTGGCCCCATAGCCTCCGATTTCATCGGGCACTTCGATCAGGATGATGTCGACCGGCGGCATGTGCTTCGCGCGCACAATGCCCATGTCGCGCAACGACAGCGAGTCCGGCCTCCCGTTGGTGGACGTGAAATTCTCCGACAGCGCGTACCCGAGCCCCATGTGGACGCCGCCCTCCATCTGCTCGGCGCACAGCCTGGGGTTGATCGCGCGGCCGACGTCGTGCGCCGCCACCACGCGCTCGATCACGCCATCCTCGTCGAGGATGACGACCTGGGTGGAGTAACTGAAGGTCAAGTGGGTCGTCGGATTCAGTACGGCTTCAGGCGTGCCGGGCCGTGTCGTGAAGTTGTAGACGCACTCGCCGTAGTACTCCCGACCCACGAGCTCCTCGAGCGGCAGCTCCTTCAGATCGGCTGCCAGTTTCCGCGCCGCCTGCTGCGCCGCCGCGCAGCTCAGCGTCGTGGCGCGCGACGCCCACGTCTCTCCACACTTGTCGCCCAGAGTCTTGTCCCAGAGAACCGTCATCAGGTCCGCAGGCAGGCCGCTCTCCTCGCAAACGGCTTGCATGGTGGCCGTATAGACGCCCTGGCCCATTTCCGTGTAGCCGTTCAGAATCTCCAGGCGGGCTTCTCTTGACGCTCGTGGGGCCCCGCCCCCACTCGCTCTCACTCGGCGGCCCGGCTCCGCCGGGCTTCCCTCCGGCGCCTCGCTCGGGCCGCAGGCGCTTTCGACCACGCGGATGACGATGTGTCCGCCTTCGATCGTGCCGTTTCCAAGCCCCGTGCTCTTGATGCCGCAGCCGATGCCTTTGTACTTCGCGTTCTTGTACAGATCCTTCACGGCTTCGAGCGACACGCGCATGCCGCGGACGCTCTCCCTCATGATCTGACCGGTGCCGAACGCGTCGCCGGGATTGAGGATGTTCCGTTCGCGGATGTCCCAGCCGTCCACGCCCACCTTCTCCGCCAGGAGGTCCATGATCCCTTCCATGGCGAACTGTGCCTGGTTGCTGCCGAAGCCGCGCATCGAACCGCTCGTCGGGTTGTTCGTGTAGACGGCGCTCGATGAAACATCCACGCAGGGCACGCGGTACGGACCGCACGAGTGACACGCCGCGCGGAGCAGGCACTTCCCGCTGATCCCCGCGTAGCCGCCCGCGTCGCCGACAATCCGGGTGCGCAGCGCAAGCAAATGGCCTTCAGCATCCGCGCCCACCGTGAGCTTCAGCGTCATGGGATGGCGCTTGACGTGATGCTGCGTGGACTGCTGCCGCGTCAGCACGGTCTTCACCGGACGGCCCAGCAGGTGGGCCGCCAGCGCGGTCTGCGCCTGGATTGACAGTTCCTCTTTCGCGCCGAAGGCGCCGCCGCTCGCCGCCAGCTCGATTTCCACTTCTTCCAGCGGCAGGTTCAGGACGCTGGCAATCTGCCGCTGGTCAAAGGTCGATCCCTGGCTCTCCGAGTGGACCTTGACGCCTTTTCCCTGAGGCAGCGCCAGACACGCTTCCGGCTCGAGAAACGCCGGATCGACAGCCTGCGTGGCAAACGTCTGTTCGATGACGTGGGTCGAAGCCGCCAACGCCCCGTCCACATCGCCGCGGGAAAAAGCGGTCGTCTCAATCAGATTCGGTGCAACGCGCACGCTTCCCGCCCCGTGGACGTGTGGCGCGCCGGGCTCGAGCGCGGCAAACGGATCGGTCACCGGTTCGAGCACCTCGTAGTCCACTTCGACCTGTTTGGCGGCCTGGCGCGCGTGGAACATCGTGTCGGCGACGACCATGGCGAGAAAATCGCCGACGCCGCACGTCGTTTCACCCACGGCGACGAACACAGGCAGGTCCGGAACGGTGAGGCCTGTTCCCCGCTCTCCCGGGACATCGGCAGCCGTCAGGATCTTCACGACGCCGGGCCTGGCCAGGGCCGCGGACGTGCGAATCGCCAGGACCTTCGCTCGCGGGTGCGCGCTGAGGACGAGCGCGCCGTGCAGCATCCTCGGCGCGCGCATGTCGCCCACGAAGGGCTTCTCGCCCAGCGCCCGCTCCAGACCGCCTACGCGCAAGGTCGAGTGGCCGATGCCGTCCTTCGGCCCTTCGACACGCTCACCCGTCGATGTGGCGCGGGGTGACCCTGAACTTGTCGAAGGGTCAGGGTCGGCCCGAGCCGGGTCGAGGGACGACTGTCGCTCAGGACGCCCCGAGCGGAGTCGAGGGGCGTCACCCGTGCCGTTCGCACCGTTGCGCGCAAACTCGGGATTGCGACAGAGCCCGAGCTCTTCGCCGAAGAAGGAACTGCGTCGCGGCTTGCTCCGCAGTCGTCCGCCGTTGCCACAGGCTTCGCCGGCGGTCTGAATCGCGTCGATGATCCGGCCATAGCCGGTGCAGCGGCACACATGACCGTCAAGGGCTTTTGCGATCGCGCGTCGATCATCCGTGTGACCGTGCTGCATCAACGACGCCGCACGGATGAGAATGCCCGGGATGCAGAATCCGCACTGCACGCCGCCTTCGAGGACGAACGCCTCGCTCAACACGCGACGCGTCTGCTCAGGCAGCCCCTCGACCGTGATCACGTCGTGACCGGCGATCTGTTCCGGTTTTCGCAGGCAGGACAGCGCGGGCATGCCGTCCACCATGATCAGGCAGCAGCCGCAGGTCCCCTCAGGAGCGCAGCCGTCCTTGGGCGACACCACGCCGCACTCCTCGCGCAAAACCTCGAGGAAGTGCATCCCCGGTTCGTAGGAGGCCTCGGTGGCTTTCCCGTTTAGATTGAACGTGATCCTCGGCATCTGCGGGTTCGTCTAGCCGTGCTTGCACGGCGAGAATGTGTACGAACGTGTCAACTTTGTCGCGCAAGCCCTCGTGTTGCCTTGCTGAATCAGCGACGACGCACGGACGACGATGCCCGGGATGCAGAATCCGCACTGCACGCCTCCTTCGAGCACGAACGGCAGCAATCAGCCGGCTGCAATCCGTTTCGGCTGCTGCCCGCGTTTCGCGTTGATGGCGGCGAGGACCTTCTCGGCGGTGGCAGGCAGCGAGGTGATGCGCACGCCGACCGCATTGTGGATCGCGTTCAGAATCGCTGCCGCTGTCGGAACCAACGTCGGCTCCCCAACGCCCTTGGCGCCGAACGGACCGGTCGGGTCGTGGCTGTCCACGATGTCGACCTCGATCTCCGGCATGTCGAGTGCGGTCGGCACGATGTAGTTGGTGAGGTTGGGGTTGATCTGGCGGCCGGCGTTGTCGAACAGGATCTCTTCCTGGAGCGCGAAACCAATCCCCATCGCGATACCGCCCTCGATCTGCGCTTCGACCAGCATCGGGTTGATGGCCGTGCCGCAGTCGTGCGAGGCGACGACGCGGATCACTTCCACTTCACCGGTCTCGTCGTCGACGTCCACTTCGGCGATCTGGGTGGCGTAGACATACGTGCCGAACGGCTTGCCCTGTCCGGTTTCCGGGTCCAGTGCGACGGTCGCCGGATTGAAGGAGGCGCTGCCGATCGGTGGCTGCCCCATGACTACCCGCGCGTGGTTCGCCACATCGCCGATGTGCACATTGCGCTGCGGGTAGCCCTTGACCAAAATCTTGTGGTCTCTGGCTTCGAGCTGATTGGGCTTCACGCCCAGCATGGGCGCCGCCACCTCGAACAGGATCTCTTTGGCTTTCTCCGCTGCGAGCCTGGCCGCGTTGCCGGTCACGTAGGTCGTGCGACTTGCGATCGGACCGGTGTCCATGGGCGTCGCATCGGTATCAGCCGAAACCACGTGCACGTCGTCGGTGGCGATGCCGAGTTCTTGGGCTGTGATCTGAGCCAAAACGGTCAGCGAGCCCTGGCCCGTCTCCACCGTACCCGTGAGCAGGGTCGCGGTGCCGTCTTCATTGACTTTCACCACTGCGGCACTCGGGTTGGCCGAAACAGTGAAGCCGATCGGATACCACATGCAGGCCATGCCGCGTCCGCGCCGTTTCATGACTGCGCCTCTATCCAGCCGAAGCGCCGCGCCGCCCGCAACAGTGATTCCTTGACCACGACGCTGTGCAGCGTCTGGCCGGTGGGACTGAGCGAGCCTTCCTCGAAGACATTGAGCAGCCGGATCTCCAGTGGGTCGATGTTCAGCGCAGCGGCGATCTCGTCCATATGTGATTCGTACGCGAAGCACACCTGCGGCGCGCCGAATCCCCGCATCGCGCCGGTCATCGTCTTGTTGGTGTAGACGACAAACGCCTCCGCATAGAGGTTCTCGATGTTGTACGGACCGGCCGACAGGATGCACGCCTTGCTGAGCGTCGTCTCGCTCCACGAGCAGTAGGCGCCGCCATCGAGGACCAGGCGAATCTTGCGCGCCAGGATCCTGCCATCTTTGGTCACGCCGGTCTTGTAGTCCATGATGAGTGGGTGTCGCGTCGTCGACGAGGCGAACTCCTCGGCGCGCGTGAAGGTGCACTTGACCGGCCGGCCAGTCTTTTTCGACAGCAGGGCAACCACCGGCTCCGTGGTGATCTCGTTCTTGCCGCCGAAATTACCGCCGACGGTAGTGGCGACGATGCGGACGCGGCTCGTCGGGATGCCGAGCGTGCGCGCGACGTCCGCACGGCCGAGCGTGATCCGGCCCAGGGTCGCATAGATGGTCACGCGGCCGTTGGGATCCCACGTGGCAACCGTTGCATGAGGCTCCAGCGGCACGTGCTCGACCATCTGGGTGCGGTAGCTGCCCTCGAAGATATGGTCGGACTCCGCGAATGCCTTTTCAACGTCGCCTTTCTTGATGACCTTGTGTCCGTAGATGTTGGGGTTCGGTGCGTGCAACCCGGGCGTTTCCAGTTTCAACGACTCGAGGGGATCCAGGACGGGCGTCAGCGGTTCGTACTCCACTGTGATCTTGTCGAGCGCCTCGGTGGCAATCTGCTCCGTAACGGCTGCCACCGCCGCAACTCCGTCGCCGGCGTGAAACACGCGTGTATCGGCCAGCACCGGCTGGTCCTTCAACGATGGTCCGAACGAGTTACAGGGGACATCGCGGCCTGTGACCACCGCCACCACCCCCGGCATGGCTTCGGCTTCTTTCGTATCTATGCTGATGATCCGCGCCGAGGCAATGCCCGCCCGCTTGATCTTGGCGTACAGCATGCCGGGGAGATAGAAATCGTCGATGTATTTCGTCTGGCCGAGTCCGTGCAGGCGGCCGTCAAGCCGCGGCGCCCGCTGGCCGACGGCGGGGGTCTGGTGGCCGGCCTCCGGGACCAGGACGCCGATGGGGCGGGTCGCTAGCGGCGCCGAAGCCGGCAGGCGCAGCATGCTGCCCGCTTCCGGCACTGTCTCCAGCGGAGCGCCTTTTTCGGCGACTGTTGTCTTCTTTTCCACAGTTCGAACCTTTCCGCTGCCGACTATGCGGGCTGATCCGCCACTTCATCGCGCAACGTGCGCGCGGCGACGCGGATCGCTTCGATCATCTTGGTGTAGCCGGTGCACCGGCACAGGTTTCCGCCGAGCGCGTCGCGGATCTCCTGTGTCGTCGGGGCGGGGTTCTCGTCGATCAGGGCCTTGGCCGACAGGATGATGCCCGGCCCGCAGAACCCGCACTGCAACGAGGCATGATCCTCGAATGCCTTCTGGATTGGGTGCAGCCGGTCGATGGTCGCGAGCCCTTCGATGGTCAGCACGTCCCGGCCGTCGACTTGGCCGGCCAGCATCAGGCACGAGTTGACCGGCTTGCCGTCGACGATCACGGTGCACGCGCCACAATCGCCGACGTCGCACCCGAGCTTGGTGCCGGTCAGACTGAAGTTTTCGCGCAACAGCCTGAGCAGCGTCGTTTCCGGCGCCACGGACGCCGTGCGCGTCTCGCCGTTGACTTTGATTGTGACGGTCACCATGTCATTTCGCCTCTCGCTTCGCCTTGGCCAGGGCATAGGCGCCTTCCAGAGCGCGTTTGGTGAGTACCGCGATCAAGTCCAGCCGGTACCCGGCGGAGGCACGGAAATCGCTGATCGGCTTCGCCTCGCCGACAGCGATGCGGCCCGCCTCTGCCATCGCCTCCAGCGTGATCGCGCGGCCTTCAAGGTAAGCTTCGGCTTTGGGCGCGCGGATGACCGTCGGCGCGACTGCGCCGAGCGCGATCCGCGGCGTCACGAAGACGTGCTTGTCCCAGTCGACCCACAGGCTTGCTGCGACGTTGACCAGCGCCAGCGCCTGTCCCTTGCGCAAGCCGAACTTCAGAAAATACGCAGGCTTGCCGAGATTCTGTTTGGGGATGACGATTTCCATCAGGAGCTCATCAGGCTTGAGAATGGTCTTGCGAGGCCCGACGAAGAATTCGGCCAGCGGCATCTGGCGGCGGCCGGCCGGCCCGACGACGGTGACCAGCGCGTCGAGCGCGAGCAACGTGGGACCGCTGTCCATGGAGGGCACGCCGGTCACCAGGTTACCGCCCAGCGTGCCGAGATTGCGGGTCTGCACGGCGCCGATGGTGTGCGCCGCATCCACCAGGGCCGGAAACATCTCGCGGATGAGCGGCGAGCGCATGATCTCGGAATGGGTCACCAGTGCGCCAATGCTGAGCCCTTCGTCTTTCCTCGCGATGATTTTCAGATCCTCGGCGCGCGAGATGTCGATGATCACTTCCGGGCCACGGGGGGAGGACTTGAGATCGACCAGCAGATCGGTGCCGCCCGCGAGGATCTTGGCGGACGGGGCGTGCTCGGCGAGCAGCGCTACCGCATGGCGGGAATCCCTGGCGGAGACCAGTTCAAATGCTCTCATGCTTCGGCTCCGGTTTGTCGCTTGTCATGTCCGCGCGCGCCGCAACGGGTGACGAGAGTGGGTAGCTCACTGGTCGGTATGAGGCGAAGCTTCGTTACTGCTCATGGTATCATCCCCGGTTCACGTTAACGAAGCTTCGCCGTAACGAAGCTTCGCTTCGTTACTAGGAGGGCATATGGAGCAGCATCCCTGGAAAACAGACAAATGGTATGTGAGCCCCTGGTGTTATCTGCCAGAGGTGAAGAAGAACGAACAATTCGCGGCGAAGATCAAGATTCACGACGTCACGCTGCGCGACGGTGAGCAGCAGACCGCAGTCGTCTTCCGCCGCGAAGAGAAGGTGGCGATTGCCAAACGGCTCGATGCTCTCGGCGTTCACCGCATCGAGGCGGGCATGCCGGCGGTGTCCGACCAGGACAAAGCCGCGATTGCGGACATCGCCGCGCTGGGCCTGAAGGCCGAGGTCCTGGCGTTTGCGCGCTGCATCCCGGAAGAGATCAAAGTGGTCAAGGCCTGCGGATGCAAGGGGGTCGTCGTCGAGATTCCCGCCAGCGACCACATGATCAAGAACGCGTACGGCTGGACCGTGGATAGGGCCATGAAGTCGTCGATCGACACGACGCTCGCGGCCAAGGAAGCCGGCCTGTACACGGTGTTCTTCACGATCGACGCGACGCGCACCGAGCTCAATCGGTTCCTCGACATCGTCGAACGGGTGGCAACGGAAGGCCACATGGATGCGCTGACGATGGCGGACACCGTGGGTGGATGCACGCCGGACGCGATCCATCACGCCGTGACGAAGGTCATCGAACGGCTGAAGAAACCGGTGGAGATCCACTGCCATCAGGATTTCGGGCTCGGCGTCGCGAACACGATTGCCGCGCTCCAGGCCGGCGCCTCCGTGGCACACACGACGGTCACCGGACTTGGCGAGCGCGCCGGCAACGTGCCGATGGAAGACGTCGTCATGTCGCTGCTCTGCCTCTACGGCATCGACCTGGGCCTTCGCACCGAGAAGTTCTGCGAGGTGTCGCGCTTCGTGATGGATCTGGCCCGTGTGACCCAGCCGCCCAACCGGCCCATCGTCGGCGACAAGCTGTATGAGGTGGAATCCGGAATCATCGCCGGCTGGATCCGCATGGCGCGGAAAGACAATCCGCTCGAGTTCGTGCCGTTCGCGTCAGAGCTGGTCGGACAGAAGCCGGTGAACATTGTCCTCGGCAAGAACAGCGGTCCGCCTTCGATGGAGGAGTGGTGCGAGAAGCTGGGCGTCACGGCCACCGAGGAAGAGCGGATGGCGATGCTCAAGCTGGTGAAGGCAAAGTCGTTTGAAAAGAAAGATCTGCTGACGGCCGACGAGTTCAGAGCGATCGTCGACCGCGTGCTGCAGAAGGCGTCGGTCTAAGTCGGATCGCCGCCCTCGACGATGACGTTCTCGACGACGCCCGCGCCGCCGCGGCGAAAGGCCGCCGCTTCCTGATATTCAGGCGAGTTGAAGCACGCCACGCCCTGCTCGAGCGTCGGAAATTCGATGACGATGAACCGATGGAAGTTCTCCGGTCCCTCCATGATTTGGTAGCGGCCCCCGCGCGCGAGGATTTTCCCCCCGTAACGGCTGAGGATCTCCGGGACCCGGTCCGTGTACTTCTTGTACGCCACCGGATCCGTGATCCTCGCGCGGGCAAGCCAGTAGGCAGGCATGGGCAAATCTCCAGACACGCTAGCTTATCCCAGGTCGAATCGGCGACAATGGCCCACCGGACAACCGCACGCAGGAGGAATGGCAATGAATACCTACCGGCTTATCATCGCGGGCCTGTTCATGATGACCCCGTCGCCCGCAGGGGCGCAGTGGCTCAAGTATCCGACTCCTGGGATACCCCGCACCTCGGACGGCAAGCCGAACCTGACCGCGCCGGCGCCAAAAACTGCGGACGGCAAAATGGACCCATCCGGACTCTGGATGACCGAGGGCATTTACATCGGCGATATTACGAAGGATCTCAAACCGGGCGCGGTCCCCTTCCAACCCTGGTCGCAGGAGCTGTACAAGCAGCGTCTGGGCACGCTGGGCAAGGACGACCCGACGGGGCGGTGCATTCCCGGCGGCGTGCCGCGGTCGACCGCAGTGCCGTATCCCTTCAAGATCCTGGCGGCCCCGAACATCGTGGTGGTCCTGTACGAAGCCGTGCACGCGTATCGCCAGATCTTTACGGATGCCCGCCCCCTCCCGAAAGACCCCAACCCCAACTGGCTCGGTTACTCGATCGGCCACTGGGAAGGCGACACGTTCGTCGTCGAGTCCGCCGGCTTCAACGACAACGTCTGGCTGGACAACCAAGGCCACCCTGCGACAGAAAGCCTGCGCGTCACGGAACGCTTCCGGCGAAAAGACTTTGGCCACATGAGCGTTGAGATCTTGATCGACGATCCGAAAACGTACACGAAACCATGGACGGTGACGCTGCCGCTGGTCTTACAACCCGACACCGAGATGCTGGAATACATCTGCCCCGAGAACGAAAAGGACTTCAATCGGCTGGTCGGTAAGTAGCCCTACCTATCGGAAGTGCTGAGACGACTTCTCGTTCTCGGCACAGATGAACTCGATCAACTCCGTGTCGAGCATCAGGCGCTGCTTCACCGTGACGGTCCACGGCCTGGTGTACGCCTTCGGATCGTCAACCGTGATCTCGATTTCCAGATTTCCGTAATTCACGCGCCTGAACCGCTCGGTCCATTTCGCGGCATCGGTCATCGGGCTGCCGTAGATATCGAGCCACCCGCCGTCCCTGAACCCATTCGTCTGCACCACCAGCGTGTCCCCCTCCCACTTTCCCGTCGAGTAGCCGTACCACCACGGCTGCGGGTCGTTGGTGGGCAAGGGCCGGCCGTCGGTGAGTATCTGCCGAGTGCCTGCGTTTCCCTCGTACAGGATGACGATCACCTGGGGGTTCTGGATGATCTTCCTCGGCTCCGGATGTGTGTGCAGCTGCATGTTGCCCATCGGCAGACAGTGCGCGTCGGGATTGTCCTTGCTGTTGTCGGCCATGCGCTTTTTCTTGAGCTCCGCGGCCCACGGCTGGAACGGCAGACCATCCTTGAGCCCCCCGCCGATGTCCCGGAACTGGTTCACGCCGGTTGGAAGCGTGCCGTCGGGGCGAGGCGCACCAGCGGCTCCTCCGCCTCCGAAACCCAGTGGGCCTTGCCCAAAATTCTGCCAGATTCCTGATAGATCCGGCTTGCCGTCAGCCGTTCTCGGAGTGGGCGCGGTCAACGCCGGCTGTCCGTTGGGCGTTCTTGGAACCCCAGCCGTCGGGTAAGGCGGCCACTGGGCCGAGAGTGCTGGCGTAATAACGGCGACGACCGCGATCATGCCAGCCGCGTTGAGCAGTGTTCTCATGTTCAGCCCCCGAGACATCTTCTAAAGCGGGAGAATCCTTGACAACCCCTACTCCGCAGCCATAATCACGGAATCGGGTGCAGTGGGCCCAAGCCTACACCCGGTCGGCAAGGAAATAGGAGGATGGCATGAATGCGCACCGAATCATGATTGCGGCGCCGGTGGCGGCGTTGATGATGACCGCATCGGCCTCCGGGCAGTGGCTCACGCATCCGACCGCGGGCATCCCGCGCACGGCGGACGGCACGCCGAACCTGTCCGCGCCGGCGCCGAAAACAGCTGACGGGAAACCGGAGCTGGCGGGACTCTGGCGGCCGTCTCCGGGCATGGTCGGCGACATTGCGAGGAACCTCAAACCCGGCGACGTGCCTTTCCAGCCTTGGGCTGCGGAGTTGTACAAATATCGGCGGGACACACAGAGCAAGGACGACCCGACCGCCAACTGTATCGTGGGCGGCGTGCCGCGATCGGACCTGGTGGGATATCCCTTCAAAGTCCTTCAAGTTCCCGGGATGGTGGTGATCCTCTACGAAGCGGTGCACTCGTATCGTCAGATCTTCACGGATGGCCGCGATCTTCCCAAGGATCCGAACCCGACGTGGTTCGGGTACTCCGTAGGGCATTGGGAAGGAGACGCGTTCGTCGTCCAGACGGCCGGATTCAACGACAAGGGTTGGCTGGACAACGCCGGCAAGCCGGCGACCAACGGCCTGCGCGTCACCGAGCGCTTCATCCGCAAGGATTTCGGCCACATGGACATTCAGATCTCGATCGACGATCCGAAGGCGTACACGAAGCCATGGACCGTCACGCAGCCGCTCGCTTTTCAGCCCGACACGGAGCTGCTCGAATACATCTGCAACGAAAACAACAAGTACTTCGATCTGGTTCACGACGTGAAGAGATAGCAGATCGAAATCAGCGACCTTTTACCGCTGCGTTCAGCTGACGAATCAACTCGTGGTCGCTCTGTGCGCGTGCCGCTCTCGCCGCCAACCATCGCCCGGGTGGAGTAGCGGAGTATTTCCCGTGGGCCCGGGAAGTTTCCCGCGCACGCTCAGACATTTTTCGCCACTGTCGTGTCGAGCTGCGACTCCTTGAGACTCTCGTGACTCCGCCGAAGGTACGCCGCTTGCGACGCGTGCCGCTGGGTGTGACACAGGTTGAAGACCGCCTGTCGATTACGCCGTAGTGACCAGACAACCAGCGTGTGTCGTGAAGGAGGTCGTTATGAGTCTTGTCAGATGGGATCCGTTCCGCGAGCTCGAAGAGGTGTCCGGGCGGCTGAATCGGCTGTTCAACCAGCCCCTCGCTCGTCGGATGGCCGATGACGAAGGGACCCTGTTCGCCGACTGGGCGCCGGCGGTTGATGTCCAGGAAACCGACGGTGAGTACCTCATCAAGGCCGATCTGCCCGAGGTCAAGAAAGAAGATGTCACCGTGGAAATTCAGGACGGGATGCTGAGCGTCCGGGGTGAGCGGCGCCAGGAAAAGGAAGAAAAGGGCAAGAAGTTTCACCGCGTTGAACGCGCCTACGGCAGGTTCGAGCGGCGCCTGGCGGTACCACAGGAGGTCGACGCACAGAAGGTGGCCGCGGAATTCAAGGATGGCGTGCTGAAGGTGCACTTGCCGAAGTCTGCGACCGCGAAGCCCAAGACCATTGACGTGAAAGTGTCTTAGACATTAGGAACCACGATAGCGAAAGGCCGACCCCGTCCGGGCACACGCGGTTGGTCTTTCCCGCCCGCTGCAACCCGGACGCAACGGCGTGAAGCGTTCGCGAAGAGGAATTCACGTCTTTGAAATAGGAGCAGCGCCTCGGCAAACGCGATACGGGAAAGCGGCACATTCGCGTGGCGCATGGATTGCACATTGCGATGTCCAGAGGCTGTGGTGATGTAATCAGGGAGTGTCCGCCGCATCGCAGCGATGGCGGCCGTCGCTTGTTCGACATTCCTTCTTGATTCGCCAGTCTCCGCGCAGTACTTCGGACGCAACAAGGTGCAGTACCACGAGTTCAAATTCGAGGTGCTGAAAACGGAGCACTTCGACATCTACTTCTATCCAAGCGAGCGGCAGGGCGTCGACATCGCCGCTCGACTTGCGGAGCGCTGGTACGCGCGGCTCGAACGCCTGTTCGCGCACAGACTGCGCGGCCGTCAGCCGCTGATTCTCTACGCGTCGCACCCGGACTTCGAACAGACGAATGTCATCGGTGGCGAATTGACGGAAGGGACTGGCGGCGTCACCGAACCGCTCCGGCGTCGCATCATCCTGCCGCTTGGCGGCCCGATCGCGGACACCGATCACGTGGTCGGCCACGAGCTCGTGCACGCGTTTCAGTTCGACATCACGACGAGGCCGGATGCGCCGCGCGGGCAGAGCGAGGCGTCACGCCTGCCGCTCTGGTTCATCGAAGGGATGGCCGAGTACCTGTCGCTCGGTCCCGTCGATCCCAATACGGCCATGTGGCTGCGCGACGCGGCGCGGGCAGCCGACGGGAAAGACACGTTGCCGGCGATCAAAGATCTCGACAACCCGAAATACTTTCCCTACCGCTGGGGCCAGGCATTCTGGGCCTACGTCGGAGGGCGTTTTGGCGACGGTGTGGTGCGACAACTCCTTGGGGTGGCGGCGGCGGCTGATGTCGACGAGGCGATCAAGAACGTACTGGGGGTCACCGCGAAAGAGCTCTCGAACGACTGGCACGCATCGATCCACGACACGTACCGGGCGATTCTGGCCACGACGGCCCCGCCAAACGAAGTCGGCCGGCTGGTCATCAAAGGAAAAGAGCTGGGGGCCGATCTGAATATCGGCCCGGCCATCAGTCCCGATGGCCGGTGGATCGCCTTCCTGTCCGAACGCAGCTTCTTCTCGACCGACCTGTATATCGCGGACGCGTCCACCGGGCAGATTGTGCGCAAGCTGACGAGCACGGCGTCCGATCCCCACTACTCGAGCATTCAGTTCATCTACTCCGCCGGCGCCTGGGACAGTGCGAGCCAGC
>JAHFUI010000306.1 GCA_023265175.1 Acidobacteriota bacterium
GGCTGCGGGCCCTTTCCCGCCTGGGCCAGCCACGGGTCGACGATCGCGACCAGCCGTTCCGACCCGGTAGGTCGTCTGAGTAGTCGTCAGCTCACTCACTGCCATGTGACAACGCTAGCCTGAATGTCCACGGACCGGAATTCCCCTAACGTGACCGGCTGTCACTACTGGGAATCAGTCGTCAACCGGAGCGTTCGATTATCCCACCAGGGCACGCGGACCGGCTGATCGAAGAGGCCAGAGGCCATCAGGATGGGCAGGTGCGCGCGACGATGGAAGGCGACGGTGACCGCTCGCGCGGTGATGTCGACGGTGGCCGGCATATCGACGAGGTCGCGAAAGATGTGACGGGCCTGCGCCTCGCCGTAGCCGCGCATGCGACGGGCGAGCAGGCGGTAGAGCCCGCTCGCGATCACGAGCAGCGCGATGTCGAAGTCGATTTTGAATCCCACCGCCGAGGAGAGCGCATCCATGTGGAAGAAGCGGACGGCATCCGAGAGTGCGTTCTCGATCAGCATCCGACGGGCGTAGCGGGTGATGAGCTGGTTGATGGGGGCCCGCAGGTCGTTGGTCAGGAGAATCGTCGGCTGCTCATGGCCGAGATCGAGGATGTAGATCTGGCGGAACGTGCGTCCGGCGAGGCGGACCTTCTGGTCGTACACCCGTGGCGTTCGGTATTTGCGGGTCGGCACGTCCAATTCCACGGTCCGCCACGCACTGCGCGGGAGCAGCGCGATCGCCTTGAGGAGCTGCGGCGACCGTCGGCGCAGCGTAATGAAGGTAATGCCCATCTGGTCGAGGCGCGCCAGGTTCGGGTACGTCGTCAGTCGAGAGTCAAACACGAGGTGACGCGGCTTGGCCTTGTGGATCCGCTGCCAGAAGGCGATGAAGCGGAAGACTTCCTCGGGCTCCTCGCCCTTGCGGATGTCGGCATTGGAATAGCAAAACGCCCGGCCTTCGGCATCCTGGGCGAGAAAGACGAGGACACTGGGTTGCCGCCGGCTGCGCGCGGAGACATAGTGGCGCTCGACGACCGGGTGCTCGCCGTAATAGGGGACGGAGTGGAAGTCGAGGTTGAAGGACGTCCCGTCGAAGAGGCGGTCGCGGGTCACGGCGGCGTGCCACGCCGACAGGACCTGCGTGGTCTTGCGGGGATCGACGCGGGACGAATACTCCGAGAGGTAGCTCTTCTTGGGCGTGACATTGAGCCCCGAGAACAGCGCGAGCCCCGCGTCGGTGACCAACGGCATCACATGGCGTTTGCGCTCGATGGCCCAGAGCTTGAGGGCCAGACTCGCACGGACCGCGTGCGTCGCCGGGATCATCGTGGAGCCGGGGAGCCGGGCGGTCTTGGCGATCGAGTCCAGGTGCAGGCGGACCAGATCCGGCAGGAAGAGGAAGAGGCCGCCGCAGCGCGTGGGGAAGCGACGCGGCGCGAGCGAGAACGCGCGCACGTCTGCCACCGCCTCCGTGAGGGGGTGCACGCGATCCGGGCGCTCGTCATCGAGCCGCCGCGGGAGCGCCGCGAACCCTTCTGCCTTGAGGACCTCTCGGACCCCGGTGGGACTCAAGGGCAGGCCGCGCTCCGTCAACGTCTCGCTGATCTCGTAGACCGAGTAATTCTGCTTCCGCAGATCCACGATGGCGTCCCGCGCCGCCGCTTTCTTCGGCTGCGTCTGCGGGCCCCGCCGCGGCGCGACAAAGAACTCGGGGCTCAGGTCGCGACGGAAATGGTGACACAGTACCCGGAAGGACCCGACCGAGTAGCCAAAGGCGGTGGCCGCCTCCTGCGAGGAGCGACTGTCGACGAAGTAGGCGCGCAGGGCCTCGTATTGCCGCTGCTTCGGCTGCGTCGACTCGAGGAAGAACTGGCGACAGGCGATTAGGTCTTTTGGTGCGCCTATAGGCACATCAGCATTATGCAACACGCAAGCTGTGGTGTCAACACCCTTGTGCGGCTACTGCCGGTTGTAGGAGCCGACAGGCCTACAGGCGCCGTATTGCCGCTCCTGGGTCTCCTGATCAGCGAACCCTCTCGCCACAGCCTGCTTTTCGATCACGAACCGTGATTATCACTAAGTCAGAGCACTAATACGCTAATGCCACCGCGGTGCGCTTCGCAGGGTGAGCGCGGCATTGACAGGCACGAGCAGGAGCAGCACGCGGGCGAAACTCAGCACGTCCTCGCCACGATCGAACCCGGTGTCACAGCGGAGGACAGGAGGCAGCCGGGCGCCGCGACCCGATTCAGCACGCGTGGTAGGACGATCGAACGCTCCGGTTGACGACCGACGCCGCGTAGCCGCTGACAGCGTCGGTCACGTTAGGGGAATTCCGGTCCGTGGACATTCAGGCTAGCGGCCCAGGGTGCAAGTCCGACGGGCCGCGAGACACTGAGAAATTCGCCACAGTCACCGAGACGCAGAGAAAACCTTAAGAAAATCTCTGTGGATCCGTGACTCCGTGGCAAGATCCTTCGTGACTCACGGGCCGTGTGACTTTCACGACGGCCTGCTAAGATTAAACAGGATGCGCAGCTTTCTTCGAACGCTCGCCGGCGGCTGCATCATCGCGGCGGTGGCGCTCGTTGTGCCGGGCGACGCCGCC
>JAHFUI010000002.1:0-18061 GCA_023265175.1 Acidobacteriota bacterium
CACCGTTGCGATTGACGACCGGCGATCCGGAATTGCCGCCGATGATGTCGTTCGTCGTCACGAAGTTCATCGGCGTGGAAAGATCGAGCGACCCCCGCCGCTCCACGTAACGGCGCGGCAGCTCGAAGGGCGGCTTGTTGTCGAAGGCGGACGACCGCTCGTAGAGCCCGTACAGGGTCGTCTTGGGCGGCGCGATCGTGCCGTTCATCGGGTAGCCTTTGACCTGTCCGTACGAGAGGCGCAGCGTGAACGTCGCGTCGGGGTACGCCGAATGCCCGTAGACGGCGAACCGGGCGCGGCCGATCTTTTCTCCGGCCGCGGTCTCGATGCTCGTCACCTGATCGTCGAGCGCCTTCTGGTTCTTCCGCGCAAAGGTGTCGGCCGTGCGCGCGAGCACGATGAGCGGGTCCGTTGAGGCGGCGAGCCCAGGCGGCCCGGCGGCCGCGAGCGCCTTGCGCGCCGCGGGATCGGCCAGCTTCGTGCCGCCGGTCGCGTCCTTGGCGACAGCCTGCGGCGTTCGCCCTTTCAGCACCGACACGTTGAACGGATCGGCCGGCCCCAGCTCCTCGAGCGACTGCTGCAGCGCGTCGGCGAGCAGCGCCTCGTCCAGCGCCGGATAGACAGGTGCGGGAGAGAACAACCGGAGCTCGAGGCCGGCAAGCTGCGAATCGTGATAGCCGTTGAGCCGCTCGGCATCGGGCTTCTGCTTCTCCTCGATGTAGCGCACCAGCGATCCGGCGAGTCCCGCGAGACTCGATCCGCGCAGCTGCTGGAAGCGGCTCGCTTTGTAAAGATTGCGATTGACGCGTTCCGCCGCAGCGATCGAGTCCCACGCGCCGCCGTACGCCGCCTTCCATTCGCGGTTGGCGTCGAGCCGCGCGCGGAAATCGCGTTCCTCGTTACGCTTCTTCGCCATCAGCTTCGCGTCGTTGAGGCCCTGGAATTCTCCCTTGTACGCCTTGAGCGCGTTCTCGAGGCCGAACACCGTATTGGCCGCCTGCCGGGTCTGCTCCGCGCCAAGCTCGCTGTACTTTCGCAGCGCCGCGATGCGGCGGCTGACGACGTTGATCGAGATCGGATAGACGACGTCGCGCTCGGTTTCGAGCTGCGCGGATGTGGCGAGCCGGTCGGTCGACGCCGGATGGCCCGAGACGAAGACCAGCTCGCCGTCGGCGGCCCCCTTCGCGGACCACTTGAGATACTCGCGGCTGGCGACCGGCGCGTTGTTCTCGTACGCGCGGAACAGGGCGATGTCGAAGTCGTAGCGCGGGTAGGTGAAGTTGTCGGGATCACCGCCGAAAAACGCGATCGGCTGCTCGGGGGCGAAGACCAGCCGCACATCGGTGTACTTCTTGTAGCGATACAGCCAGTACTCGCTGGACTGATAGAGCGGCACGACGTCGGAGCGCAGGCCGGTCGCCGACGTGCTCTCCTGCTCGATCGCCGCGATGACCTTCTTGCGCGCGTCAAGCGCCTGCGTCGCCGACGCGCGTGCCGGCGCCGCGCCCTGCACGCGGGACGTGACGTTCTCCATCGAGACCAGCACGTTCAGCTCGAGGTCCGGACATTTGAGCTCCTCAGCGGCGGTCTTCGCGTAAAACCCGTCGGACACGTAATTCTTCTGCGCCGACGACACCTTCTGGAGCTGCCCGAGCGCGACGTGATGATTGGTGAGCACGAGGCCCTTCGCGCTGACGAACGATCCCGATCCGCCGTCCTGGAAGCGAACGCTCGAGAGACGGAGGTGGTCGAGCCAGGCCGGCGTCGGCGTGAAGCCGTACTTGTCGCGCAACTGCGCGACCGGCGGGTTATCGAACGTCCACATGCCCTCGTCTGCGTGCAATCGAAGTTCGAAGGCCGCGAGCCCGGACACCACGAGCAACAGGGCGGCGACCACGAAGGCGCGCGCTGATTTCGACATCGAAAACATCTCCTTCATGGCACGCCCTGAAGGGCGTGCCCTACCGCGACAACATGTAGAGGACGGTCTTTAGACCGTCCCGGCCAACGCCAGATGATATCGTTAACGCTATGCCGCTGATCGATCCCGGAAAGAAGGCGCCGGCGTTCTCTCTCAAGGACCAGAACGGAAAAACACATCGGCTGGACGACCATAAGGGCCGGCCGGTCGTCCTCTACTTTTACCCGAAGGACGACACGCCGGGATGTACGAAGGAGGCGTGCGCGTTTCGTGACAACTTGCCGAGGTTCAAGACGAACAAAGCCGCCGTCTTGGGCGTGAGCATCCTCGACGAAGCGAGCAAAGGGCGGTTCGCGGGCAAGTACGACCTGAACTTTCCGCTGCTCGCGGACGAGGATCATGCGGTCGCGGAGAAGTACGGCGCCTGGCAGCAGCGGTCGCTGTACGGCCACAAATTCATGGGCATCGCGCGCACGACGTATCTCATCGGCGCGGACGGCAAGGTCGCGAGACGATGGGACAAGGTCAAGGTCGACAAGCACGTCGACGAGGTGCTCGAAGCCGTCGACGCGCTGTGAACGACCGCTTTGGTTAGCGCGTCGCGGTGCTGCGCCGCGTCGCCAGCAGATCCCAGTGCTCGCCCGCGCGCTTGACGATGGCGGCCAGATCGTCCGCCAGCAGATAGCGATCCTTCACGAGCGCGGCGCCTGCTTCTTGGACGAGCCCCAGATATTGCTGGCGCGACTGGTACCGCTCGTCGATCGCCGCGCGAGGGTCGTGCGTCTGGTCGCTGTCCGCCTTCGTGCTGGCAAAGGGCACATACGATCCGAGCAGTGGGAACAACTGATCGGGTGCGCCGATGCCAGGCTTGCGAAAATTCCATCCGGTGTAGGTCGCGAGCGGCACGGCGATATCGGGAAGCCGAATCCCCGCGCGCTCGTTCCCGTCCTGATCGACCTGCGGCACGAGAAGCGGCAGCGGCGTGCCCGACCCCCCATCCTGTGCGATCAGACGATTCGCGGCGCGTCCACCCGCTGAAGCGCTCCGAGGCCACCTGACCGCCGGCATGCTCGGGAACGCGACGTCAGCCGCGCGCACCAGCGTGCCGTCCTGCAATCGCGGATAGCGGCTCGCCGGCGGCGCCACGCGGTCGCGGACCCATTTGTCCATCGCCACCAGCAGCGCGCGCATCGTCAACCAGTAGTCGTTCGGGTTGTCTTTCTGCTGGCCGTTGGTGACCGCCGGCGGAAACCGCGCCGGCCCGTGCTGCGATCCGGTCAGAAGGTACGCGCGCTCATTGTCCGGCAGTGTGACGTCCTTCGATCCATCCGGCGTCGTGTGAATGAGCGCGGCCACGCGGCCTCCGCCCCAGTACTCGACGCCGGTATTCGTGTAGAAGATTTTCGGCTGATGATCGCGCGCGCGCGGGTTATCGAGCGCGCCTTCCTCGGCACCCGTGACCTGATCGCGATACTTGCCGTCGGTAAAGGGAAAGGACGTCGCTGTGAACTGCGCCAGACCGGTCGGCGTCGCAAATCGTTTGTTCAGATCGGTCCGGGCGGCGCCGGCGATGTGCGCCATAACCGCGTCGAAGACCTGCCGGTTGCGCTCGTCCGTGTTGAAGCCGTGGTAGAGGTAGTCGCGGAGGAATCGACCGCTTTGTGAGGATCCGAACGCGTACGCGTACCTTGCCGATGTGACTGCGTCGGGGACGTATTTGAGCCACGAGGCCGTATCCCGCACGGCGACGA
Organism: Acidobacteriota bacterium; assembly: GCA_023265175.1. Taxonomy (GTDB): domain Bacteria; phylum Acidobacteriota; class Vicinamibacteria; order Vicinamibacterales; family CAVVIG01; genus JAHFUI01. The sequence continues at coordinate 3,673 of JAHFUI010000002.1, forward strand.
AGCCGAGCCCGGAGACCGGCGGGTTCGACACGGTGTATGCGAGATCGTACGTGCGGCCCGGCTCGAATCCACCCTCCAGCGTCACGACGTTCCCGGCCAGCTGCCACTTCTCCCGCGCGATCGTCGCTGGAGCGCCCTGCATGCCGTCGCGCACGGTCAACGCGTTGTCGGCCGCAGCCGGATTGCCCGGCTTGTACCCGCTCAAGTCGCCGACCGTGGCGTCGGGACGACGAGCGTCAGGCGTGAAATACGCGCGAACGACGCCGGCCGTCCCCGTCGCAGACGGCACGTCGATCCGGAACAAGCCATCGCGGCGGGGTACGTCGAATTCCCAGCCCACCCACACCAGCGTGTAACCCTGCGCGAGCAGCAGTCCATCGCCGAGCTCGGCGTCGGTCGACAGATCGGCCGATGGCGCTGCGCGGTTGAACGACGCCAGAATCGTTCGCCGGCCGCGATTGACGACGTCGATGAGCGCGACGCCGTTGCCGCGGCCCGTCTCTTTCGGCTTGAGAATCGACAAATCGGCCGACAGCTCGACGAGGCCGGCCGCGTTGCGGGGCGCCTTCTCGATGTCCGTCACGACCCGGTTGCGCGGGTTCGCCGGATCGACGACGAAAAGCACGCGTCCGACGATGAGCTCGTACGCACCGCCAGCACCGAACGGCCGTCCGCCCGCCACGTCGCGGCGTGTGGTGATCTCGACGCGCGCGACCTCCGCGCCCGCCAGCGCCGGCAGCAGAGTGAAAACGGCCACCGTCGCGATCAGTCGTCTTCGAGCCATGGCTGCACCTTTCGAATTTTGAATTTCGAATTCCGAATTTTGAATTCTTGCCTAGCCCATCGGCTTCGAGGCATCGCGGCCGCCCGCCGACAGCCAGTGGTACCGCGCGGTGTCGAGTCCCGCGTAATCCGGATCGAGATAGATGAAGCAGCGCTGGATCAGGAAGTCGCGGATCTCGAACACGTCGCACCACCGGCCGGCGTGGCTGACGCCGGCGCGCCACGATCCTTCCTTGTGCGTGCCGGCGCTCGTCCCCTCGACGGCGAACGTGTCGGTGCCGGTCATGATCCAGTTGAACGTGGCGTAATCGTGCAGGATGTTCTTGATGCCGCCGCCGAAGTCGGAGAACAGCTGCCCGATCTGCTTCTTGCCGGTGGCGAGCCCCCACTTCGGAAAAAAGACCTGGGCATCGTCGGCGAACAGGTCGAGGATGCTCCCGCCGTTCGACGTTTTTCCGGCATTATCGAACGCCTTCAGGTATTCGAGCGCGATCGACTTGCGCTGCTCGTCGGTCATCGTGCCTTTGGTGATCGCCATCGACCTGCGCCTCCTCGCGTCGCGTCATCGCCGTGACGTCTCGCAGCGCTCGACTTCCACCGCCATCCGTCCGAGCTCCGAGTTCAGTCCGAAGCCTTGTCCGTAGCGGCCGCCGCGGGACGACCGAATGAACGTGCTCGTCTCGTCGAGCGGCAGCGTCGCCACGTTGCGGCAGAAATTTCCCATCAGGCCGTCCTGCATCAGGTACATCTCGACGTTCGATAGGTAGAAGGCGGACACCGTCGCGCTCTTGTCCTTCAGATACTGGCCCACCGCGCGGATGGCTCTCGGCCCGGCAAAATTGCCGACGACCGGCACGACCAGGTTCTTGCTCTCGAGATCCTTGAGAAACCGGAAATTGTCTTCGCTCGAGAGATAGCTGCGAGAGACGCCGTCCCCATCGGTCGCGATCATGAGGTCGGCGTAGGTCGGCTGCCGGTTGCCGCCGAAAAACCCGGCGCCGCTCGACGAGTAGTTGATCCGGGGTCCGAACATCGAAAACACGCTGTAGACGTACTCGATGCCGGACTGATCGAGGTCCGACAACTTGAAGCCGTGTGTGGTGACGAGATGGTCCTGAATCGCCTTCAGGTTCTCGGCATAGAACGTCTCGCTGCGTTCAACGCTCGCGAAGGCGGCGAAGATCTCATTCACGCTTGATTTGTCGGTGAGACCGTCAGGACGTTTCCTGGAGAACAGCCGCGATACGAACTCAGCGCGATCGGCCGACAGCTCGAACAACGCCTTGTACACCAGGTGAAGATCCAGATTCCCGCGCCGGATGTCGACGATGAATGCCATCGCCGGCCTGAGCGTCGTCATGTAGGTAAAGTTCTGCTCGGGGCCGACACCCATGTACACGCGGCCAGTTTTCGCGGTCTTCAGCAGATCGGGAATCACGTGCTGAAGCCAGACCTCGTTCGAGAGGAGGTTGTCGGATCGGAACGTGCCGTCAGGTTCGGAAAAGTCTGACGTGAGCTTCCAGAATTCCTGATCGGTGAGACGCGACGGCAGCGACTGGGCGGCCGTGCGCACGCCCACCAGCAGCGGCACTGAGACCAGCAAGGCTGACAGGATCGATCCGGCAAGAAACGCAACGCGGCGTCTGGTCATAGTGTCGCTCCAAGAACCCGAATTCTACCGCGGTTCGCGATGCGCCTCGAGAAACTTCAACTCGAAACGGACCTTCGAAGGTTTCGTCGGCGATGTCGCATGTCATCATCGGGGATCGCAGCGGCTATTGCGCCGGACGCCGCACTTCAACCTCGACGAAGTCCACTGGAGCAGTGCCCGTATTTCGGATCTCGTGCGCGTCGCCCGCATCGAAGAACGCCCACCGGCCCGCTTCGGTGAAATCGAACTTCATCGCACCGACGCCGCGCGCCCGTCCGTCCGTCGCCTGCACGATGACGACCGGCGTCTGGTGCCGATGCGGCGATGTGGACTCGCCTGGCGCGACGGTAAACCGGTAGGCGCGGAACCAGCGATTGGTCAACTCGGCTTTTCCCGCGAAGCCCGCGGCCTCCTGGGACGTGAGGTCGTCGCCCTTGGCTTCGTTGATCACCGCGACGAGTCGGAAGAGGCGGTCGCCCACGTTCTGCAGCCGGTGGGTCACCGGTTGCTCGACATAGCTCGTCGTGCTCGACACACGGGCGGCCGGCGGCGCACCACCGGCCGCGTTCGAGTTCGCGTTGCGCGCCGGATTCGTCGTCGCCGCAGGCGCGTTGGCGTTCGGGTTCGCGCCGCGTCCGCCGCCCGGTAGGTTCCAGTCCTGTCCCAGGTTCTGAATCCGGTTCTGGGAATTACTGAGCGTGACGTACAGGATCGGCGACTCGTGCGTGTGATACCAGGACGTGTCGCCCGGCGGAATCTGCACGTCCAGAATCCGAGTCGTCTCGTACTGGAAGACCTGCCGGTGGTGCGGCTCGTGATAGACGGGGACGACTGGATCCTCGGCGCGGATCGCCGCCGCACCACTCCAGATGAACGCGAGGATGGCGAACACACAGCCTGTGCAGCGTCGCATAACGGGCTCCTCTTTGACATCCTACATCGCCATGCGGTGGCTTCGCGCGCGGCTTCGGGGGAGGACCCTCGATCAGCGCTCGAGAAAGAGCTGCTCGTCGAAGCCGAATACGAGATGCCGCTAGACCTGCGCGGCCGACCCTTCCGCGTGGACGTAGGCCTCCTCGCCGTGTTGACTCACGTCCATCCCGACGCTCTCATCATCGCGGTCGGCGCGCAACGGCACCACCAGACCCACCAGCTTCAACAGGACGAAGCTCAGGACGCCGCTGTAGACGATGGCGGCGAGAACAGCCGTGCCCTGGATCAGAACCTGCCCAGGATTCCCAAACAGGGCGCCGTCGGCGACACCGTTCAGCGCCTTTTGCGCGAACACCCCGGTGAGCAGCGCCCCGACGGTGCCGCCCAAACCGTGCGCCGCCACGACGTCGAGCGAATCGTCGAACGACGTGCTCGCCCGCCATAGCAGCCCGAAATAGCTCGGGAACGCCGCCAGCCCGCCCAGGAGCAGCGCGCTCATCGGGCCGACGAAGCCGGCCGCCGGTGTGATGGCGACCAATCCGACGACGATCGCCGTCGCCGTGCCCACGGCCGTCGGCTTACCCGTGCGCGCGATGTCCAGCAGCATCCACACGACGAGCGTCGCCGTCGGGGCGAGCATGGTTGCCGTGAACGCGAGCGCCGCGATGCCGTTGGCCGCGACAGCGCTGCCGGCGTTGAACCCGAACCAGCCGAACCACAACACACCTGCCCCGAGCAGCGCGAACGGGATGTTGTGCGGCAGCAGCCCGGTGGAGCGGTAGTCGCGCCGTGGTCCGAGGACCCACGCGGCGACGAGCGCCGCGACGCCGGCGTTGACGTGAACCACGGTGCCGCCGGCGAAGTCGAGCGCGCCCATCTTGGATAACCACCCGCCGCCCCAGACCCAATGGGCGATCGGGCTGTACACGACGATCGACCACAGCGTGATGAAGATCGCGTACGCCGAAAAACGCATGCGCTCGACGATGGCGCCGGAGATGAGCGCCGCGGTGATGATGGCGAACGTCCCCTGGTAGCACATGTACAGGTAATGCGGGATCTGGTCACCGGCCGGTCCCACGCCTTCCAGCCCGACGCCCTTCAGAAACAGCCGCGACGCGTCGCCAATCCAGTCATTCCCCGGGGCGAATGCGAGCGAGTATCCGATGACGGCCCAGACCATGCCGACGACGCCGAGGGACACGAAGCTCATCATCATCGTGTTGAGGGCGTTCTTCGACCGCACCAGACCGCCATAGAAGAACGCCAGCGCCGGCGTCATCAGCAGCACGAGGGCGGTCGAAATCAGCATCCACGCTGTGTCAGCCTGATTCATCGCCTCACATCCCTTCTCTTTCGCCGGTGCGGATCTTGTAGCTGCGGGTCACCGGCGCGACGAACACCCGACCGTCGCCGATCTCACCGGTGCGCGCGGCGGTGATGATGGCCTGAACGGCCGCCTCGACGATGTCGTCCGGCACGACGGTTTCGATCTGCATCTTCGGCAAGAGCGTGACCTGATACTCCTTCCCGCGGTACACGGCCGTATGCCCCTTCTGCTTGCCGTGTCCACGGACCTCCGTCACGGTCATCCCCGAGACGCCGATCTTCGCAAGCGCTTCCTTGACATCGTCGACCTTGTCCGGCCGCACGATGCTCTTGACTGACTGCATCGCCACCCTCCCGATTTGCGGAATCTCGCGCCGAATGCGCGGCCGTAATATATATCGACAGTTTTGTCTTGCGCAATTTCTTGACGCTACAGGCTTGCAGCGCTGATCGGGGGACGCTACGTGCGATGCTGAGCGCGGCCCGAGAGGAGGGCGAGCCGCAGGCCGTTGGCCGAGTCGCGAATCAGCTGCGACAGGCGCCTCAACCTCGTCTCGTCCTTCTTGGCGCTCATCACCCAGAGGATCGCGATTCGACGATAACCAAGCGGCTGCGCCCCGAAAAACGCCCACGCGTTCTTATGTCGTTTGAATTGCCGTTCGAGGACGGTCTCGAGCGACTTCGGCCTGTTCTCGAACGAATCGATCCCAGACCTCGCGGGATCGCGTTGCTCGAACGCCTTCGCGCCCGAAGGGCTCATCAGCCCGAGGCGCGTCAGTTCTTCAGCGCGCTTCGTGTTGATGTCGCTCCAGACGCTCTTGGGCCGCCGCGGTGAGAAACGATGCGTGTACCTGTGCTCGTCGACACGCTTTTCGCTTTTTCAAGCCGTCGATCCAGCCGAAACAGAGCGCCTGGTCCACCGCTTCCGCGTAGCTGATGCCCGGTTTACCCGAGCCTTTTTTATGGAAGCCGACCCAAAGCTCGGTCGCCGTCCGATGATGACGCTCGAGCCAAGCTCTGAAGTCTGACGCGGACGTGAAGAAGATCACACCGGCCAGTTGGCCGCCATAGGAACAATCACGGGAGCCTTCATCGTGGCTCCTCCAACTGCCGATACGGCCCGGAGGCGTACACCGTCTTGCCGCCGACCATGGTCAGCACGGACTCGATTCCGCCGATCTCATCGACGGGCGCCGTCATGTAGTCCTTGGAGAGCACCGCGAGATCGGCGAGCTTCCCGATCTCCAGAGATCCTCGCTTGTCTTCGTCACGGGAAAACCACGCGCTCCCGCGCGTGTAGAAGCGCAGCGCGTCGGCTCGCGTCGGCGTTTCCTCCGGTCCGCGAATGGCGACGCCAGCGACGGTCTTGCCATCCAGAAACCATTGCAGCGCCGTGAACGGGTTGTACGACGCAACCCGGTGCGCGTCCGTGCCCGCGCCGACGACCACGCCGATTCTGGCGGCCGTGTTGACCGGCGGCACGCGGCGCGCGGCTTCCGCTCCGGCCTGCTGCACGAATTGATCGCCGCCGAAGTACATCGCGTCCTGCACGGTCCAGCCGACGCCGAGCGCCTTCATCCGCCCAAGGCTCTGAACGGAGGCGTCGTTGAGGTGGGCGATCGACCATCGCAGATCCGCGATCGGCACTTCCTTGTTCACGCGCTCGAAGATGGTGAGCAGCTGATCCACCGACGCGTCGCGCCCCCAGTGCATCGTCAGCGACATGCCGCGCTCGGCAGCCCACTTCGCGATCTGGTAGTACCGGTCCTTCTCCGCCTCTGTCGGCTTGTCGTTGTTGTTCATCGCGGCGGTGATGCGCTCGCCGAGGCCGTTGAAGCGCAGCATGTCGTCGCCAAATCCGATCGGCAGCAGCGCCGTCCAACTCCTGAGCTCCTCGAATTCAGAGCCTGGCGTCTGGCCGCAGAGGCTGTAAGCGACGCGAACGGTCATCTGCCGGTCGCGCCAGACCTTGAACAGCGCCTGATAATCGTCCGGCGCGAGGTTGTTGCCGCCCGGATCGACGACGCCGGTCAACCCGAGACGATTGAGCTCGCGGAAAAACTTCCTGGTGCCGTCGACCTGCTCGTCGAATGTCGGCCTGGGCAGCCGATCGAACAGCGCGATGATGGCGCCCTGTCCTCCTATCACCGCTCCGGTGGCTTTGCCGCCCGCGTCTTTTTCGAACCGGCCCCCGGACGGGAGGTCCGCTTCCGCGTTGATGTTCAAGGCCTTCATCGCCGAAGGCGTCAACATCGCCCATCCGTACCCCAGCTGCACGTACACCGGGTTGTTCGGCGCCGCGGCCACGAGCTCCGCCTGCGTCGGCCGGCGATTCTCCTTGAACTGCTGCACGTTCCACCCGCCCGCGACGATCAGCCACGCTCCCGGCCTCATCGTCCGGGCCGCGCCGCGGATACGGCCGAGCGCGTCGACCAGCGAGGGGGCGCCAATCCAATTCACTTCCGTGCTGAAGCTCAGCGCCGCGCGGATGGCGTGAAGGTGCGAGTCAATGAGGCCGGGGATCACCGTTCGCCCCTGCAGATCGATCACGCGCGTTGCCGGGCCGGCCAGTTTCTGCACGTCGGCCGTGCTGCCGGCCGCCGCGATTTTCCCGTCGCGAATCGCGATCGCCTGTCGGACTGAAAACTGGCTGTCAACGGTCAGGACCTTCCCATTGACCATGATCGTGTCCGGGCTTTGTGCCCATGCCGGAGCGGTCCCGATCAGTCCGGACGCCACGAGGGCGACGAGCGCGTTTTTGCCGTTTTTTCCGTTTCTCATCGATAGCCTCTATCGGCTAATCTTGACGGCAATGGCCGAAACAAACGGACGCTACGACTTGGCAACGTTATAGCGACTTGACGTTCTAGTGTCATGACGCCATAATACATGCATGGCTGATCTCAGGCGTGCCACTGTGTATTTCGACGTGAGCCTGCACAAAGCCCTTCGCGTAAAAGCCGTCCAGACGGACCATAGTCTGTCTGACTTGGTGAACACGGCCGTTCGCCGCAGCTTGGCCGAGGATGCAGACGACCTCGCGACCTTTGAGGCCAGGGCCAGGGAACCCAGCCTGGCCTTCGAGGACGTCCTGAAGGACCTGAAGCGGCGTGGCAAGTTATAGGCTTCTCATTAAGCCATCCGCTGCGAAGGAACTCGAGGCCGTTCCTCCCAAGGACCGAAGGCGCATTGCGATCAAGATCCAGCATCTGGCCTCCGAACCACGCCCCGCTGGCACTGAGAAACTCTCCGGCCAGGAGAAGTATCGCCTCCGCCAAGGCAACTACCGAGTGCTCTATTCCGTTGACGATGCCCGGCTGGCCCTCACGATTGTCGAGATTGGCCACCGCCGGGACGTCTACCGCTGAATCCAAGACGGGCAACGCAACGCGGCTCACCCGCGGCCTGTTAGACTGGGCTGCTCTTTATCGACCTGCCCAGTAGCCCGGCTGGCGTTTTTGGTGAGCCACGGCGACGATAACGACCTCATTCGCCGACACACGGTAGAAAATATTGAAAGGAAACCGTTCCAGGATGATCTGCCGCGTGCCATGCAAAGCAACGGGATAACGATATGGTGCTTCCCGCACGTGTCGAACGACCCTAGACAACTCCTGCAGGAAACCTGCCGCAGCTAACAGGCTACGCTCCTCGTACCACGCTTGCGCCTCTTCGACCTCGTCCCGAGCTCGGGGATGGAAACTAACGCGCATTCAGCCGGTCGAGGAGTCGCTGGCGAACGTCTTCCCAGGGAATTGTCCTAACGGTACCAGCATCCAGCTCCGCGACTCGACGCTCGATTTCGGCGGCCCATACGGCCTCGACCTCCGCGTCTGGCTCGCTTTCAAGCGACTCGATCAACAGACCAGCCAGCGTGGCTCGATCGTGTTCCGACAGCTCGGCAGCGTCGCGAAAGATGTCTTTGAAGTCCTTGGGCATGATTCGATCTTACCCTCTCCGCACCACCAAGCAGCCACATCAACGATCGTGTTTCAGCCGCGAAGACTCACGATCGCACCGGCTGCAAACGCCGGTTAGGCGGTTCACCCTCCGACCTGCTGATACGCTGCCTCGATGAAAGGCTTTGCGCTATCGAGGTGCTGGATCGCCGACACCGTTACCTCCAAGTCGCCAGTACCAGAGTGACCGACGTCGGACACGTCCCTTGAGATACCGTTCGGTCCCTGGACCTTCTTAGGGTCGAGTTTCAGATACAGGAACAGGCGCTTCTTCTGCACGACCATACACACGAGGTTCTGGGACGTCTTGTAAGCGACGTAGAATTTCTTCGGCACGACCTCGATCGACGGATCGAGCCCAGTGACGAAGTCATTTGTTGCGACCGCGAGTTCCCTGACGTCCGCTGGGACGTCTACCAAGTGTTGCTCGAAGGTGTACGAACCCGTCGCCCGAGTAAGGGCGGCCTTCTTTCCTGCCGAAACCATCACAGGGCTCTTAGCGACCCCAGCCGCTTCTACCGCACCTTCCGACTTCTGGAAGACCTCTTCGAGATACAGATTGCCGTTCGCAAACAGCCTGTACGTCCAAAGTTCCAAGTTTGCTCCCATGACACGGACGGCATGCAAATCGTACCGGCGATAGTTCGGCGCGATGCAGATCACGCGGACGTCTGACCAGTCCACGTCGACCTTCGCACCGAGGGCCTTCTGTGCGGCAATCTCAAAGTCGCCCCTATGGTCGTGAATCCACGAAAGGTAGAACAGACTCTGATTGATCAGGTCAGACGATTCAACCTTCTTGTACTCGATGACCACGGGATTGTTGTCTTCGGACAACGCCAGCGTGTCAATTCGACCCGAGTGCTGCGCTCCGGTCGGATGCTCGGACGCCACGAAACGGCAGCTGAACACGGCACCCAGATTCGTTTCGATCAGGCGCTGAAGCGCCTTCTCGGAATCGAAATTCGTTTGAGCAACTGGCCCGAGTTTGTCCTTCGTGACGGAGAACAGCGGCATGCTGGATAGCTGGATAGCTTACCTCACTCCCATCGTTCGTAGTGTGCCTAACATCACAGAGACCCCTCGCTCTATTTCTGTGCGCCCACTCTCGCCACCCACGCACTCACCTGTCGCTCGAGCACCTCAAGGGGGACGGCGCCCTGGCCGAGGACGACATCATGAAACTGACGGACGTCGAACCGCGCCCTGAGCTGGCGTTCGGCGTTCATTCGCAGCTCTCGAATCTTGAGCTGGCCCATCTTGTACCCCAGCGCCTGACCCGGCCACACGATGTATCGATCCACTTCGACGATGATGTCCTGATCGGTCTTGGCGGCGTGGGCGCGGAAGAAGTCGATGGCCTGATCGCGCGTCCACCCCATCGAGTGCAGGCCCGTATCGACGACCAGCCGGACTGCCCGCCACATCTCGTACGTCAGCCAACCGAACTTCGAATAGGGATCCTTGTAGAAACCCATCTCCCCGCCAAGTGATTCAGCATAGAGTCCCCAGCCTTCGACAAACGCGGTGTAGCTCGAGTTCTTGCGGAACTCCGGCAGCCCCTGCAACTCCTGCGCGATCGAGATCTGAATGTGATGCCCCGGCACCGCCTCGTGCATCGTCAGCGTTTCCATTTCCCACTTCGGACGCGAGTCGAGCTTGTACGTATTGGCGAACATGTTCGCCGCCCGCGCGGCGACGAACGATCCCTGTTCGTAATAGGCGGTGGTCTGCGATGGGGCGATGGCGTCGGGCACGCGTTTCACGCCGTACGGCGTCTGCGGCAGGCGTCCGAACAGATGCGCGAGCTCGGGATCGGCGCGCTTGGCGATGTCTCGGTACGCGGTCAGGAGCGATTCGGCGTCGGTAAAGTAGAACTGCGGGCTGGTGCGCAGGAACGTCGCGAATTCCGCGTAGCTGCCCTTGAAGCCCGATGCCGCGATGACCTGATCCATCTCCGCGCGGATGCGTTTGACTTCCGAGAGGCCCAGATCGTGGATCTCCTTGGGCGTCTTGTCGGTCGTGGTGTGCCACTTGACGTTATAGGCGTACAGTGCCGCGCCATTCGCCAGGGCGCTCGCGCTGGTCGTCGCGCGACATCCCGGTAAGTAGCGGGACGTGAGAAAGTCATGGAGCTTTCTGAACGCCGGCCCGACATGTTGCACGTAGGCGGCCGTTGCGCGCTTCGTCAGCGCGACACGATCAGCTTCCAAAAGCGACGCCGGCCACGTGGTGAACGCCGTCAGCATCGGGCTCTTCAGCGGATCGTCGACGATCTCCGCCTTCACCTGATTTGGCACGTCGCGCAGCGTGACGGCTGGAGGCGTCGTCCCGGCCGCGAGTCCGCGCTCCATCAGCGCAATGGTTTGATCCACCGGCGCGTCTGCTCCTTCAAGGCGGGACACGATGTTCTCGTAGTCTTCGCGCGTGGCGGCGGGCATGAGCGCGATCGTTCGCGGGATGTCCTGCTGGACGCCTTCGAGCTGGTTGATGGGCATCAGCAGGTTGTGCGGAATGACTCCGCGAATCGGAATCGCGTCATTCTGGAAATCGAGGCCTTTGATGGCGGTGTCGAGCAGATCGCGGTACAGATCGAGGTTCAGCTGATCGTCCCGATCCAGACGCGCGCGATCGATAGCCGACAGACGTAGGAGGCTGGCCTTCAGGTGCGCGGCGCGCGCGTCGATCGCCGGCTGGGAATAATCGGTCCACCGGCCGTTCTGACCCGGAAACCCGATCGAGGTCGCCAGCTCCGGATACTGCGTCATCCAGTACTTCCAGTCCTCGTCGAGCTGGACGCGGAGCACGTCAGCCGCTCGATGAGACGTTTGCAGCGCGCAGCCGAGGCACACAATTGTGAGCGGCACGAGCATCACGAGCGGAAGGGCACGCGCCAACATCGCTAGCGGGCTGGCGCCGGGGCAGGTTCCATCCCCTTGAACGCATACCGGTAATAGCGCTGCCCGTTGTTGACTTCGCCGATGAACAGGTTGCCTTTCGAGTCGCTCGCGAAGCTGTGCGCGTGGAAGAACTCCCGCGCATTGTGTCCGGCGTGGCCGCCGATCGACGACACGATCTCCATCGTCTGCCGATTCAGGACGCGAATCGCCTTGTTCGAGCCATCCACGATGTAGAGGAACTTCTGCTCCTTGTCCGGCGAGACGGCGAAGTGGTGAACCGTCCCTTCGGCCTGGAGCGTGTTTCTTGCGATGAAGACTTCCTTCACGAACGTTCCGTCGAGCTTGAACACCTGAAGCCGGTTGTTCGTGCGATCGGCGACATAGACCATGTCGTCGTTCGTCACCAGAACGGCGTGCACGGGGTTGTTGAACCCCTCGGGCGGCGGTCCTTGAATGAGCTGCGCGCGAGCAGGGAACTTGATTCCATCGTCGGGCCTCTTGCCGTATGCGCCCCAGTGGCGCTTGTACGCGCCCGTGTCCGCATCGAAGACGATGACGCGGTGGTTGAAATATCCGTCGGCGACGAACAATTCGTTCGTCTTGGGGTACACGAACAAGCCGGCAGGGCCGCCCAGGTTCTCGACGTCGTTGCTGCCCTTGTTCTTCCCCGCATGGCCGATCTGCATGAGGAACTGACCTTTGGTCGTGAACTTCAAAATCTGGTTGTCGTCCTTCGCATTTCCGCTCAGCCAGACGTTGTCCTTGTAGTCGACGAAGATTCCATGTTGAGAAGCCGGCCATTCGTAGCCGGTGCCAGTGGCGCCCCACGCCTGGAGAAATTTCCCGTTCGTGTCGAATTCCAGCACGGCCGGCGCCGGAATGCAGCACTCCGCCTGAGGGGGATTCAGGGACGCAGCTTTTTCGCCGTCAGGAATCGTATCCGGGCGGTGGAAAACCCACAGGTTGTCATGTGAATCGACCGCGACACCGCCAACTTGCCCGGTCACCCACTTGTTCGGCAACGCTTGCGACCACAGCGGATCCGGCTCGAACAGCGGCACCTGCTGCCGGCCGGCCTGCGCGCCTGTCGTCTTCTCGAGCACCGTCACCGCGATGCCGATCGAGACGACGACCGCGAACGTCCCTCCAATCGCCCACATCCTGCTTCTCATATGGCACCTCTGCACCCCTGGAGAAAAGCCGCTGTCGACGGACGATGGAGGAATCGAGCGCCGAGGAATCGAGCGCCAAGGATCATGACAGCACTCCCGGCGGAATGAGGCTCATTGTAGCGGACCGCAGCGAAAACGGCATGCGGTCATGGACAAGGATCCGGCACAATGAGGACAACGAGGTAACAAAGGCGCATGCCGGTCTCGCGGCGATCGTTCGTCCAATCGACCGAGGCCGCCGGGCTCGGCCTCGCGATGCGCGGGGCCGACGCGTTCGCCGGCCAGCGCGTGGCGGCCGCGCTCGCCGACCGATACGCCGACCTGCATCGCCACTTCATCTTCGAGTACTACCCGTGGTACGCCGCGAACCCGTATCGTCACTGGGACGAGGCGGATCGTCTTCCCCCGATCGACCTCGCGTCGAACTACATGCCGAAGCTCGGCGCGTACGACTCACGATCCCGTCAGGTGCTCGAACAGCACGCGAAGTGGATCAACCACGCGGGCGCTGGGGCGATCAATGTGAGCTAGTGGGGCCGCGACAGCGACGTGGACCGCCTCATCCCGACGCTGATGGACGTCATGGCGGCGCACGACGTCCGCGTGGCGTTTCACCTCGAGCCGTATCGCGACCGCCACGCGCTCGCCTACGCCAGCGACATCGAAGCGTCGCGTACACGAGATGGTCAACCCTGGCGACCCTGGCATCAACGTCGAGCACGTTTTGCGGATTACTCTGCATCGCCTGTCCGGCCACCGTAAGCCCTGTCAGAATCGCCAGCGCGACGATGACGCGGATCTTCATGGAAATACCCTCGAAATTCAGGCCACCGCGAAGACGCGTGCGGGACCACCGGACGCGCCCTCATGCTTCGGCGCGCCGACAATGATGGTCGCTCCCGACGGCGGCACGCGTCCAAGATTGGCCATCAGCTCGACGCCGTACTTGCCTCCGCCGAGCAGCGCCAGGTGCGCGACGAACTTCTGGGCCGCGGCGATGTCGAGGCTCAGCGTATCCACACCGGCGCCGACGATGTCGCGCTCCTGGACCAGGAACTTCGCGGCCTCCTCGCTGAAGCCCGGCGCATGCATCGTGCCCTTGGCATCTTTGTTCAGAAACCGGTCGGCGTCGCCGATTCGCGCGTCCCACCCGGAGTGCATCGCCACGAACGCGCCCGTCGGCAGGCGGCCGTGGCGTTTCTCCCACTCCATCAGATCGTCGACGGTCACCGTCGCATCCGGGTTCTTCGCCGCGCGCGCTTCGATTGACACGACGGCGAGAGGCGCGAAGAAGCGATCGGCCGGAAGCCGGTCGGCGGTGCTCGCATTGGCGACGAAGTGTATCGGCGCGTCCATGTGCGTGCCGGTGTGCTCGTCGAATGTGACCTCGTTCGCGAAGAACCCATCTTTCGCGATCGAGAACTTCGGACGGATTTGCACCGGCTTGAAAGCCGGGAACACCGGGAGCTTTGGCGAGAACGTATGCGTCAGGTCGTAGGTGTCGCGAAAGCCTTTCGCGAGCCTGATCGGCTTCTGCTGTGCGGCCGCGGACACTGGCGTGACGACCGCGGCCGCCACGGCTCCGCCCAGCGCGCCAAGAAAGCGGCGCCTCGACAGATCCTGCCGAACGGTTTCGATGATTGACGGTGCACACATATCAGC
>JAHFUI010000002.1:18161-28744 GCA_023265175.1 Acidobacteriota bacterium
TCCTTGGTCAACAGGTACCGACTGCGGTCGGCGAACCCTGACCGGCGATACCAGGCGATCGCCGCGGCCTTGTTCCGCTCGACCTCCAGATGCAGCACGCGGACGCCCTGCTCCACGCACGCATCCTGAACGATCCGCAGCGCGAGTGTGCCCAGCCCACGTCCTCGATGCGGTTCAGCGACGTACAGCTCGTCGATGAACGCGTCGCGACCGCGGTACTCGAGACTGTAGCTCAGGGTCAGCACCACGTAGGCGACGACGGCTGAATCGTGAGTGGCCACCCACACCCGGCCGAGCGACGGGTCGCCGAGAAGACGTGACAGGACCTCGCGCGCCTCCCGCTCGAAAAATGGATAGCCGTCCTCGGCGTAGAACGCGCGCTGCAACACCAAGATGGATTCCGCGTCCGCGTTTGCGGCTTCACGAAAACTGGCCATGTCGCCCCAACGCCATATCAACGTTTGTGCCCGAACCATTGAAAGCCGCGGGCAGCGTGACCATTCATCGTTTGCACGTCGAGGTCATCGAGCGCCGCCCGTTCGAACCCGGCCGTCAGCTCTGCGATCCATTGCCGCTCGTGATGCCGCAGGGTGACGCCCTCCGGCAGATCGAAGATTCCGTAGACCCCGTGCTTACGTTGGCCGGCTTCGTAGCGCTCGATGTTACGGCCGTCGGACTGAAGCCACAAGTCGCTGATGTAGAGAAGACCGCCCCGGCGGAGGATCCGCGCCGCTTCTTCGACAATCCCCCGCTGTCCGTCGTCCGTGGGCACACACGTGAGGACGCTGATCAGGAGCACGGCATCCAGCGCTCCGTCCGGCAGGCCGGTGCGCGGAGGATCGCTGAGCTGAGTGAATTCGACCGCCGGAAACCGCTCGCGCGCGGCGGCAATCATCGCCGGCGCGGGATCCACGCCGAGCACGTTGAGGTAGCCGTGAGAAGACAGAAACCCCGACACGCGCCCGTAGCCGCAGCCGAAATCGAGAATCAGATCGTCGAGTTTCAGGTGCTCGTTCAGCCGCTCCAGGTTGACGGGATGCGAAAACGTCTTCGACGGACCGATCGCGTTCCAATAATCGATGTGACGCTCCTTACTGATCGAAGAACTTGAGCGCCAGCGCTCCGTGAGTCGCGGCGCCTCCGGCGCGCAGGGCCGCCGCGACGAGCGAGGCCTCGACGATCTCCTCGCGGCTGGCGCCGGCCGCCTTCGCTCCCTTGGCGTGCGCTTCGATGCAGTAGGGACACTGCGTCGTGCACGCGACGGCGATCGCAATCAATTCGCGGTACTTCTTCGGAATGGCTCCGTCCCGCGCGACGATGCTGTTGAGGCCGAGCCAGGCGTCGTAGTCAGCCGGCGCGAGCTTGCGCATCTCCTTGAGCAGCTTCAGATCCGCGGCATCGTGATAGTGTTCGCTCATTTTTTCCTCGGGAAGTGTCGGGGGTTCAGCGACGAGGGGATTATCACACGGTGTCGGAGCCGTTCATGAGCAAAGGACGCCTCGAGGCGTTCAGCGATGGCGTGATCGCCATCCTGATCACCATGACCGTGAGAATCCGCCGCGGCATCATTTGGGTTCCTCCGGATCGTCCCGACGGGCGCCGTACCAGAAGGATAGACCGTCCCGGCTGCGGACCAGCGCAGTCCCCTGGCACGCCACATCCATCCACAGGCGTACAAGTTCCCGGCGTGAGTGCACACGCAGCTTCCGGCCGGATGTCGTGACCGACTCTCGCAGCACGATCACCGATCCCTCCCGCTTCAACGCGCGGCTGAACGCGATCTCTTCGGCCGCATAGAGCCGCTCATCAAAGCCGCCGACGGCGTCGAAAACGGCGCGCGAGCAAAACACGTAGCAACCAGCCGCCAAGCCTCCGACACGAAAGACGCTGTTGAGCACCGGCATCAGGAGGCGCGCCCACAACGGAACACGACCGTCGATAGACACCGTGGCGCCGCCGCCAACCGCGCCTTGCCGAAGCGCCTCGATCGTGGCCCGCACGGTGGCGGCCGACACGATCGTATCGGCATCGACAAAGATCAGCGTTCCGCCGATTGCAGCGTGTGCGCCAGCATTCCGGGTACGGGCAATCTGCCGGAACTCCACCGGAACGACCCGCGCGCCGTGCGCCCGGGCGATGGCGGAGGTGTCGTCGGTCGAGCCATCGTCCACCACGATCAGCTCATAGGACTGCGCGAGGCCGCCAACGGCGGCGCGGATCGCGTCGAGCGTGCGGCCCAGCAGGCGTTGTTCGTTGTACGCCGGCACGATGAAAGAGATCATTTCGCACGAACCGGACGCGGTTCGACACGACCTCGCCCAACGCCGTCTTTCACAAACGACCTGCGCGGATGGAAGCAAGTCCGGCTGCGAGCATCCCTGGCCACGCGGGATCGTCCTCGATGCGACGCAGGTTCAACGGCAGCCGCGGTGTCGGCGGCTGCGGCTGCAAGAGCAGCTGCCACCAGCCGACGTCGTGCCACTCACCCAGCTTGTAGCCGACCTTCCGGTACACGCCAACCGGCCGAAATCCCATGGCTTCATGAAGGCCGACACTGCGTGGGTTGGGCAACGTGATGCCGGCGTAGGCGTTGACGAAACCTTGGGCGCCGAGCACTCGAAACAGCGACGTATACAGTCCTCGACCTACGCCGCCACGGTGGAAATCGGGATGCACGTACACCGATGTGTCGACCGACCACTGATAGGCGGCCCGAACCCGATGGCATGTGCCGTACGCATAGCCGATGACGCGGCCACGATCTTCGCAAACAAGCCACGGAAAATCGGACAGCGTCTCCTCGATCCGCCGCTGCATTTCCCGCTCATCGGGAGGATCCACCTCGAATGAAATCGCGGTGGACGCCACCATCGGTCGATAAATCTCCGCGACGGCGGCGCCATCGCGGCCCGTGGCGAGTCGAATAACCATGACGGATATCGCCGGCCCTTATTTCGCAAAGTGCTGCGTCGACGTTCGTTCTCGCTGCAGCGGACCATGATCACACCAAGATGCCGCGCAAGGCATTCGGCTCGAGCTCGAGAACCATAGGCATCGTGCCGCGGCTGCCGGCGCCGCGCGCTGCTAATTCTCGGACGGCTTCTCTACGTGGTCAACGACCAGGACCTCGACGGGCGCCTTGGCAGACTCCAGCTTCAATCCCAGCTGCTCCTGGATTGCGGTGAACAGCCCCGGGGGTGCCGCGGCATCGTCGGCCGGGGGCGGAACCCTAATCCCAAGGCCGCCGAACTGAGACTCATCGGGCGTCCACGTGAGCGTGAAGTCGTACCGTCCAGGGAGCCCTGTCTGATCCACAACCGGCCGATCCAGGACGGCGGTCTGCATCACGCCGGCGAAATCCGCCATGGTCGCGTTCCTGGCAGGCAACACCCCCAGTCCTCTGAAAAACAGGCCGGGAAGGCCGTTCGGATCGCCTTCGCTCTTGGTGAGCTTCGATCCAGTCTTTCCAACGACGAGCGCGTACACGGAGAGCTCTTTCTTGTCGCGATGGAAGGCGAGCTTGAAGCGATCCGCGAGCAGCTTCTGAAGCATCATCTTCCATTGCTTCTCGTTGGGCTGACCCTGCCCCTCGGGCTGCGCACTCAGATCGTACTTCTCCGTTTCGAGCCAGACTGGTCCGCCCGTGATCTGCCGGGCATGAAGCCCATACGCGAACGTGACGAGATCGCCGAGCGACGTATTGAGCGTGGAAAACATACGCCCTCTGACCGCAAATCCCTTGCCCTGCGTCTCGGGCTTGCTCGGTTTGATCGTGGCCACTTCAGACACCGGCGACGCATCCGCTGGCATCGGCGTCGGCCGGGCTGGAGGAGCCGGAATCGTCCACGCCGTCTCGCTGGTGGCGCGCTTCAGGTTCAGGGGCAGCGGTCCGGATCCTTGCGTCCAGGTCCCTGCGGCCGAGGTCCTGTCCGCATTCAGCGTTCCCTCGTATGTGCCCCCTATCCCCGGGACCGAAATTCTTATGGTCGAACCCTGAAGAGTGACTGCGTTGGCGGGTAGCCCTTGCCCTCCTTGGTCGATGCTGTACATGACAGCCTTCAGGCCACCCCCGTCCGCGTTCGAGATCTGGATCACTATCCGCAGTTCTCTCCCAGCCTGTAATGTGCCTTGCCAGGTGCCGGTTATGTCCTGGGCGTCCAATGCGCTTCCCGACAACGCCACGAGAGCGACAATCCACAGCATGAGTTTCTTCATGGGCGATCTCCTAAAAGAATAAGGTTGTGCATCCTTGACGCTGCCGTCATTGTAGATGTTCCCAGGCTGATTTCGCCCGCAGGGCCGTGTTTCAGCGTGTAAAATGCCGCAGAGCACATGTCGACAAAATCCTCTGATCCTCGTGTTGCCAGCCGGCGTCATTTCTTGAAGAGCGCGACGCTGACCGGCGCGGCGGCTCTCGCCTCGCCGGTCGTTCCCGTCGCGCAACAATCTCAGGAGAAGGCCTCCGCACGAAGCGTCCCACAGCCGAATCTTGCCGCCGAGACGCAGCCACCTGCCGCCGATCCGGTGAATCAGACCTCGAGCGGCGGCGATTTCATGGTGGACGTGCTCAAGACGCTCGACATCGACTATATCGCGATCAATTGCGCCTCGAGCTTCCGTGGCATCCATGAGGCGATCATCAACTACGGCCAGAACGTGAAGCCCGAGATCCTCACGTGCCCGCACGAGGAGATCGCGGTATCGATGGCGCAGGGCTACGCCAAGATCGAAGGCAGGCCGATGGCGATGATGTGCCACGGCGTGGTCGGGCTGCAGCACGCCAGCATGGCGCTCTACAACGCCTGGTGCGACCGTGTGCCCGTCTACGTCATGATCGGCAACATCGTCGAAGCCGACAAGCGCGCTCCGGGCGCCGAATGGGTGCATTCAGCCATCGACCCGGCGGCGTTGGTGCGCGACTTCGTCAAATGGGACGATCAGCCCGCGTCGCTCCAGCATTTCGCTGAGTCGGCGGTGCGCGCCTACAAGATCGCGATGACACCCCCGATGGCGCCGGTGCTGCTCTCGCTCGATGCCGAGCTGCAGGAGAATCCGATCCCCGACCGCGGACGCCTGCGCATCCCCAGGCTCACGACCGTGACGCCGCCCGCGGGCGATCCCGTCGCCATCGCCGAAGCGGTGAAGCTGCTCGTCGCTGCAGAGAATCCCGTGGTGGTCGTCGACCGCTATGCGCGCACGTCAGCAGGCATGGCGCGGCTCGTGGAATTCGCCGAGGCGCTGCAATGTGCGGTGGTCGACCAGGCGGGCCGCATGAATTTTCCCTCCCGGCACCCGCTCAACCAGACCTTCCGCCGTGCCGCCGTCGTCGGCCAGGCCGACGTCATTCTCGCGATCGAGATGAACGACCTGTGGGGCACGATCAATTCGTTCGCCGACCGCATCGTGCGCAGCTCGCGGCCGATCTTCAAGCCAGGCACGAAGATTGTCACGCTCGGCACCCGCGATCTCTACCTGAAGGCCAATTATCAGGACTTCGGGCGCTTCCAGGACGTCGACCTCGCGATCGCTGGCGACGGCGAGGCCAGCCTCCCTGCGCTCACCGACCAAGTGAAACGCCTCGCCGACGCGAGCCGCAGGTCCGCGCTCGAGACGCGCGGCAAAAGGCTCGCCGACCTGCACCAGGCGACACGCGAGCAGGCGAGAGCGGAGGCCACCCTGGGTTGGGACTCGAGCCCCATCACGACGGCGCGCCTGTGCGCGGAGCTGTGGGCCCAGATCAAGGACGAGGATTGGTCGCTCGTCGGCAACGGCATCCGGATCCTGTGGCCGCAGCGGCTCTGGAAGTTCGACAAGCCGTATCAGTGGAACGGCGGCGCGGGCGGCGCGGGTATCGGGTACAACGCGCCAGCCTCCGCGGGCGCCGCGCTCGCGAACAAGAGACATGGGCGGATCAGCATCGCGATCCAGGGCGACGGCGATCTGATGTTCGTGCCGGGAACGCTGTGGACGGCCGCGCATCACCGTATCCCGATCCTCTACGTCGTGCACAACAACCGTGCGTATCACCAGGAGTACATGTATCTACAGGCCATGGCCGCGCGGCACGGCCGCGGCATCACCAACGCGCACATCGGCACGACGCTCACCGATCCGAACGTCGATTACGCCGCGGTGTCGAAGGGCTTCGGCGTGTATGCGGAGGGACCCATCACCGATCCCAAGGACTTGGGACCCGCGCTCAAGCGGGCGGTCGCCGTCGTCAAGCGCGGCGAGCCGGCGCTCGTCGATGTCGTGACCGATCCACGCTGAGGAACAGCCATGACCAGCTTCAATCGGAGCCTCGTCCTCGGGCTCGTTCTGCTCGTGCTCGGCGCGGACGAGGTCGCGTGGTCGCAGAGTGCGCAAGCCGATGACACGGCCAGCGGCAAGCGCGTGTACATCTCGGTCGGCTGCTTCACGTGTCACGGCCGATCCGGCCAGGGCGGCAGTTTCAACTATCCGGTCCCCGCGCTGGCGCGGACGGCACTGCCCGTCGAAGCCTTCAACGCGATCGTGCGGACGGGACCGAACGACATGCCGGCCTATCCGGCGTCCGTACTCTCCGACAAGGATCTCGCCGACATCCGCGCGTTTCTGCGCTCGCTCCCAGGGCGCCGCCCGGCCGAGGATTTCCCGCTCCTGAATCAATAAGGACGCCGTTGAGGCTCTAGTTACCGCGGCCCGGCGCGCCGCTCGCCGGCGGAGTGCCGCCTCGAGCTGGGGCCGGCGGCAGCGTGCCGCCTTCGGCGAGGATCTTCATGTTCTCGATCGCTCTCGTGAACTGCGTGACCCTCGCGCCCTGTCCGTTTCGCGGGCGGCTTCGTCTGCGCTGGCGGTGCCCGTCAGACAGGCAACCGCGAGCGCACAGCCTGCAGCTGTTTTGCTGAATTGATTTCGCGTTCGTCGATTCCTCCAAACAATTTGCTTGGTGGCGTGCTGCTGGCTGCATATCTTGGCATAATCGCGCTCATCTTAACGTGTTATCCTGCTGCTCTCTACGCGTAAGATTTGAGCGGATGTCAATTGGAGGTCTCGTATGAAACGCATTGCCCTGTTTGTCCTCGGTGTCATGGCGGTTTCGACCAGCGCGTTCGCGCAGGCGCCGGGGGGCCGCGGCGCGCCGGCGCCGCCACCAGCGCTGGAGGCCGGGGCGTCGCAGGCCGACGTCGACAAGGCCTTACTCTCCGCTCCGGCCAATCTGAAGGACCAGGCGACGGTCATCAAGTGGAAGCCCGACTTCACGTACGAGACGCTGAGGAAAGGCACGAACCGCTTGGTCTGTTACGACCGGTCGGGCTTTCCTCAACAGCAGCCGTTCTCGATCGAGTGCACCAGCATCGCGAACCTGGACCGCGCCGCCCAGAACCTGAAGTTCGAGGCGGCGGGCGATAGGGCCAAGACCCAGGCGCTGCTCGATGCGGCGGAAAAGGACGGAACCCGGGTGAAGCCGGAGTTCGGCTCGGTCTGGTACCACGTGATGGGCCCCGACAAGGACCATCCTCGTACGCACCTGACCATCGCCGTGCCCGGCGCCACGACGCAAACAATGGGGCTGCCCGACAACGGTCGGCAGGGCGGCGTGTGGATTATGAACGCGGGCACGACGACCGCCCACCTCATGATTCCGGGCGAATAGATCGCCGAGACAGACCACCAAGGGCCGGGATCGTCGGATCCCGGCACCCCCCTCCGAAAAAGGCATGAAGCCTCTACTCTTGAGTCTTCTCGCAGTTGCCGCGCTGGCCGCTGCTCCGCGCCAGCAGGCCTTCACCGGCACCATTGCGGACAACATGTGCGCCACGAGCGCCGGTCATTCCCAGATGCGAATGGGGCCGACGGACGCCGAGTGCACCATTGCCTGTATCAGCGCCCACGGCGCGACGTACGTTCTGTATAACGGCAAGGACGTCTACACGCTGAGCGACCAGCAGATGCCGGAAAAGTTCGCAGGACAAGAAGTGAAGGTCCTAGGCACGCTGGACGCCAAGACGAAGACGATCCAGGTGGATTCGATTACCGCGGCAAAGTGAGCGCCGCGGAGGTACCACGAGTGGCTGCTGAAAAACCGGCCGAGAACGGGAATCGCGGGTGGTCGGGCGAAGGGATCTCCCGGAGGACATTCCTGGTCGGTGGGTCCGCCCTTGGGATGGCAGTTGCCGGACTTGGATCCGACGCCGGCGTTGCGCAGCTCCCATCGCCGTCGGGCCGCGGCGGCGCATCCGCCTCGGCCGGCGGATTTGTTCAGCAGGACATGGCGCTCGTCAACGGGAAGATCTACACCATGGACGGCTCCAAGCGCATCGTCTCGCAGGCGCTAATCCAGAACGGCCGGTTCACCGCCGTCGGCAACAACGCCGCGCGGCGCGGCAATGTGAAGGTGGTCGACCTCAAGGGCCACACCGTTGTTCCGGGGCTGATCGACGCTCACGACCACATCGTCCTGGTGGGCAACCGGCCCGGGCGGCACGTGCTGCTGGAAGACGTCTTCTCGCTGCAGGATGTCGTGAAGCGGTACCAATCGAACGCGGCCGAGATTCCGCCTGGCGAGTTCATCACGACGATCGGCCCGATGGCGTCGATGCAGTTTCCTGAGCAGCGCCTGCCGAACCTGGGCGAGCTCGACGCCGTCAATCGACCGGTCTATCTCAACGCAGCCCAGGGCGGCGTCAGAACGAACAGCATCGGGAAGGCGTGGCTTGAGGCGAAGGGAGTGACCGTTTCCGCCGACGGCACGGTCGCGGCCGGGGCCGCCGGAGCGACCCTGGCCCTCCGGCTGCTTAGGGAACAGTTCCTGACGCCGGAGTCCAGAAAGCGAAATGCGTTCGAGGCGCTGAGCTACTATGCCGGCCTCGGCATCACGACGCATCTCGACAACGGCGCCTTCCACTCGGACGCGCCGAGCGGCGGCGTGGCGAGCGAGAACACCTACACGATGCACAACCCCTTCCTGGCGCTCGAGGCCGAGAAGAGGCTGCCGGCGCGCCTCCGGTTCAACTACCTGCACCAGGACCCGCCAAACGACCCGACGCTGCCGACGCTCTCGCAGAGGCTCAAGAATTCGTTTCCGTTCTTCGGGAATGACTGGATCAGGAGCGGCGGGATTGGCGAGTTCACGGGCGGCGGCGTCAACGGCCTGCGGGCCATCGCCGCGGCCGGATGGCGGGCCGAGGACCATACCCTGAACCTCGCCTCGTTCCAGAGTCTGGTCGAGAGCCGCGAGACGGTGCATACCGAGATCCCGATCACGAACCTCCGTTGGGTCATCTCGCATGTGCCACAAGTGACCGAGAATCTGGTCAATCGTTTCAAGGCGATGGGCGGTGGCCTGTTGGTGGGATGGGGCCCGCTCCGCACCGGCATGAACGTCGGGCCCGCGTACCGGATGCTGTTCGAGAACGGCATTCACCTCGGCTACCACTCCGACGGCGGGGACATCACAGTGATCAACCCGTGGCTCAACTTCTACACGATGATCACGGGCAGGAACCTGAAGGGCGATGTCATCAACGCGGGGCAGACGCTGACGCGTGCGGAGACGCT
The DNA here is from genome assembly GCA_023265175.1 of Acidobacteriota bacterium. Taxonomy (GTDB): domain Bacteria; phylum Acidobacteriota; class Vicinamibacteria; order Vicinamibacterales; family CAVVIG01; genus JAHFUI01. The sequence goes on from JAHFUI010000002.1 coordinate 27,702, forward strand.
CTGGCTCGCCACGGCTGCGAACAAGTGGTTCATCGAGGAGGACGACCTCGGCTCGATCGAGGTGGGGAGCCACGCGGACATCGCCGTGCTCGACAGGGACTACTTCACCGTGCCCGACGAGGAGATCAAGCACATCCGGTCGATCCTGACCATCGTCGGCGGGAAGATCGTGACTGACGCGCGTCTTCTCTGAGACCGATGAACAAGTGCTTGCTTTGCGTTGAATCTCATCACTTACTCGTCGCGCCAGCTGACGCGCGGTTCCTCCTGCGATGCACCCCTGATCCGCGCGAGCAGTCTCGAGAACAGCCGGATGTCCTCTGCGGCGTGTTGCGTGGGGCCCTGCGCCGCCGGTGCCGGCTCGGGCGCTGGCCGCCGCTGCCGCGGGCGCTCGATGGCGGGTGTCGGCGTGAAGGGCCTCGGCATTGTCCACATCGTGCGGTCGGCAAAGGGATCGTTCATGTCGAGGTACGCGTCAGTCTCGTGATCGATGACGTACTCCCAGCTGCACGAGTATCGGCCTGTCGTATGCGCAGCCTGGCGAATGGTCTGCCCGCGCAGGCGGGCTCGCCCCGCGTCTGGCGGGTGCTCCATCGCCTCGTCGATCCGGTCAATGCCGGGCACCGAGTGATCGAGGATCCCTTGAGCGTCGAGCGCTTCGAACACGCTCGGTGGCCCCAGTTGGCCGAAGCGCACGTCCACCTCACACAGTTCCTGCCGCAACGCGAGAAACCGATCAAGGTGCGCCAGGTGCAGATCGTGTTTCTTGAGCAGCGGGCGGACGGTCTCGACCGCCGCCGGAGAGCGGGCCGTCCGCGTCGAGGAGTCGATTGTTCAGGCTTTGCGCCGCCGTCCGCGCTGCGAGCCGCGCCGGCTCGAGGATGTCGGCCACCTGCGTCCACGCCGGCAGCACGTCCCAGTCGAAGCCGCGCCGCCGCGCGCGGTCGCGAAATACCGGAAGCTTGATCGCCCAGTCGAGTGTGGTGCCGACCGCCTCCGGACCCCGCTCGAGGCGGTTCAGGATCTGGTCCCACGCCGAGCAC
>JAHFUI010000002.1:28844-50089 GCA_023265175.1 Acidobacteriota bacterium
ACGGGAGAGCGACAAGGCATGACAGTCTCCTCTTCAGGGACACACGGGTGCGGTGTGGCACCGAGCACATGGAACCCGCGGGCGGCCAGTTGACCCTGCCGCCAGCCGAACAGCGCGGGCACGCAACCGGCGATGGTGTGCGTCATGAGCACGCCAGCGTGAACGCGCGTGGGAACATCGTCCGGTGCAGCAGACCATCGTCTTCGCTCAGGAAGCCGGCGCCCTGCGAGCACGAACGCTGGGCTTGCTCCGAACAGCCGTTCGCGCGGCACCAGGCCGCCTGCGGATGCGAGTGAAACCAGCTGATCAACTGCTCGCCCCTGGCGCGGAGCGCGATGGCGGCGCGCGCATCGGTCCACGTGTCGGAGGTGAACGTCAGCTTGGCCGAGTCGCCGACCGTGTGGCGCGCCGGGACGAGCGCGGTGACCTCGACGGAGATCTCGTGGGCCGCTCCGGCCGGCTCGGCGTCGCGCACACGGTGCAGATGGCCGATTAGAAACCCGCCGGTTTCGGCGTCGCCGGCCGCGAGCGTCAGCGTCGTGGCCTCGTCGATCACTGCTTGCGGGACGAAGACCACGAACTCGTCCCCGGCCGTCTCGTGCTGTGCTACGGACCGAGCGAGCCACGTGTCGATCGGTGTGTCGAGCAGCGCTAACGGCGGCGGCGTGTCCTCGGTGGTGAACGCCGGCGCCGAAGATGCCTTGTGGGCGTCTCCGTGTGGAAACGCGGTGAGGCGATAGAGAAAGGAATCGCCGTCCTTGAGCACGCCCTGCTCGACCAGGCGCGCGCTGGCGGTGCGCGCTTGGGCTCTGAAGTACGTCAGCGGAAAATCGGCGGACCACACGCAGGCGTCGCTCCGCCCGAGGTGGACGCGGAACCCTTGCATGTATGGCTCGCCGAGCGTCGCCAGAGCGGCTCGATGCCCCGCTCGGCCGCGGCTTCCGGCGCCCAGACGCCGCGCGTCCGCAGACCCGCGAGCCGCGTCCACTCGATCGCCGGATCCCAGTCGGGATCGACAGCCGCCTGGCCGATCGGCTCGCCGGTCGAGCGCAGCAGCTCCATTACGAAGCGCGTGCCGCCGCCCATGGCGTGCCCCCGGCATCGACGTTCGGCTGCAGCACCACAGGTCGCCCGCCTGCAGGGCGTCGGCCACCTTCTCGGATCCGGGCAGGTGGCGACCTTCGCGATCGAGCCGCATGTGATACGAGAACGGCCGGCCCTCGGTGTCGTTGGCCGGCAGCCGCATTTTCACGATCGCCTCCTGCACGACCTCCCTTACCGTCGCGTCCTCCGGCACGTGCGACACGGTCATGACTTTCTGACCGCTGACGTCGCTGACTTCGAACCGCCGTTCCGTCACGTCTGTTGCAGGCATGTGCGCTCCTCCCTTGTCATTTCGTGATTCGCCCGTTTCGCGTCCAACACCACGAGCGGCTCGCGCGGAAGGTGACCGATCGACGAACGCTCGTGCTCGCCGACCTCATCCTCGCGAGCGGCGCGGGCATTCTGGACGAGGCGTACGACATGGTGTTCTTTCCGGGCGACGACCTGCTGGCGACGCTGCGTCCGCGCGGCCTGCCGATTGGGAACCTCACCAGCCAGTTCTGGACCAACGTCTACATGAACCCGTTCGATTACTTCGTGGCGCGGGAACTGGGCTGACGGGGCTACGTGCGATACGTGGACGATTTCCTCCTGTTTGCCGACGACAAGGCCACGTTGTGGCGGTGGCGCGACGAGGTGAAGGGCCGCCTGGCGAGGCTCCGCCTGACGATGCACGAGGGGGCGCATCCTCGGCCGACCGCGGAAGGCGTCCCGTTCCTGGGGTTCGTGCAGGTCAACGTGTTCTTCTCTCGGAAATCGTTGCCGGAGCTTGGCGTGTCGGACTATCGGAAGCAGATCGACGAGGCGCTGGATCGAGCGACGCACATGGTCGTCGTGACGAGTTCTGTGGACAACGTGCAGTCGCCGTGGCTCGAAGCCGAGTGGGGCTTCTTCGTCAACGAAAAGCGGTCGGGCCGAAAGCCGGGCAATCTCGTCACCGTGATGGTCGGTGCGGTCAAGCACTCCGACTTGCCGCCTCTCGTGGCTCGTGGTCCGTGGCTCGTGTTGAGCACTGCTTCAGGAGGGGGCGCATGATCTTCGGCCCACGCGGCAGCGCGGCTGCTGTTGAGCGTCGCCGGTCGATGTGAGGTATATTGTGAGTAGATATTCGGTTGATAAGAAGAGCACCATGTCCACGCGAACCGTGGCGACACTCCTGCCCGTTCCGCTGACGGAGCTCCACAACCCCGTGAGCGGACGGATTGACGCCGGCAAGGTGGCGGACTTCCTTGGCGTCTCATTGCCGCAGGTTGCCGCGGCGGTGGGGGCCAGCTACACAGCCGTCCACAAGACCCCTGATGCCTCGGGCCTCCAGCAGGGGTTAGGCCCGATCAAACGGAGCCTCGCGCTGCTTTCACGAGTCACCCGCAACAGACGCGAAGCACGCGCCTGGTTGAATAGTCCCCATCCTGATCTCGGGGAGAAAACCCCGCTTGAAGTGATGCTGAGCGGTCACGCGGATGCCGTCGTCACGTTGATCGAGAACGCGATCGCCGCGCTTCCTTCCTGACGGTCGGCGTCGATGCTTTCGCCTCAGGCCCTTCGGAAGGTTCTGTCCACGCTGCCGCGAATCCCGCTGCGCGGGCCATGGTATCGCGCCGTCAACTACGACCATTTGGTGCGCCTGCCATCGGGCCCACCGGCCGGCCGTGCGCTGCAGCCGCTCTGGCCTGGGGGCGCGGCTCGCAAAGGCGCGCGCTTCACGCCGCGGGCTGTCATGGCTGGCGCGCCCGGTCCGAGCGTGCATGGAATTGACTGCTTGTATCTCGCGGAAGACGCGCTCACGCCATTACTGGAAATAGCCGGCGTGCTCCGACCGGCGGGCAGCGCTGTCCCCCTGCTCTTCGAGCCACAGGTCATGATGACCGTGGATGGTGTGCTCAGCGATGTTCTCGACCTCACCGACGTCTCGACACAGCAAGCCGTCGGAACCACACACCAGGAGTTGACCGGGTCGTGGCTCGTACAGCAGTCCAACTACCTGGCGGGACAAGGGCCGCCACCGCCGACGCAGGTGCTCGGTCAGGAGGCTTTCGACGCGCGTCGCGTCGTGGGACTGCGGTACCCTTCATCGAAGAACCCGAAGGGCGTGGGCCTCGTGGTGTTTACCAGTCGACTCCGACCCAACCAGCACTCGCTCAAGGTGTTCAACCAGCGTGTGGGTAAGCTCCAGCAGTCGTTTCCGTGAGCAACCCGAGATTCGACGATTCCCCTCGTTCACCCCCGCAGTACACTGTCGCGCACACGATGGAGCGCCGCGACGAGCTGGTCTGGCTTATCCCACTCCGATAGGTTGAAGTCCAGCTTCTCGATGACGTCGCCCGCTCTTGCCTTGGCCACCTGCGTCACGCCAAACGACTTGCCGGAACCCGGGCGACCGAAGACTGCCAGGCAGAGACGTACGGCCGAGATGTTGCGCGCGGAGCTGTTCCCAGAGCGCTCCGCTGAAGAGCGGGCGCCGGACTTTGTACAGCATGATCGGCACACCCGACTTGACGGCAGCGGGCCACTGCGACTTCGACGTGTCGTCGCGAAAACCGTTCCCTGCGTCGTCCAGCACAACGATTGTGGCGCCTCGATCGTCGCCGTCCGGCCGGAGCAGTGTCTGCGGATGCTCTCCCTCCAAGGGGCCGGCATACCCCTCGAATTCGTGGACGCCCCAGACCTTGCACTCGTCTGTACCCCTTCGGTGGGAAAACGGGGCGAGCATGAGCATCGAATGAATGAGCTTACTCGGCGGAATGGCTTCGAGATTCTCTCGCGCTTCCGGCTTGCGAACGATGGCCTTGTCGCCTGCGGCGTGCTCCGTCCAGTCGACCGTCAGCCATGCGCCGCCGCGGCGCGCGTACATATGGCGGCCGCCGCGAATCTGCCAGTTGTCGGGGAGTTTTTCCCATTGTCGGCGGGCACAGGCACTTGTTCGACCGGGATGGACAGCCAGTCGATGCACACGTCTCCGGCGACGATGATGGTCGGTTTGGGATTGGTCATGGTGTGACTCAGGGCCCACGACGCATGTCATCTGCGACGGTCAACGCGTGGGCGGTTCGTTGTACTCCCATGGCGGGACATTGACAAGCATCGAATGCGGGGCCCTCCTGGCGGCGGCCCCCCCGGCGCCTCAGATCAGCCCCGCGAGGAAGTCGGCCGCAGGCACACAGCGCACGCCGGCTTCAACGAAGTCGCGCCCGCCGTCGAGCACCACCTGATAGACGAACGGAATCTTCAAGCGATCGCGAAAGTAGATCAGCGCCGGATCGATGCTCGTGCCGCTCACTTTGGCTTCGACCGCGACCCACGGCTTGCCCTTCACCGTCAGCAGGAAATCCACCTCGCGCCCGGTCCGATCCCGGAGGTAGCGCAGATCGACATCGAAGCCGTCCCGATCCTGGAGGAAGTGACACAGCTTGAGCAGGTGGAACGCGATGAGGTTCTCGAACCGCGGCCCGGGCGCCGGCACCTGGCTCCAATCCCACAGGTACGCCTTCGGCATCTTGCGCAGGCTGCGAACCGCACGGCTCTCGAACGGGCGGATTCGGACGATGTAGTAGAGGCGCTCGAGGATGTCGATCCAATGGGTAAGCGCACGGTGACTGACGTCGAGATCCTCGCGTAGCGCGTTGAGCGACAGCGGCGAGGCAACGCGCTCCGGGATGACATCGGCGAGGTGCTCGAGCGACGAGAGATCGCGAATGGCTTCGAGATCGCGCACGTCCTCGCGCACGAAGCGATCGAGACGTTCTTTCTGCCACCGCCGGTGGGTTCGGGCCGACTGCGCCAGGAACGGCTCCGGGAATCCGCCGTACTGCATGAGCGCGCTCACAATCTCCCGCGAACCGTCGCCCACGCGGATGGCATCTCCCGGCGCGACCGTCGCCGCGGGCCGGGCGCCACGCGCTTCGTTGTGCGAGAAGGGGTGCAGCCGGTAGTGGTGATAGCGGCCCTGCAACGAGTCGCCGCCTCGGCGGTACACGTCGAGCCGTGCCGAGCCCGTCACCAGGAACCGGGTCGTCTCGCGATGGGCGTCGTACTCGCCCTTGAGCCAGCGCTTCCAGCCGCGCCACTTGTGCAGCTCGTCGAGGACGACCAGCGCGGGGCGGGCGGGCCAGCGGGCGGCGCGAATCTCGCGCCGGTTGGCGCGGTTGTCCCAGTCCAGGTAGAGGCCGTGCTCGGCCGTGGCCAGGATCTGCCTGGCCAGCGTCGTCTTGCCGACCTGGCGCGGCCCGGCGACGAAGACCATCTTCGCGGGCAGGTCTTCCAGAATCGGGGCTTCCAGGTAGCGATGGCCAGGCACTGACAAATTGTGCTTCAAAGCAAATACAGTTGCAACAAAACATGCTTTGAAGCACAACAAGTCTGGCTCTGGAGCAGGAACGCGGCACGTTACGCGATTCGGCCACCGCCGTGGGCCTGCCCGCCGGCTCGCTCGATTCAGTCGTCTCTGAAGTGCTGCCCCACTACACGCGCGCCGACAGGCTCGCCGTGATCTACCAGAAGAAACACACGCGCGCCGTGAACGGCGTGCTGTATCTCGCAGCGGCATCGGTGACCATCGCCGTCGGTCAGGTGCTCTTCTTTCCCACGCAGGCGGGATCGTGTCCCTCCACGAACTGCCCGATTTCGCGCGGCTTGTCGCCGCCGCGAACGCGCGCCCGCCGCGCCTGTAACGCGCTCGTAGCCGGCACGAATCGGGCATGGTAGGCTGAGTTCGTGCCGCGATCCGGTCGATCGTCGGGAATGCTTCCCTGGGGAGCGGGTCGGCTCTCTCCTGACGCCGAAGCCCGGTTCGAGCAAGGCGCCGCTGACTGCGGAAGATTCTTCATGGGTGACGCTGACGCGCAACGCGCGCTGTACCGGTTGACGGCGATTCTCGAGGCCGAGAATCTTCCGTACGCCATCATCGGTGCGTTCGCGCTGAACGAGTACGGGCACCAACGCGTGACGGTGGACGTGGATCTCGTCATGCGGGACGAGCACCTTCAGGAATTCAAGCGCCGCCATCTTGGCAAGGGCTACGAGGAGCGTGTGCCGGGAACCGGCAAGCTGCTCGACTCGGTACACGGCGTGAATATCGACGTCCTGAGCACCGGGCGGTTCCCGGGCGACGACAAGCCCAAACCGATCGCATTCCCCGATCCCGCCACCGTAGCGTTGCGTGGCAAGCAGTTCGCGCTGCTGCCGATGCCTCGTTACATTGAGCTCAAACTGGCGTCGGGCATGGTGGCGCCGCATCGGGGCAAGGATCTCGTCGACGTCCAGGAGCTCATCAAGAGCGCGGGTCTTCCTTCAATTGTGGCCGACGAGCTTCACCCTTGGGTCCGAGACAAGTTCCTCGAGCTCTGGCAGCTCGCACAGGTCACCGATCCATTCTGAGACGCAGCGAACACGCGAACGCCGATGTCGAGTTCGTCCAGCGGGTGTCTGCACAGAGGCGCTTGCCATCGGCGACGTCATTCGATACGACCACCTCCTGCTCACGCGGTACGACGAGGCCTCGCAGGAGCTGCGCGTCACCGCGTTCCTTCCCGAGCTGCCGCCAGAGTCCAGGGCTGTCCCGGCATCGTGCTATTGCGCTCGAAGAACATTTCGGGATCCAGGACAGCCTCTGGGAGTCGGCCGAGTACGCCGTGCCGGGCCAGTGGAACGTCCTCGAGCGATGGCTCATCGACCTGGGCGAGGAACGCCTGGGCGAGATGGACAGGCACGGGATCGCGTTCGCGATTCGCTCAACGCACCTGGCGTTGCAGTCGGTGTGCGATCGCGTCCTCGCGATCGACGTCGCGCGCCATCCGGATCGTTTCGCGGGATTTGCCGCGCTGCCGATGCAGGATCCCGAGGCGGCGTGCGCCGAGCTGACACGCGCCGTGAAGACGCTCGGATTCAAAGGCGCCATGGTCAGCGGCTTCTCGCAGGTCGGCGATCCGGACACGATCATCTACTACGACGATCCGATCTATCGGCCGTTCTGGAAGACAGTAGCCGACCTCGGCGTGCCGTTCTATCTCCATCCGCGCGATCCGCTGGCGAATCGCACGACGTTTTATGACGGCCATCCGTGGCTGCGCGGCGCGTCGTGGGCATTCGGCGTCGAGACGGCCGAGCGGCGCTTCGCCGAACACCTGCGCTCGAACTTTTACGTCACGACGAGCGGCAACTTCCACACCTCGACGCTCGAGTGCGCGATCGCCGAGATGGGCGTCGACCGCGTGCTGTTCTCGGTGGACTATCCGTTCGAGGAGTGCGTCGACGCGGCGGGCTGGTTCGACACGTCGGAGATCTCGGAAAGCGACCGCCTGAAAATCGGACGTACCAACGCGGCTCAGCTATTTCAATTGCTTTCAGTCGCGACGTAGCTACTAGCGACTGCAATTGTGATTTGTAAATTGTGAATTGACCCGCTACTCCATCGTTTCGCCCCGTGGTCCCAGCGCCCCTTCCGGCTCCAAGAAGTACTCCATGTCGCGCTCCAGCTCGAGCTCATCGTCGCTCGGCTGCGGCAGCGGTGGCGGCGGCGGCGGCCCGTCCGCTGGGATCCTGACCTGCCGGTAATACTCGAACCCGGTCCCGGCCGGAATCAGCCGGCCCATCGTCACGTTCTCCTTCAGGCCGCGCAGATGATCGACCTTGCCGGAGATCGACGCTTCGGTCAGCACACGCGTCGTCTCCTGGAACGACGCTGCCGAGATGAAGGAATCGGTCGAGAGCGAGGCCTTCGTGATCCCGAGCAGCAACGGTCGGCCCTGCGCGGGACGCCCGCCGTTGGCCAGCACGCGCTCGTTCTCCTCGAGGAACCGGAACTTGTCGGTCTGTTCGTCCACCAGGAATTCGGTGTCGCCGACATCCTCGATCTTCACCCACCGCATCATCTGACGCGCGATCGTCTCGATGTGCTTGTCGTTGATGTTCACGCCCTGCAGCCGGTAGACCTCCTGGATCTCGTTCACCAGGTACGCCTGCAGCGCTTTCTCTCCGAGCACGTTCAGGATGTCGTGCGGGTTGGACGGACCGTCCATCAACGGCTCGCCCGCGCGCACCCGCTCGCCTTCCTGCACGTTGACGTGCACGCCGCGCGGCAGCGCGTACTCGCGCGGCTCGGCGCCCGGCTCGTCGGGGACGATGATGATCTTGCGCTGACCCTTGACGATGCCGCCGTGCTTGACCAGACCGTCGATTTCCGAGATGACCGCCGTCTCGCGCGGCTTGCGCGCTTCGAACAGCTCCACCACGCGCGGCAACCCGCCGGTGATGTCCTTGGTCTTCGTCGTCTCGCGCGGAATCTTCGCGAGCACGTCGCCCGCCGACACCATCTCGCCGTCCTGCACCATCAAGTGCGAGTGCGACGGCATGTGGTACTTGCGGAGGATCTTGCCGTCTTTTGCCTTGATCTCAACCGCCGGCTGCTTCTTCTCGTCCGGCGAGTCGACGATGATGAGGCGCGAGAGCCCGGTGACTTCGTCGACTTCCTCGTGCACCGTGATGCCTTCGAGGATGTCCTTGAAGCGAATCTGGCCCGGATCCTCGGTGAGGATCGAGAACGTGTACGGATCCCACTCGACCAGCACCTGACCCTGCTCGACTGCCTGACCGTCTTTCACCTTCAGCCGCGCGCCGTAGACGATCGGGTAGCGCTCCCGGTCGCGCCCCTTCGCGTCCTGCACGACCAGCGATCCGGCGCGGTTCATCACCACCAGGTTGCCGTCCTTCGCTTCGACGACCTGCAGGCCCTGGAAGCGGGCGGTGCCCGCGTTGCGCGCTTCGAGCGTCGACTGCTCGGAGATGCGCGACGCCGTGCCGCCGATGTGGAACGTCCGCATCGTCAACTGCGTGCCCGGCTCGCCGATGGACTGCGCCGCGATGACGCCGACCGCCTGACCGAGCTCGACCAGCTTGCCGGTGGCGAGGTCGCGGCCGTAGCACTTCGCGCACACGCCGCGCCGCGTCGTGCACGTCAGCACGGACCGGATCTTCACCTTCTCGATGCCGGCGTCCTGAATCGCCGACGACAGCTCCTCGTCCATCATCTCGTTCACGTCGACGATCGTGTCGCCCGTGAACGGATCGGTGATGCGCTCGAGCGTGGTGCGGCCGATGATCCGGTCGCGCAGCGGCTCGATCACTTCGCCGCTTTCCACGATGGCCCTCGCCTCGATGCCGTCGAGCGTGCCGCAATCGTGCTCCGAGATGATCACGTCCTGCGCCACGTCGACAAGCCGGCGCGTCAGGTACCCTGAATCGGCCGTCTTGAGCGCGGTGTCCGCGAGGCCCTTGCGCGCGCCATGCGTCGAGATGAAGTACTGCTGCACCGTCAGACCTTCACGGAAGTTGGTCGTGATCGGCGCCTCGATGATCTCGCCCGACGGTTTCGCCATCAGTCCGCGCATGCCCGCGAGCTGGCGGATCTGCTGCTTCGACCCTCGAGCGCCGGAGTCCGCCATGATGTAGACCGGGTTGAACTGCCGGCCTTCCTTGTCCATGGACTCCATCTCGCTGAACATCGCGTTCGCGATGTCCTCGGTGGCTTCCGACCAGATCGCGATCACTTTGTTGTAGCGCTCGCCGTTGGTGATCGCGCCCTCGAGGTACTGCGATTCGACCTTGATGACCTCGTCGCGCGCGCTGCGCACCAGGCCCGCCTTTTCCTTCGGGATGATCAGGTCGTCGATGCCGATCGACAGGCCCGAGCGGGTCGCGTAGGTGAATCCGAGATTCTTCAACGAGTCGAGCATCTCGACGGTCTTCTCGAGGCCGAACTTGAGATAACACGACTGCACGAGCTGCTGCAGCCCCTTCTTCTTCAAGAGGCCGTTGAGGAACGGCATCTCGGCGGGAATCGATTCGTTCAGAATCACGCGTCCGACCGTGGTGTTGATGATCTTGTTGGTGACCGTCTGCACCTCGGTGCGAAGCACGTCCTGGTCGTCACGCGCGGCCGTCAGATCCTGCAGCTCGCCCGTGTACCGGAGACGAATCGGCGACAGCGTCTCCAGCTCGCCGGCCTCGAGCGCCAGCATGACGTCGTCGGGGTTGCCGAACGCGCGCCCTTCGCCTTTCGCCCCGCTCTTCGCCTTCGTCAGGTAATAGATGCCGAGGACGATGTCCTGCGACGGGATCGCGATCGGCGAGCCGTGCGCAGGCGAGAGGATGTTGTTGCTCGAGAGCATCAGCACCGACGCTTCGATTTGGGCTTCGGGCGACAGCGGGATGTGGACCGCCATCTGGTCGCCGTCGAAGTCGGCGTTGAACGCCGTGCAGACGAGCGGATGAATGCGGATCGCCTTGCCTTCGACCAGCACCGGCTCGAACGCCTGGATGCCGAGCCGATGCAGCGTCGGCGCGCGGTTCAGCAGCACCGGATGCTCGCGGATCACCTCTTCGAGGATGTCCCATACTTCCGGCCGCTGGAGCTCCACCATCTCCTTCGCCTGCTTGATGGTGGCGACCAGACCCCGCTCTTCGAGCTTGTTGTAGATGAACGGCTTGAACAGCTCGAGCGCCATCTTCTTCGGCAGCCCGCACTGGTGCAGCTTCAGCTCGGGCCCGACGACGATGACCGAACGGCCGGAGTAGTCCACGCGCTTGCCGAGCAGGTTCTGACGGAACCGGCCCTGCTTACCCTTGAGCGTGTCGGACAGCGACTTGAGCGGCCGGTTGTTCGCGCCGCGCAGCACGCGGCCGCGGCGGCCGTTGTCGAACAACGCGTCGACCGCTTCCTGGAGCATCCGCTTCTCATTGCGGATGATGACGTCGGGCGCCTTGAGCTCCATCAGCTTCTTCAACCGGTTGTTACGGTTGATGACGCGGCGATAGAGATCGTTGAGGTCCGAGGTCGCGAAGCGGCCGCCGTCCAGCGGCACGAGCGGACGAAGCTCCGGCGGGATGACGGGGATGACGTCGAGAATCATCCACTCCGGCCGGTTGCTGGACTTGCGAAACGAGTCGACGACCTTCAGGCGCTTGGCGTATTTCAGCTTCTTCTGCGCCGACTGCTCGGTGCGCATCTTCTCGCGAAGCTCGACGGCGAGCTTCTCGATGTTGACGCGCTTGAGCAGCTCTTTGATCGCCTCGGCGCCCATCTGCGCCTTGAAGCGGTGCTGGTGCTCTTCGCGCGCCTTCCGGTACTGCTCTTCGTTGAGCAGCTGGTTCCCCTTGAGCTCGGTCTCCTGCGGATCGACGACGACGTACGCCTCGAAATAGAGCACGCGCTCGAGATCGCGCAGCGAGATATCGAGCAGGTGGCCGATGCGGCTCGGCAGCCCCTTGAAGAACCACACGTGACTGACCGGCGTGGCCAGCGTGATGTGGCCAAGCCGCTCGCGGCGAACCTTCGCCTGCGTGACTTCCACGCCGCACTTGTCGCAGATCACGCCGCGGTGCTTCATGCGCTTGTACTTGCCGCACAAGCACTCCCAATCGGTGATCGGCCCGAAGATCTTGGCGCAGAACAGCCCGTCGCGTTCAGGCTTGAACGTCCGGTAGTTGATCGTTTCCGGCTTGGTCACCTCGCCGTGCGACCACGACATGATCTTTTCCGGCGACGCAAGGCTGATCCGGATGGCGTCGAAATCGCTCGTCAGCGCCGAGCGTTCATGAAAGCTTGGTCTCATTTTTCACCTTGCGCTGGGGCCCCACCCCCAGCGCCCATGCCTTCGCGCGCTCATCGCGCGCTCGGCCTTGTTGCTAACGGCTCTCTGCTTGGGGCGCGTCTTAGACCTCTTCCAATACCGGTTCGGGAGCGATCTCCGCCGGCTTCTTCTTCGTCTTCATCAGCTCGATGTCGAGGCAAAGCGACTGCAGCTCGCGGATGAGGACGTTGAACGATTCCGGCAGGCCCGCGGTGAAGCTGGCGTCGCCCTTGACGATCGCCTCGTAGATCTTCGCGCGGCCCGTGACGTCGTCCGACTTGGCGGTGAGCAGCTCCTGGAGGATGTGCGCCGACCCATAGGCTTCGAGCGCCCAGACCTCCATTTCGCCGAACCGCTGTCCGCCGAACTGCGCCTTGCCGCCCAGCGGCTGCTGGGTGATGAGCGAGTACGGCCCGATCGAGCGCGCGTGAATCTTGTCGTCGACCAGATGCGACAGCTTCAGCATGTAGATGTAGCCGACCGTGACGTCCTGCTCGAAGGCATCGCCAGACATGCCGTCGAACAGTTTCGTCTTGCCGCCCTTCGGGAGGCCCGCGCGATCGAGCCAGTTCTTGATCTCCAACTCCGTCGCGCCGTCGAAGACCGGCGTCGCGAAGTAGAGGCCGAGCGCGTGGGCCGCCCAGCCGAGATGGGTCTCGAGAATCTGTCCGACGTTCATACGCGACGGAACGCCGAGCGGGTTGAGCACGATCTCCACCGGCGTGCCGTCCGGCAGATACGGCATGTCCTCCTCGGGGAGAATGCGCGCGATGACGCCCTTGTTGCCGTGGCGGCCGGCCATCTTGTCGCCGACCGACAGCTTGCGCTTCATGGCGACGTACACCTTGACCAGCTTGATCACGCCCGGAGGCAGCTCGTCGCCGCGGCGGATCTTCTCTTTCTTCTCCTCGAACAGATTGCGGATGACCTCGACCTGCCGCTCCGTGCGGTCTTCCAGTTCCCGCAGCTCGTCCTCGAGGTGCGCGTCGTCGGTCGCGATCTTCAGGCGGACCATCGTCGCGTAGGGCATCTCCTGCAGAAGGTCCTGCGTCAGATCGGTGCCCTTCTTCAACAGCCGCTCGCGGCCGTACTCGTCGAATAGATCGGACCGCAGCTGCTGCCCCTTCAGCATCATGATCACGCGCTCCTTCACCTCGTCGTGAAGAATGCGGATCTCGTCCTGAAGGTTCTTCTCCATCATGTCGAGCTCTTCCTGCTCGATCGCCTTCGCACGGTCATCTTTTTCGATGCCCTTGCGGGAGAAGATCTTCACGCCGACGATGATGCCTTCGATGCCGGGCGGGCAGATGAGCGACGCATCGCGCACGTCGCCGGCCTTCTCGCCGAAGATCGCGCGGAGCAGCTTCTCTTCCGGCGTCAGCTGCGTCTCGCCCTTCGGCGTGACCTTGCCCACGAGGATGTCGCCGGGCCTGACGTTCGCGCCGATCCGGATGATGCCGCTCTCGTCGAGATCCTTCAGGAAGCTCTCGGACACGTTGGGGATATCGCGCGTGATCTCTTCCGGCCCAAGCTTCGTGTCGCGCGATTCGATCTCGAACTCCTCGATGTGAATGGACGTGTAGTAGTCGTCCTTCACCATCCGCTCGGAGACCAGGATCGCGTCTTCGAAGTTGTAGCCGCGCCACGGCATGAACGCGACGAGCACGTTTCTACCGAGCGCCAGCTCGCCCAGCTCCGTGCACGGTCCGTCGCCGAGCACCTGCCCTTTGTGCACCTTCTGACCGACCCGGACGATCGGCTTCTGCGTGATGCAGGTGTTCTGATTGGACCGCTTGAACTTCGTCATCGGGTAGATGTCGGCGCCCATCTCCTTGCCGTCTTCGGTGTCGCTCTCCACGCGCACGACAATGCGCTGGCTGTCGACGTAGTCGATGGTCCCCGACCGCCGCGCCACGATGACCGCGCCCGAATCGCGCGCCGTGATGTACTCCATGCCCGTGCCGACAAAGGGCGCCCGCGCCCGCAGCAGCGGCACCGCCTGGCGCTGCATGTTCGATCCCATCAGCGCGCGGTTCGCATCATCGTTCTCGAGGAACGGAATCAGCGACGCGGCGACCGAGACGAGCTGCTTGGGCGAGACGTCGATGAACTGCACCTTGTCGCGCGGCGAGAGGATGAAGTTGCCGGCCTCCCGGGCATCGACCCGGTCCTGGGTGAGCCGGCCGCCCTCGTCCACGGCCGCGTTCGCCTGCGCGATGACGTACTGGTCCTCTTCCCAGGCCGACAGGTAGAAAGAGTGCGGCTCGAACTCGACGCCCTTCTTCTTCGATCGCCCCTGCGAGTCGACCAGCTCGTCGGCCTCGACGATGTCGCCAGCCTTGTATTTCGATCCCGCGGCGTTGTGGACGAGGACGTAATCGACGACGCGCCCGTCCTTCACCTTCCGGTACGGCGATTCGATGAAGCCGAACTCGTTGATGCGCGCGTAGCACGACAGCGACGAGATCAATCCGATGTTGGGACCTTCCGGCGTCTCAATCGGGCAGATGCGCCCGTAATGCGTCGGATGGACGTCGCGCACTTCGAATCCTGCGCGCTCGCGCGACAGACCGCCCGGCCCGAGCGCGGAGAGACGCCGCTTGTGCGTGATCTCCGAGAGCGGGTTGGTCTGGTCCATGAACTGCGACAGCTGCGACGACCCGAAGAACTCGCGAATCGCGGCCATGACCGGCTTCGCGTTGATCAGGTCGTGCGGCATCGCCGTCGCCATTTCCTGGTAGACCGACATCTTCTCCTTGATCGCGCGCTCCATCCGGACCAGCCCGATGCGGAACTGGTTCTCGAGGAGCTCGCCCACGGAACGGACGCGGCGGTTGCCCAGGTGATCGATGTCGTCGACGTTGGCCGGATTCTTCCGGAGCTTCAACAGGTACTTGATCACCTCGTAGAAGTCCTGCGGGTGCAGGATCTTCTCGTCGAGCGGCGTGTGCAGCCCGAGCTTCGTGTTCAGCTTGAGCCGGCCGACCCGCGAGAAGTCGTACTTCTGCGGGTTGAAGAACATGTTCTCGAACAGCGACCGCGAGCTGTCGAGCGTCGGCGGATCGCCGGGCCGCAGGCGGCGGTAGATCTCGATCAGCGCTTCCTCGTGCGTGTGGATCGGGTCCTTCTTCAGCGTCTGACCGAGAATCGAGCCGATCTCGTCGCGCTCCGGGAAGAAGATCTCAATCCGCTCGACGTTCTTCTCCTGCGCCATCGAGACGACGCGCGGTTCGAGCGCCTCGTTCGCTTCGAGGATCACTTCGCCGGTCGACGGGTCGACCACGTCCGACGCGGCGAACGCGCCCTCGAGCTCGGCGTCCGAGATCTCGACCGCTTCGACGTTGGCGCGCTTGAGCGCCTCGACGGCGTTCTTGGTGATCTTCTTGCCGGACTGGACGGTGAAGTTCTCGCCCGGCACGACGATGTCCCGGGCCGCACGCAACCCGACGATGCTGTCGTTGACCGCCCAATAGAGCTTGCCGTCCTTGATGTGCAGCCGGTCGACCGTGTAAAAGCTCCGGATGATCTCGTCGGCCGCGCGCAGGCCGAGGGCGCGCAGGAAGACGGAGGCCAGGAACTTCCGCTTTCTGTCGATTCTGACGTAGAGCAGGTTCTTCGTGTCGTACTCGAACTCTACCCACGAGCCGCGGTACGGAATGATCTGCGCGACGTACAGCGTCTTGTCTTCCGAGTGGAAGAACGCGCCGGGCGAGCGGTGGAGCTGGCTGACGATGACGCGCTCGGTGCCGTTGATGATGAACGTGCCGTTCTCGGTCATCAGCGGGATGTCGCCGAAGTAGACCTCCTGCTCCTTGATGTCGCGGATGGTCTTGACGCCGGTCTCCGGATCCTTGTTCCAGACCACGAGCCGGATCGTCACCTTCAGGGGCACGGCGTAGGTCATGCCGCGCTCCTGGCATTCGTCGACGTCGTATTTCAGCTTCAGGCCGACGGTGTTGCCGCAGATGTCGCACATGTCGCCGCGGGCCTGGTTGCCCTTGCCGCAGCGGGGGCAGAGCACTTCGCGATCGCCGTACGGGTCGGCGATCAGCGTCGCGCCGCAGCCGCTGCAGGGCTTGCGCAGGTGGTGCAGTCCGACGAGCTTCCCGCACTTGCACTCCCAGTTGCCGATCGAGTACTCGATGAACTCGAGCGACGAATTCTCCCGGAAGTCGCTGATCGGGAAGACGGACTTGAACACCGATTGGAGACCTCCGTCCTCGCGCTCGCTCGGCAGACGGTTCATCTGCAGAAAGCGTTCGTAGGATTTTTTCTGGATCTCGATCAGGTTCGGAATCGGGACGGTCGTCTTGATCTTCGAGAAGTCGATGCGCTCGCGATAGACGTTTTTAGGAAGGCTGTACATTCTTTACCTCGAAGAGAGAGCGCAAAACAGATCGCGGAACCTGAGGATGCAAGAAAATGAGAAAGTGAGAATCTAAGGAAGTCCGTTCGGACGTTACTTCCTCACTTCCTCACTTCCTGAGATCCTCACTTCTACGAAATCGTGACTTTGGCGCCGACCTCTTCGAATTTCTTCTTGATCGCCTCGGCCTCGTCCTTGGGGATCCCTTCCTTGATCGGCTTGGGCGCGCTCTCGACGAGGTCCTTGGCTTCCTTGAGACCAAGGCTGGTCACTTCGCGGACCACCTTGATCACGTTGATCTTGTTGCCGCCAATTTCGGTCAGCGTGGCGGTGAATTCAGTTTTCTCTTCCACGGGAGCGGCCGCAGCGCCGCCGGCCATTCCGCCCTGGGGCATTGCCATCGGCATCGCAGCGGAGACGCCAAGCTCCGACTCGAGCGTCTTCACGAGCTGCGAGAGCTCCAGGACGCTGATCCCCTTGATGTATTCGACTACCTGTTGCTGCGTCACTTCGGCCATTGTTGTTCTCCTGAATTACGACGATCTCTTCTTCTCCGCTTGCACCAATACACTCATGAGATTCCGCGGCGCGGCGTTCAGCACGCTGACGATCTGCACTATCGGCGCCTGCATGACGAAGAGCAGCCTCGCGTACAGCTCCGGCTTGCCGGGCAACGCCGCCAGCGCGGTCACGTCGACCGGCTTGATGGCGCGGCCCTGCACCACGGCCGCCTTGACCTGGACCATCGGCGCCGTCTTCACGAACGTCGTCAGCGTCTTGGCGAGCGCGACCGGATCGGTGGCCGTATAGGCGACCGCCGTCGTCCCCTCGAAGAACTGCTCGAGCGATTCGAAGCGCGTGCCCTTCACCGCGCGCCTGGCGAGCGTGTTCTTGACGACCTTGTAGCTCGCCTTCGCGGTGCGGAGCTGATGGCGCAGTTCGGTCACCTGCGGCACGTTCAGCCCTTTGTAGTCGATGAGGATCGCGCTGTCGGATCCCTGAAACGCCGTCTCCAGCGATAGGAGCTCGGCTTCTTTGTCCGCTCGTGTGACTGCCATCTCTGTTATCCCCGCAAGGTCTGGAGCCTGGGGACTGGGGTCTGGAAAGCCTGACCCCAAGGCTCTAGCCTCCAGCCTCTAATGCTTGACCGCCACGTCGATGTGCGTCGTGTCGATCCGGATCCCCGGACCCATCGTCGACGACAGCGTGACGCTCTTCAGATACCTGCCTTTGGCCGCCGCGGGCTTCGCCTTGACGATGCTGTCGACGAGCGCGTGCGCGTTGGCCACGAGTGAATCGGTCGCGAACGAGGTCTTGCCGAGCGGGGCGTGAATGATGCCGGTCTTGTCGACGCGGAACTCGACCTTGCCGGCCTTGATTTCCCTGACGGCCTTGGCGATTTCGGCGGTCACGGTGCCGGTCTTCGGGTTCGGCATCAGGCCGCGCGGGCCGAGCACCTTGCCGAGCTTCCCGACGGCGCGCATCATGTCCGGCGTCGCGACGACAGCGTCGAAATCCATGAAGCCGCCCTGGATCTTCTCGACCATCTCCTCGCCGCCAACGATATCGGCACCCGCCTCCTGGGCTTCCTTCTGCTTCTCGCCGCCCGCGATCGCGAGTACGCGCTTGGTCTTGCCGAGGCCATGCGGGAGGACGACCGTGCCGCGGACCATCTGGTCGGCGTGCTTCGGATCGACGCCAAGCCGCAGCGACAATTCGACGGTTTCGTCGAACTTCGCGAACTTGACCTTCTGCACGAGCGGGATCGCGTCTTCGATCGTGTAGGTCCGATCGGCAGCGACCTGCGCGCGTGCGGCCGTGAACTTCTTGCCGCGCTTTCTCATGTGCTCTCCTGTGGTCCAAACGCGCTCGTGAAAGCGCTCCCACGCGTTCGGAATTTACAATTTACAATTCACAATTTACAAATTGTAAATTGTAGATTGTAAATTTCTGTTTACCCGATGACGTCCAGCCCCATCGAGCGCGCGGTGCCGGCGACGGTCTTGATCGCCGCCTCGAGCGACTCGCAATTGAGATCGGGCATCTTCGTCTTCGCGATCTCCTCGACCTGCTTGGCCGTCACGGTCCCGACCTTGCTCTTGTTCGGCTCCGCCGACCCTTTCGCGATGTTGGCGGCGCGCTTGAGCAGGACGGCGGCCGGCGGCGTTTTCGTGATGAAGGTGTAGGACCGATCGGCGTACACGGTGACGACGACCGGGATGATGAGTCCTTCATCCTTCGCCGTGCGCGCGTTGAAGTTCTTGCAGAAGTCCATGATGTTCACGCCCTGCGGACCGAGCGCGGTCCCCACGGGCGGCGCCGGCGTCGCCTTCCCGGCGGCGATCTGGAGCTTCACCAGTGCTTGGATTTTCTTGGCCATATGGAACACTGTCGAGGGCGCCGAGGTTGCCGAGGACGCCGAGGAGAGACATGCGTGGGATCGCTCCCTCGCCGCGATCCTCGGCGGCGCACCCTCTGCGTCCTTCGCTTCCTCTACGTCCTCGTCCTATATCTTCTCCACCTGCAAGAAGTCGAGCTCCACGGGCGTCGATCGCCCGAAGATCGTCACCATCACCTTCAACGTGTTCTTGTCGAGATTCACGTCGTCGACCACGCCGTTGAAGCTCGTGAAGGGTCCCTCGTTGATCCGGACCTGCTCCCCCTTCTCGAACATGTATTTCGGCTTCGGCTTCTCGGCGGCCGTTTTCACCTGCGTCAGGATCTGCTCGACTTCGTCCTTGCTCAACGGCGTCGGCTTCGCGCCCGCGCCGACGAACCCGGTGACCTTCGGCGTGTTCTTCACGACGTGCCACGCGTGGTCGGACATGTTCATCTCGACCAGGATATAGCCGGGGAAGAACCGCTTCGCCGTGACCACTTTCTTGCCCGCGCGCATCTCGACGACGTCCTCGGTCGGAATGAGGATCTCGCCGATCTCGTTCTGGAGACCGTACGCCTGCACCCGCTGCTGCAGCGATTCCGCCACCTTTTTCTCGAAGCCCGAGTACGTGTGCACGATGAACCAGTTCTTCGTGGCGACGTCCGTCATACCGTTACGCTCCAAACCGGTGCATGACCCACTGCACGAGGTTGAAGAACGCCGTGTCGATCGCGAACAGATAGATGCCGAAGAACAACGAGGTCAGGATGACGACCACCGTCGTGGCGTAGACCTCTTTCTGAGACGGCCAGGTGACGCGTTTCAGCTCGTTGCGCACCTCGCTCAGGAACAGGCGCGCGCGCTCGAAGCGCCCGCCCAGCCCTTCTCTGACCGTGTCCAGCGTCGTCGTATCGTTGCCAGCCATCGTGATGTACTCTTAACTTCTCACTCTTAACTTCCAACTTCCCCTAAGGGGGGCTGGCAGGCCAGGAGGGAATCGAACCCCCAACCCCCGGTTTTGGAGACCGGTGCTCTGCCAATTGAGCTACTGGCCTACATCATCTGGCCATCTGGTCATCTAGCTATCTGGTTATCGGATTGTCCAATTGATCGATCAATGACCAGATAACCAGACGACCAGATAACCAAATTCACCCGCTACTTCGACTCTTTGTGAGCAGTATGTTTCCGGCAAAACCGGCAGTACTTGCTCAACTCGAGGCGCTCGGTCGTTTTCTTCTTGTTCTTCGTCGTGCTGTAGTTGCGCCGCTTGCATTCCAGACACGCGAGCGCGATAAGGTCTCTCATGTTTTCTCGTAGAGGCTAGAGGCTAGGGTCTAGAGGCTGGAACAGCCTCAACCCACCGCTCCGCCCCAGCCTCCACCCTCTGGCCCCAGCCTCTATTCGATGATCTCCGTGATCGTGCCCGCGCCGACCGTGCGGCCGCCTTCGCGAATGGCGAAGCGCGCACCCTTTTCGAGCGCGACCGGCGCCATCAGCTCGCCGCTGATCGCCGTGTTGTCGCCCGGCATCACCATCTCGATGCCTTCCGGCAGGTTCAGCGTGCCGGTGACGTCGGTCGTCCGGAGGTAGAACTGCGGGCGGTAGCCGTTGAAGAACGGCGTGTGACGGCCACCCTCTTCCTTCGACAGAATATAGACCTCGCCCTTGAACTTGGTGTGCGGCTTGATCGATCCCGGCTTGGCCAGGACCTGGCCGCGCTCCACATCGTCCTTTTCAACGCCGCGCAGCAGCACGCCGATGTTGTCGCCCGCCTCGCCCGCGTCCAGGAGCTTGCGGAACATCTCGACGCCGGTGACGACCTTCTTCTCGGTCGGCTTGAACCCGACGATCTCGACTTCTTCGCCGACCTTCACCCTGCCGCGCTCGACCCGGCCGGTGACGACGGTGCCGCGACCCGAGATCGAGAACACGTCCTCGATCGGCATCAGGAACGGCTTGTCAACTTCGCGCAGCGGGATCGGGATGTAGCTGTCGAGCGCTTCCATCAACTTCGTCACGCCGGCAACGCCTTCCGGATCGCCCTGCAGCGCCTTGAGCGCCGACAAGCGGATGACGGGGATGTCGTTGCCTGGGAATTTGTATGACGTGAGCAGCTCGCGCACCTCGAGCTCGACGAGGTCGAGCAGTTCGGGATCGTCCACCGCGTCACACTTGTTCAACGCCACGACGAGGTACGGCACGTTCACCTGATACGCGAGCAGGACGTGCTCGCGCGTCTGCGGCATCGGGCCGTCGACGGCGCTCACGACGAGGATGGCACCGTCCATCTGGGCGGCGCCGGTAATCATGTTCTTGATGTAGTCGGCATGGCCCGGGCAGTCGACGTGCGCATAGTGGCGCTTGGCCGTCGAATACTCGACGTGGCTCGTTGCGATGGTGAGAATCTTCGTGTCATCGCGCCGGCCTTGCGACTCCGACGCTTTGGCCACTTCGTCGTAGGAGACGAACTTCGCCCAGCCCTTGTCGGCGGCCACCTTGGTGAGCGCCGCGGTCAGCGTCGTCTTGCCGTGGTCGATGTGCCCGATGGTGCCCACGTTCACGTGCGGTTTGCTGCGGTCGAATTTTTCTTTGGCCATGTCGTCTACGTCCTCTATGTTCTATCGACGTCGTTGTCGTCCGCCTCCCGCCCTCGCGCCGCTTCGGCGGACATGTCGCGCTCGCCGGAGCGCGGTTAGCTGGCGTGCCAGCCGTCCACCTTCGCGCGTCGGGCTTCGGTGGACAAGTAGGTGGCCTGCCGACCCTAGCTCGC
>JAHFUI010000002.1:50189-56759 GCA_023265175.1 Acidobacteriota bacterium
GAGCGAAGGCTGGAGCCGATGACCAGGATCGAACTGGTGACCTCGTCCTTACCAAGGACGCGCTCTGCCAACTGAGCTACATCGGCTAGTTTTTTCGCGCGCCGCTCGATCCCGCGCGAAAAAACTTGGAGCGGGAGACGGGGATCGAACCCGCGACCAACAGCTTGGAAGGCTGTGACTCTACCACTGAGTTACTCCCGCCTTCGCGCCGCCCGCTTCGCCTCTCGGCGCTTCGGCGGGCAAGCCCGCTTCACGCTCTACGCGCTCTCCGTTCGCCTTTCGGCGTGTCAGCCCGCACACCGCATACTTCTTTGCCGTCTCCGAACGTCCAACCGTCACTTGCGAAGGTTGGCTTGCCAACCGTAGCCCGCCTTCCGCCCTCGCGCTAACGCACAAGCCGCTGTGGCTTGCCAACCGAAGCTCGCTCGCAGGCGAAGGTTGGTGGCGAGGGAAGGACTCGAACCTTCGAAGCCACTGGGGCGACAGATTTACAGTCTGCTGCGTTTGACCGCTTCGCTACCTCGCCAGCTGTGTGTGTTTGTTGGAACGCGATGTTTTCTCGAACAGCAACCCGATGGAGCTGGCGAAGGGATTCGAACCCCCGACCTGCTGATTACAAATCAGCTGCTCTACCGGCCTGAGCTACGCCAGCCAGACAAAAGCTGGATTCTAGCACGTCCTGTGCCATAGGCGCAAGACTCCAACGAGTCAAGCGGTTGCTCTGACAGTGTCCCCAAGCGAGGCCATCCGGATATTCGGCGATTCCCTCAGCCGGACAAAGGGGTGCCTCTCCTTCGTGCTCGCTGCCGAACCGCCTCGAACAGCGCGATTCCGGCCGCAACCGACACGTTCAGGCTTTGAACATGGCCCCGCATCGGAATCGAGACGAGCCAGTCGCAGCGCTCCCGCACCAACCGCCGCAACCCGGCGCCCTCGGCCCCCAGCACCAGTGCAGTCGGCAGCGTGTAATCGATCTGATCGTAACCTGTCTGGACCTGCCCCGCGAGCCCAACCGTCCAGACGCCGGCCTGCTTGAGCGCGTCGAGCGCACGGGCGATGTTTACCACTTCCGCGATCTTGACGTGCGCCACGGCCCCGGCCGACGCCTTGGCGGCCGCGCCCCCAAGCGGCGCGGCGTGACGTGACTGGCGGACCACCCCATGGGCCCCTGCCGCGTCGACGGTTCGCAGAATCGCGCCCACGTTGTGGGGATCCTCGACGCCATCGAGGACGACGATCAGCGGTGCGCCGACCGCCTGCACGATCAGATCTTCGACGCTCCAGGTACCACCGGCTCGCACGTCCGCCACAACCCCCTGGTGCGCCGCACCGCGCGTCTCACGATCCAGATCCGCGGCGGACACGCGGCGGACCGGAACGCCCTGCGCTTCCGCGCGTTTGACTCCGGCACTGATCCGATCGTCGGCGCGCGGCGACACGCGGATCGCCGTCACGTGCCCCGCGCGCAACGCCTCGAGAACGGGATTGATGCCGTAGATCAACATAGGGGCTTGAGAGCCGCCACGAATGCTGCGGCGCGTTCGCGGCAGCCGACGATCGGCGGCAACCCGGCCTCGCGCGGCAGATCGGCGCCGCGGTCGATCGCCGGCACGACGAGATCGAGCTCGGGACCTTCGATCAGGCCGGTCAGCGCGATGCGGATGGGATGAAACAGCTGCTTGCCCTTCTGCCCGGTGTGCGCCTTCACGTCGTTCGCCACGCCGCGGAAGCGCTCGCGATCAAGACGCGGCGCACGCGCCAGAGCGTCCGCCAGCGCGCGGACCACCCGCTGCGGTCCCTCGGCGCTCATTTCGTCCCGCACATGCGAATCGGCCAGCGCCTTCTCCGCGTCGTACTGGAACAACGACGTCAGCCGCGCCGGTATCTGATCGAGCCGGTCGACCGACGCGGTCGCCATTGGCATCGCGGACGCCAGAAGCTCCAGGCCACGGCGATCCGGCTTCATCTCCACGCCGGCCTTCTTGAAATGCGCCACCGACAGCTCCGCGATGCGCAGTGGATCGGCCATCTTCAGATAGTGCCGGTTCACCCACGCCAGTTTTTCCTCGTCGAACACGCCGGCGCTCAGCCCCACCCTCTCCAGAGAGAAGCGCCGCGCGAGCTCGTCGACCGGCAACAACTCCGCCGCATCGTCTCCCGAGGATCGGCCGGCGGCCGATCCGCGAGGGGACCAGCCGATCAGCGCGAGGTAGTTGACCAGCGCCTCCGGCAAATACCCCTTGGCCCGAAACTCCGCGATCGACGTCGCCCCGTGCCGCTTCGACAGCGGGCTGTGATCGGACCCCATGACCAGCGCCAGATGCGCGAAGATCGGCGGCGTGAATCCGAGCGCCTCGTACAGCAAAATCTGCCGCGGCGTATTCGAAATGTGATCCTCGCCGCGCACCACATGCGTCACCTCCATCAGCGCATCGTCGATGACGACAGCGAAGTTGTACGCGGGCGTACCACCCGCACGGACGATGATCGGATCGCCGATGACGTCAATCTGGAAGCGGACGTCGCCGCGGACGACATCCTGAACGACGACGTCGCGATCGTCCGGCACGCGGAAACGGATCGCGGGGCGTTCACCGCCGGCGATGCGCGCCTGCGCCTGCTCCTTTGAAAGCCGCCGACAAGTGCCCGCGTACACGGCCGGTCGTCCTTCTGCTACCGCTGTCTGGCGCTCCGTTTCGAGTTGGGCCGTCGAACAGAAGCAGTAGTACGCGCGATCGGCCGCCATCAGCTCTTTGGCGTAGGACTCGTAGAGATGAAGCCGCTCGGACTGCCGATACGGACCGCACGACCCACCGACATCCGGTCCCTCGTCCCACTCGAGGCCGAGCCAGCGCAGATCCCGCAGGATAGCCGCCTCCGAATCGCGCGTCGAGCGGTCGGCGTCGCTGTCCTCGATGCGCAGGATGAAGGTGCCGCCGTTGCCCCGCGCGAGCAGCCAGTTGAAGAGCGCCGTGCGCGCGTTGCCGACGTGCAGGTGACCGGTGGGACTTGGTGCGAAGCGGACTCTCATGAAATTAGGAATTGGGAATTATGGATTCGGAATGCGCGACGAATTCTAAATTCCGAATTCTCAATTCTAAATTGCCCTTATCAGCGCCACCGCGTGCGCGGCAATCGCTTCGCCGCGACCGACGAGATCGGCGCCTTCGTTCGTCTTGCCTTTGATGCTGACGCGTCCGGGCGCGACGCCAAGCGCGCGCGCGACGTTGGTCCGCATCGCATCGATGTGCCCGCGAATTTTCGGTCGTTCGAGGACGACGGTCACATCGACGTTGCCGATCTCGAAGCCGTGCCCGGCCGCGAGCGCAACCGCCCGCGCGAGCAGATCGAGGCTGGATGCGTCCTTCCACCGTGGCTCTGAATCGGGAAAGTGCCGCCCGATGTCGCCAAGACAGGCGGCGCCCAAGACGGCGTCGGTAATCGCATGGCACACGACGTCCGCGTCGGAATGTCCGAGCGCGCCGCAATCCGACGGAATCGTCACGCCGCCGAGCACGAGCGGCCGGCCGGCAACCAGAGCGTGCAGGTCGTAGCCCGTGCCAATACGCAGGTCGGCCGCGTCCTGTCGATCCGGCGTCCCGCCGCCTTTGAGCGGTTCGGCCGATGGTCCGCCCAACGAACGCGCGATCGCGTCAGCGACGGGAATGTCATCAGGCGTGGTGATCTTGATATTCGCCGGCTCGCCCTCGACGAGCCGGACCGCGTGGCCGGCCCGTTCGGCCAGCGCCGCTTCATCCGTGGCATCCATGGCCTCGAGCTCACCCGCTGCAAGCGCCGCGTGCAAGACGTCGCGTCTGAAGGCTTGCGGTGTCTGCGCAAGGTAGATCGTCTCGCGCGGCAGCGTCTCGATGACGCTCCGGTAGTCTCCGGCTTCAGCCGGACCCGACGCGCGCTTCACCGTATCGCGGGCCACGAGGGCGGCGATCGCCGCGCCTGATTCGGCGGCGGCAGCGATCGTGCGCTCAATCAGCCCGCCACTCACGAACGGTCGCGCGGCGTCATGCACGACGACGACGTCAGCGCGTTCGGCCACGTTACGGAACGCACTCGCGACCGAGTCCTGACGCCTCGCGCCGCCGGCGACGATGCGCAGTGGCTTGGCGGTGCGCAGCAGGTAGTCCGGAGGATCGGCGGCTAGGTCGGCCGGCAACGCGACCAGGACCTCGTCGATCGAGGGATGCGTGAGAAAGGCGAAGACGGCTCGCTCGAGAATGGGTCGTCCGCCAATCGATAACAACTGTTTCGGGCGTGCGCCGCCGAGGCGCTGTCCGCGGCCGCCGGCCGCGATGATCGCTGAGACGAACATCTGCTGGGACAAACCTTGATTATATCGGTGAGATTGCAGAATTACAGGATGGCAGAATTGCGGGAAGGGAAGGAACTAAGGAGCTGCAATCCGACCGTCCTGCAATCTCTCGACGGTCGCCGAGACGATTTCGTGAACGCGTTCGGCGAGGCGCCGCGCGTCGTGAATCGTCGGCGCATCGATGGCCGGCGGCTGAATCGGATCGTGAATGATCAAGCCGACGTCGGCCGGCTCGGTCCGCAAGCGCCCTTTCGGCATCACGCGGCGCGTGCCGATGACCGCGACGGGGACGATCGGGAGCTGCGCCTCGATCGCGAGCAGAAAGCTTCCCGCCTTGAACTTCGCCACGTGGCCATCTCGGCTCCTCGTGCCTTCGGCGTACACGATCAACGACGCCTCCGAGACGAGCGCCCTCCATCGGTTGAAAATGCCGGCGCGATCGGGATTTTGCCGATCGACAAACAGATGTTTGCCGCGTTTCAGGTGCCAGCCGAGCACAGGGAACTTGGCCAGCGACTCTTTCGCGATGATCCGCAGCTGATATGGCAGCGAGGAAAAGACGACGGGCGTGTCATAAATACTCTGATGATTCGACACAAAGATGTACGTCGTGCCCGGCGTGATGCGGTCGAGCCCTTCAACCGTCACACGAACGCCCGTCGTCTTCAGAATCAGCCACGACCACGCGCGCGCGCAGCGATGCGCGGTGTAGCCGCGCCGATCGAACAGACTCGAAACGATCGAGATCGCGCCGAGGACAATCGTGTAGACCGTGATCGCTGGAATCAGAAAGAAGACGGTCCGCCACCAGTGGAAGGGAGGAACATTCACAATTTACAGCAACGCGTCGAGGGCTTCGCCGACCGTGCGGACACCCACCAGCTCGCAGTCGGGGGCGATCTCGCCGCGATGAGCAGGGTCCATGTTGGCTTCGGGCATGACGCAGCGGAGAAATCCCATTTGCGCCGCCTCGCGCACGCGCAGCGCGGCCTGCGTGATCCCGCGGACTTCACCTGCCAGGCCCACTTCACCGAACACCGCCGTCGTCGGCGCGATGACCCGGTTGCGAACGCTCGAGGCGATCGCCGCGAGCACGCCGAGGTCGGACGCCGGCTCGTCGACCGTCATCCCACCAGCAATGTTCACGAACACATCGTCGCCTGCGAGGTTGAGGCCGGCGCGCTTTTCGAGCACGGCGAGCAGCAGCGACAGCCGCTGCTGATCCAGACCGCTGGCCATCCGCCGGGCCGTTCCATACGTGCTCGAACTGACGAGCGCCTGGACCTCGACGAGAATCGGCCGTGAGCCTTCCACTGAACACAAGACTGCCGACCCCGGCGCATTCGAGGCACGCTCCGCGAGAAACATCTTCGACGGATTCGGGACGGCGCGCAGACCCGTCGAGGTCATCTCGAACACGCCGAGCTCGCTGATCGCGCCAAACCGGTTCTTGACCGCGCGCACGACGCGGTGCGAGTGATGGCGTTCGCCTTCGAAATACAGCACCG
Source organism: Acidobacteriota bacterium (assembly GCA_023265175.1). Taxonomy (GTDB): domain Bacteria; phylum Acidobacteriota; class Vicinamibacteria; order Vicinamibacterales; family CAVVIG01; genus JAHFUI01. The sequence continues at coordinate 56,025 of JAHFUI010000002.1, forward strand.
TGTCGACGACGTGTTCGAGCGCCTTCGGACCGGCCAGGCTGCCGTCCTTCGTCACGTGACCGACAAGAAAGATCGGGACGTCCTGCCCCTTCGCGGCGAAGAGCAGCTGCGTCGCGGCCTCGCGGACCTGTCCGATGCTGCCGGGCGCCGACTGGAACTTCAGCGAGAAAATCGTCTGCACGGAATCGACGATGACCAGGGCCGGCTTGATCCGCGCGATTTCTTCGAGGACGCGCTCGAGGCAGGTTTCGGCGAGCAGATAGAGCGGCGCCTGACCGACGGCCAGCCGCTCTCCGCGCGATTTGATCTGGTGCGCCGACTCCTCACCGGAGCCGTACAGCACCGGTCCAATCGTGCGCGCCATGTTGGCGGCCGCCTGCAGGAGCAGCGTCGACTTGCCGATCCCCGGCTCGCCGCCGAGCAGCACAAGCGATCCGGGCACGACGCCGCCGCCGAGCACGCGATCGAGCTCACCGATGCCGGTCGACAAACGGGCGCTCTGTCCGATCTCGATGTCTGAGTACAACCGCGCGACGTTCGGCTGCCCGGCCGCCACATAGCGGTGCGCCGCCCCGGATTCCTGCGGCTGCAGACGCTCTTCGACGAGTGAATTCCACGCGCCGCAGTCCGCGCACCGGCCCAGCCACTTCGGCGACTGCGAGCCGCATTCCTGACACACGAAGACGGTCTTCTGAGATTTGGTCATTTGGTTATCTGGTTATCTGGTTATCTGGT
>JAHFUI010000002.1:56859-77354 GCA_023265175.1 Acidobacteriota bacterium
TGGTTATCTGGTTATCTGGTTATCTGGTCATTGATTGTTGGATTGTCAAATTCAATAACCAGATTACCAGATGACCAGATAACCAAATTCTCCGGTCACGTGTAGAGGCGCTGTATGCGAGATCCGATCCGGCAGACAACTTCCCACGGAATCGTGCCGACGACGGCGGCCATTTCACGGACATCGATCCGATCGACCTCGCCGGATGGCCGTTTCTGCGACCCGATGATCACGACTTCGTCGCCTGGCGAGACGTCGAGGCCGGTCACGTCAGCCGTCAGCATATCCATGCACACCGACCCGACGATGGGCGCGCGCATGCCGCGAATCAGCACGGCGCCACGGCCTTCCAGCCGCAGGTCGAGTCCGTCGGCATACCCGGCAGGCACGATCGCGATCGTCGTCGGCTGTGAGGCCGTGAATGTGACTCCGTAACCGACGCCTTCGCCGGGCCGCACGCCCTTCACCGCGACGACGCGGCTGCCCAGCGTCATGACCGGCGTCAGCGGAATCGTCGACGCGAGCGGCGGCGGCACGATGCCGTACAAGAGCAGGCCCGGACGGACGCGGTCGTACCACGCGCGCGAATCGCGCAGCAGCGCTGCGCTGTTGCACGCATGCCGGTACCGCGGCTGTCCGCCCATCACGGTCACATCTGCGCACGCCCGCTCGAACCGGATGCGCTGTTCGTTGAACAGCGGCGATTCAGGATCATCGGCGGTGGCGAAGTGCGTATAGACCGCATCGAGCTCGAGGTTCGGGCTGGCAAGGAGATCGGGAAGCGTCCGGCGCAGGTTGTCGAAGCGAAATCCCAGGCGGTTCATGCCGGTGTCGATCTTGAGATGATAGCGCAGCCGGCGCTTGTATTTCGCTGCGGCCGCCTGCACGGCATGCGCGGCGCCAGGCGTGGAAATCGTCGGCGTCAGCCGGCACTCGAACAGACCGTCCAGATCGCTGACGCTCAACGCGCCGAAGATCAGGATATCCGCGCGGACGCCGGCCGATCGCAGCACCGCCCCTTCCTCGATGTCGGCGCATGCGAGCAGGTCCGCGCCGGCATCCTCGAGCGCGAGCGCGACCTGTCCGGCCCCGTGCCCGTAGGCGTTCGCCTTCACGACCGCGATGAGCTTCGGCGCCGTCGAGGGCCGTTCCCGCGCGACGTGCGCGACGATGTTCTGAAAATTGCTTTTAATGGCGGCGAGATCGACGCGCGCAACGGTCGGACGAATCATGAGAAGTGAGGAAGTGAGGAAGTGAGAAAGTGAGGAAGTGGGGAAATGAGGAAGTCAGGAAGTTGGAACACCGGCTCCAAGAATACATCCTGGCGCGGCGGTCAGGGTTGTTGCCGCACCCGCGCACTGAAGAGCCACGCCTCGGGCAACGCCACCATTCCAGTTGTCGCTTCCAGACCGCCGCGAAACGCTCGCTCCGCGCGTTTTTCATGCAACGTGACGGGCTGCCTCTACGGATCGCTGCGCGAGATGTGTTGTCGGCCTGAAAAACGAGGTTACGACGGTGGACCGATCGCCAGGTTTTCAAAGCGGGTGAATTCGCGGATGAAGGCGAGCTTGACGACGCCGGTCGGCCCGTTGCGCTGCTTGCCGATGATCAGCTCGGCGACGCCCTCGTTGTCGGCCGGCGGCTGGTTCTTGCCGGCGTACAGATCCTCGCGGTAGATGAAGACGACGACGTCGGCGTCCTGTTCGAGCGCGCCCGATTCGCGCAGGTCGGAAAGCTGCGGCCGATGATCGGAGCGCGATTCCGGCGCGCGACTGAGCTGCGACAGCACGACGATCGGCACGCTCAGTTCTTTGGCCAGCCCTTTCATCGAGCGCGAAATCGACGCCAGCTCGAGGGTGCGGTTTTCAAAGCGTCCGCGCCCCTGCATCAGCTGGATGTAATCGATGATGACGAGGTCGAGATCGTGCTCGGCCGCCAGACGCCGGCACTTGGCGCGCATCTCGAGGACGCCGATGGACGGCGTATCGTCGATAAAAATCTTCGCCTCGCTGAGCGTTCCGATCGCCTGCGACAGCTTGCCCCAGTCGCGCTCGCCCAGGAACCCACGGCGCAGCCGGTGCGCGTCGATCCGCGCTTCCGCCGTGAGCATGCGGAGGAACAGCTGCTCCTTCGACATCTCGAGGCTGAAGATGCCGACCGTCTTGGCCGTCCTGGTCCCGACGTGTTGTGCGATGTTGAGCACGAGGCTCGTCTTTCCCATCGACGGCCGCGCGGCGATGATGATCAGGTCCGACGGCTGCAGGCCCGAGGTCATCTCGTCGAGATCAGTGAACCCGGTCGGCACGCCAGTGATCAGCTCCTTGCGCGCATGGAGCTTCTCGATCGTGTCGAGGCTCGCCTGCGCCAAATCGCGCAACGACACGAAGCCGTCGCGGATCTTGTCGTCGGCGATCGCGAAGATGGCGTGCTCGGCCTGGTCGAGGATGACGTCGGCTTCCTCTTCGGCCTCGTACGCCGTGGCGAGAATCCTGTTCGCCGAGAAGATCAGGTTGCGGAGCGTCGCCTTCTCTTTGATGATGCGGGCGTAGTGCTCGACGTTCATCGAGCGCGGCAGGCCGTCGACCAGCGCCGTGATGTACGCGGGCCCGCCGACCTCGTCGAGATCGCCCGCTCGCCCCAGCTCCTCCTTGAGCGTCACCAGGTCGATCGCGTCGCCGCGCTCGACCAGCTTCACCATCTTGTCGAAGATGCGGCGGTGGGCGTCGCGGTAGAAATCGTGCGCGTCGATGACCTCGGCCGCGAGATTGAATGCGTCGTTGTGCAGAAGTATGGCGCCGAGAACGGAGCGTTCCGCTTCGAGGTTGTGCGGGAGCGTGCGTTCTGCGACGCCTTCGGGCATTAGGACCCTTCCGCCACGACCTTCACCTTGATTGTCCCGACGACGTCCGGATACAGCTTCGCCGGGACGTTGAACTCACCCAGTTTCTTGAGCGGCTCGGTCAGGTGCAGCTTGCGGCGATCGATCTCGAAGCCTTTCGCCGCCAGCGCCTGCGCGATATCGGCCGTCGTCACCGACCCGTACAACGCATCGGTTTCGCCGACCTTGCGGGCGATGACCACCTCGACGTTCGCCATGCGCTCGGCGATCGCCTCGGCGGCGCGCTTTTCATCGGCCTCCTTGACGTCAAACTTGGCGCGCTCGCGCTCGATCTGCTTCTTGTTGCCGTCGGTCGCCAGAAGCGCCAGCTTGCGCGGCAGCAGGTAGTTCCTCGCATAGCCGTCCGCGACCTTGACGACTTCGCCGCGGCGGCCGAGGTTGTCGACGTGTTCTCGAAGAATCACTTCCATGGCCTTCTCTCCACATTGCAGGATTGCAGGATTACAGGATTACAGGAAGGGAAGGTTTCAAGTCCCTGATCCTTGCCTTTCTGCAATCCTGCAATCTTCCATCCTCCAATTTCACTCCGTCACATAAGGGAGCAGCGCGATTTGACGCGCGCGCTTGATCGCCGTCTGCAGCTTCCGCTGGTGCATCGCGCAGGTGCCCGAGATGCGCCGCGGCAGGATCTTGCCGCGCTCCGGCACGAACGGGCCCAGGAGCTTGACGTCCTTGTAGTTGATGTCGTCGATCTTGTCCGCGCAGAACTTGCACACCTTGCGGCGCCGGAACATCGGCCGGCGCTGACCCTTTTCCTTGTCGCCCGGTTTCTTGTCGCGGCTACCGCGGCCGCCGCCTCCTCCGCCAGACCGTCCGTATCCAAATGGCATTTAGACCTCCATCCCGTCGAAACGATCATCGTCGGCTTCGTCGGCGTCGGCGGCGGGACGCCCTTCGCCCGGCTGCCGCTGCGGCGGCAATCCACGCTTGACGCGGCGGCGCTCCGATTCGGTCTGCCGCTTCGTGCGCGTGCGATCGACGACCTTCTTTTCTTCGTCGACGCGGACCACGAGGTGACGCACCACCTGATCCATCACCTTGAGCCGGCGATCGAGCTCTTTCATTAGGTCGCCGGATCCGTTGATGACCTCGAAGACGTACACGCCCTCTTTGTGGTGGCCGATCTCGTAGGCCAGCTTGCGGCGTCCCCAGTTTTCCATTTTCTCGATGTGTCCGTTCATCCGCGACACGACCGCCTCGATCTGCTGATGCAGCTCGGTCGCCTGCTGCTCGGAGGTATCGGGGGGAAGGATGTAGACGAGCTCGTACTGTCGGTCTGCCATCTGTGCTCCTCTAGGACGCGGGTCCCGTGACTCGCGGCCACCTGTTGGTGGCAAGGTCGCGCGCGCCCGTCGACACGCTCGGGGCGTCCCGAGCGATGTCGACGGGACGCGCGCGCTATTCGGTTGTTGCCGAATCGCCGCCGTTGTACGCGTTCATCACGGCGGCGATCCCGGACGTGATGAACGTCTCCGCTGCATCGGCCGCGCGCGTCATCATGCGCTCGACCTCGGGCTGCTCGTCGGACTCGAACCGGGAGAGCACGTGATCGGCCAAATCCCGGCGCGCCTGGCCGTCGGGTCCTTCAGGACCACGCCCGACGCCGACACGCAGCCTCGAAAAGTCGTCGCCCAGGTGCGCGACGATCGACTTCAATCCGTTGTGCCCCCCAGCCGAACCACGCGCGCGCGCGCGGAGCTTGCCGAGCGGGAGCTGAACTTCATCGACCACAACCAGCACATCGCCGGTCTCGATCTTGAAATATCGCGCGAGGGCGCCGACCGCCTCGCCGCTCGCATTCATGAAGGTCAGCGGCTTGGCCAGCAGCACCGGTTCACGGTCGGCCGGCCGCCGCCATTTCGCGATCACCGCATCGAAAGGCGCCGATTCGAACGTGATTCCCCAGCGCCGCGCCAGCTCGTCGACGATCTCGAAGCCGATGTTGTGCCGCGTCCCACGATACCTGGCGCCAGGATTTCCAAGCCCGACGATCGCTTTCACAGCAAGGTCCTTGACGCCTTCCCTGCCTGCAATCCTGCAATCCTGCAATCTCTACTTCTTTTTCTCTTCCTTGGCTTCCGCGTCTTCTTCCTTCTTGCCCTTCTTGATGACTTCGGGCTCCACCGCCACGGTCGGGGCCGCCACCACCTCGGCCGGCGCCGCGACTTCCTCGGCCTTCGGCGCGATCACGTGGACGATCATCATGTCGGGATCGCTCAGCGGCTTCCACTTCGCGTCGATCGCGATCTCGCGCACGCGGATGCCCTGATGCAGCATCAGCTCGCTGACGTCGATCTCGACGTGCTCGGGAATGTCGGCCGGCAGACACTCGATCTCGATCTCGCGCCTGATGAACTCGAGGATCCCGCCCTGTTGTTTGACGCCTTTCGGCTCGCCCTTCACCGTCACCGGGATGGTGACCTGAATGGCGCGGTCCATTGCGATCCGGTAGAAATCCGCGTGGAGCACCTGGTGGGTGATCGGATCGAGCTGGTACGCCTTCACCAGAACGCGTGTGTCTCCCTCGCCCGCCAGCTTCAGCGAGATCAGCGTATTGGCGCCCGATTCGGAATGCAGAATCTTCAGCAGCGCCTTCGGTTCCACCGCAATCGGCTTCGCCTCCGTGCGGCCGGCGTTGCCGGCCGCGCCGTAGAGCACGCCGGGCACCCGCCCCTCGCGGCGCGTGCGCCGCGCTTCGTTCTTGCCGAACGTGTCGCGAATCGTGGCTTCGAGTATCGTCTCCATCTTCCCCTCTAACGCTTGATGAGCCTGCAGGCTGGGGACTGGAGGCTGGTTGTCGTTCCAGCCTCTAGCCCCTACACAAATAACGAGGACACCGAAGTCTCCTCGTGAATGCTCTTAATCGCTTGCCCGAGGAGACGCGCCACCGACAGCACGACGATCTTGCTGCAGACGGCGCCCGCCGGCGACAACGGGATCGTGTTGGTGACGATCAGCTTGTCGATCGGCGATTTCTCGATGCGATCGATCGCCGGTCCGGAGAGCACGCCGTGCACGGCGCAGGCAATCACGCGCGCGGCGCCGTTGTTCTTGAGTGCCGTCGCGGCCTTCGTAATCGTCCCGGCGGTATCGATGATGTCGTCCTGAATGATGCACGTGCGTCCCTGGACGTCGCCGATCACGTTCATCACTTCCGCCGTCCCATCGTCGCTCCGCCGTTTGTCGATGATAGCGAGCTCGGCATCGAGACGCTTGGCGTAGGCTCGCGCGCGCTCGGCGCCGCCGGCGTCGGGCGAGACGAGCGTCAGCTTGGGCGAGTCCAGGCGCGACAGGTAGTCGATGATGACCGGCGCGGCAAACAGATGATCGACCGGGATGTCAAAGAACCCCTGAATCTGCGCCTTGTGCAGATCCATCGTGAGCACGCGGTTGGTGCCCGCCGCGCTCAGCACGTTCGCCACCAGCTTGGCCGAGATCGGCACGCGCGGCTTGTCCTTGCGGTCCTGCCTCGCGTAGCCGTAATACGACAGCACCGCCGTGATGCGCGCGGCCGATGATCGCCGAAACGCATCGATCATGATCATCAGCTCGACGAGATGCTGATCGACCGACGCCGAACCGTTCGCGCAGGTCGGCTGCACGATGAACACGTCGGTACCGCGGATGTTCTCGTCGATCTGAAAGGCAACTTCGGTGTCCGGAAAACGCCGGAGCCGCGCTTGCCCGAGCGGCACGCCGAGAAACCCCGCGATTTCCTTCGCGAGCTCGGGATGCGCGCTCCCGGAAAAGACCTTCAGCTCGCCGAAACCGATTGCCATGAAGGGCTCACCCGCCATCACGACCCGCTCCGTGCTGTTGGCTGGGGCGGAAGGATTCGAACCTTCGAATACGGGATCCAAAGTCCCGCGCCTTACCGCTTGGCCACGCCCCAGTGTTTTCACCCGGCCGTACGTCTCTTGCGCTTCGCATCGGTCGTCGACGGATTGTTGGAAGCTGACCTCAGGAGTGGCCCAACTCACGCGGCGCAAACGCTAAGTGTATACGATGGGCTATTTTGCCGGCAAGTCCACTCGCGAAAGTTGCTCGAATCGTCGCCGACTGAGCGTCCGCGTCACCAAGGTCCTGGTGCCGGTTCCACCCAGGGCGCGCGCGGCGGCCTCGGCCCTTCCCCGCGAATCGAAGAGGCCGAACAGCGCCGACCCGCTTCCCGACATCGCCGCGTAGAACGCCCCGTGTTTGCGAAAGCCCCCGATCAGCGTCGCGACTTCCGGATGGTGCCGGACGACAGTCGGTTCGAGGTCGTTTCGCAACTCGGCCGCAGGCCACGTCGCCAGCGCGATTGCCGCTCGTCCGACGGCCCTCACTTCAGGTCCGCCCGACACGGCAGGCCTAAAAGCGCGTTGCGAAATGACGCGCTGAAAAGGGGCCGCTCGGGTAATATCGAACCACTCATAGGCCTCTTTGGTGCTCACGCCGAAGGGCGGCACCGCCAGCGTCACCCACGCGTCCGGTTGATCGACCAGCGGAAACAGCAAGTCGCCCCGATCGAGACCGAGCGATGTTCCGCCGGCTAGAAAGAACGGCACGTCGGCGCCGAGGTCCGCGGCGATCGCGTGTCGGCGCTCGCGCGGCAACTCGACGCGCCATAGTGCGGAAAAGCCGCGAATCGCCGCAGCCCCGTCGCTGCTCCCGCCGCCCAGTCCCGATTGAAGCGGAATGCGTTTCGCGATCCGGACCATGACGTCGCGCGGGTGACCTCGGCGGCCCGCGGCCTTCCAGACCGCTTCCGCCGCGCGCCACACGAGATTCGTCCGATCCGTCGGGCACGCGGGATCGTCGCACGCCATCCGGAACCCACCGGGCATCCTCTGAAACGTCAGCGTGTCGTGAAGCGCGAGCGACTGCAAGACCGTCCGAAGCGAGTGATAGCCGTCCTCGCGCACGCCGAGCACGCGCAGCGTCAGATTAATTTTTGCGAATGCCCGGGCGCGCATGTCGTAACTCATCGAGCGTGATTGGCTCGGCCGACCGCGGGATCTCCACGCGGAAGACCTCGGGCCCGAGCGGGACGTTCGTCTCCGTCTGCGAAAGCGTCAACGTGAGGTCAAAGGTGCCCGCACGTTCCGAGTCTGCGCTGGCGATACGCACCGACCGCGGCAGATCGTTCTGGAAATCGCGGTACGCGGCCGTCCAACGCCGGCCGCTCTGTTCGATATTGTGCGTCACGCCCACCAGCCGCCACGGTCCCGATGCGCCCTGGCGGTGAAGGACGAGCACGTGATCGGGCTCGACATGGATTTCGCGCCAATCCGGCCCATATTGACGGGCGAGCTGCACGCGCGGATTAGCGTTCCAACAACCGGTGAGCGTGATGCGCAGCTCTTCAGCGTCGAGCGGCACGCCGGTGAGGGCGGCGAGGATTTGATCCGGGTGTCCGTGTTCGAGAACTCGATTATCGCGAGGCAGTAACATCGTCGCGTCGTTCTGAACGGCCGCCAAGATGAAGAGCGGCGCGCCAAACGGTGCAACGGCCTCGAGGCGGGCTGAGGCCGGCGCGGCCACACCGACCAGCAGGCGGCCGCGGAGGCGCTGGCGGTCGACTTTTCCACTGACGCCAACTTCTGCGCTGAGGGTGGTAATGCTGCGGCACGCCTCGGTGGCGTTGGCCACGACCTCGCGCGCGTCGGAGGCCGGCTCGCCAGGTCCCGCCGGCATTCTCAGCAGCGGCGCGCTGCAGGACGCAGACATCAGCGCGACGAGAACCAGCGCCGCACGCACGCCACGAACCACAATGGGCACAAAAATCACAAAGAAGACGGCGTGGCTTTGTGTCCTTCGTGACCTTTGTGGTTCATTTCTTTATTTTTTGCTGCGCAGTCCGGATCTTCCTGTCGATCCCGGCGCGATCGATCGAGTCGCCGTCGCCGGCGAGCGCGCGCGTCCACGCCGCAATCGCCTCGTCGTAGCGATTCAGCTTGAACAGCAGCTCGCCGTAGTGGTCCTGAATCACCGAATTCGTCTTGAGCTGCTCGGCCGCGCGCTTGAGGTTGTCCGCGGCCAGGTCGAGCTTGTTCGCCTTGAAGTACGCCCAGCCGAGGCTGTCCAGATACGATCCGTTGTCAGGATCGAGATCGAGCGCCTTCTTCAGAAATGTCACCGACTCGTCGAGCCGCTCGCCCCGGTCGGCCAGCATGTATCCGAGATAGTTGAGCGCGGGCGCGTTCTCGGGGTCGCGTGCCAGGACCTGACGAAACGCGCCTTCGGCATCGGCAAACCGCTTCTGCTTGTCGAGCACGGCGCCGAGCTCGAAGACAATCGACGTGTCGGTGGGAAACTTCCCCTGCGCCTGCTCCAGCAGCTTGACCGCCTCGGCGCCGCGATTGGCGTCCACGTATCCCTGCGCCAGCGCCACGTACGCCAACGGCCGGCCGGACTGCTTCTCCAGCACCTCCTGAAGAACCACGACGGCGCGATCCGGCTGACCGCTCTGACGAAGCGCCTGCGCCTGCAGCCGCGCCAGCCGCAGGTCATCGGGATGTTCAACCCGGGCCTGGCCGGCGAGCTCGATCGCAGCCTGGTATTTCTTCGCGGAGAGGTTGCCTTGAATCAGGTAGCCCGTGACCAGCGCATCACTGGGCGAGAGGCGGTGCGCTTCGTCGAACGCGGTGATGGCCTTGTCGTACTGGCCGAGCTGCTCGTACGCGAAGCCGATGTGAGGAAGCAGAAGCCCTAACCCCGTCGAGTCCGCGGCCGAGCGGCTTCGCATGTCGTTGACGGCCGGCAGCAGCGTGTCAATGACGGCTTGATACTGCTGCCGATCCTGCAGCGCTTCCGCGAGCGCGAAATAGCCCCAGGGACTCTTGCCGTTCAACGTGATGACGCGCCGCGCGCTCGCTTCGGCGGCGCCCGGATCGCCGCCGCGCCGCTGCGCCTGCGACAGGAGATAGAGAGCGCGCGTCAGCACGCCCTGGTCGGAGGGGCGCGAGCCGACCACTTCGGTGAGCACGTCGCGCGCCGTGGTCGCCGCGTTGCGGCTGCCGGAGTTGAGCAGCGACGATGCGTAGCGCATCTTCAAATCCAGCTCGCGCGGGGCGCGCTTGACGGCGATCGCATAGGCGCCTGCCGCGTCCTTCCAGCGGCGCTCGCGATCGTAGAAATCGGCCAGCGTCGCGTACAGGCGGGGATCGTCGGGAGCGGCCTCCTCGAGCCAGGCGATCGCGTCGGCGTTCCTGCCGGCGCCGGCATAAGCCTCGGCCAGCAACGTGACGCCGTCCTGCCATCCGAGCTCCTTGGCGGTGAGATCGCGAAGCAGCGGGATCGCCTTGTCGAAGGCGGCCGTGCGGACGTACAACCGCGCCAAGTTGGCGAGCAGATTCGGATCCGGATCGCCGGCCGCTGGTCGCCGCGCCCGTTCGAGGTGCGCGATGGCCTTCGTCGCGTTGTCGTCGGACGGCGTCGCCGCGGCGCCTCGACGGGTCCTCGTGTCTGTTTCGGAGAGCGCGGCGTATATCATGCCGAGCACACGATGCGCTTCGATGTTGTCGGGCGCGATCGCGATCGCCTGATTGGCCGCCGCGATCGCCTCGGCGACCTGATTCTGCCGCATGTAGAGCCCGGCGAGCTCGGCGGGGAGCTCGGCGGCTGACGGGTCCAGCGTCATGGCGCGCCGGAACGCGGCAATCGCGCCGTCGATGTTGTCGTCGCGCTCGAGCTGCCGCCCGCGCAAATACTGATCGTACGCGTCGGCGACGGCGGACGCCGAAGTCGAGGCCGGGGGCGACGCGCCGCGCGTTTGACGTCCGTTTTGCCCCGGCGCGGCAAACGCTGCCGATCCAGCGAGGAAGACGAGCACCACGGCCGACACGAGCTTCATAGAGTGAATTGTTCCACAAAAGCGCACAGCTGTCATACTATTTGCCGCTATGGCCATCGATCCTGAACTGCTCGAGATCCTCGCGTGTCCGCTGTGCAAGACGCCGGTCACACTCGTCAAGAACGGCACCGCGCTCAAATGCGGCACCTGCCGTCGCGTCTATCCGATCAAAGACGACATCCCCGTCATGCTGATCGACGAAGCCACCATCGAGCCATGAAATGGCAGGATGGCAGGATTGCAGGATTGCAGGATTGTGGGAACGATCGGACGCGCCGCACTTCCCGCCTTTCCTTTCTGCAATTCTGTAATCCTGCAATTCTGCAATGCGCGTCCTCCTGATCCGCCTTCGGGAAATCGGTGATGTCGTGTTCACGACGCCGGCGGTCCGCGCGCTGCGGCAGCACTTTCCGGACGCGTCCATCACCTACATCGTCGAACCGGTGGCGGCCGACGTCATCCGATCGAACCCTCACATCAACGACGTAATCGTGGCGCCGCGCACGCACCTGATGGCGGACGTCGCACTGGGCCGCCGGCTGCGCGCGACGCGGTACGATCTGGCGATCGATTTTCACGGCGGTCCGCGTGCGTCGCTGCTGACGTGGCTGAGCGGCGCCCGCGTCCGCGTCGGATACGAGGTCGTCGGCCGCGCCTGGATGTACACGAAGCGGGTCGCCAGGCCTCGCGCGCTGCGGCCGCGGCACGCGGTGGAGAACCAGTGGGATCTGCTGGCCCCGCTCGGCATCCCGGGTCCCGACCGGACGCTGTGGCCGGTCGAAATGCCCGCGGATCCAGCCGCCACCACGGCGATGGCTGCGCGACTCAGCCGAGCGGGCGTGCAACCGACCGATCGCCTCGTCGTCGTACACGTGAGCGCCGGCAATCCGTTTCGACGATGGCCCCAGGGCTCGTTCGCGGAAGTCGCCGCGGCCCTGGCGTCGCGCGGTGGGGACGCGCGGGTCGTCGTCACCTCGGGACCATCGGAGCGCGAGGCGGCGGGACGCGTCGTCGAAGACGCGCGAGCACGGCTGGCGCCGGCGGCACGGGATCGCGTGCTGGCCATCGGCGAGTTTTCGCTGGCTGAACTTCGTGGATTGGTCGATCGCGCGACGCTCTACATCGGCGGCGACAGCGGACCGCTGCACATCGCGGCCACGACCGCGATCCCCATCGTGGGCCTGTATGGACCCACGCTGCCCGTCCGGTCGGCGCCGTGGCGGGATCGATCGCTGGTCACCGAGTCGGTTGAAATCACCGACCTGCCGTGCCGCCCGTGCGACCAGCGCGTCTGCGCCCCGGGCGATTTCCGATGCCTCACGCACCTCTCACCCGCGGCCGTGATCGCGGCGGCAGAGCGCGCCCTCGGCCGGGCTAAGATAGATCTCCAATCGCCATGACATTGCAGCGCGTGGAACAGCTCGGCGTGTGGGCGCTCATCGGTGCGGCCGGAGCGATTCAGTTTTCCATCGCCGCCGGTCAAATTCTCACCGCGATCGCCGCCGCCTGCTGGGTGGTGACGATCGTGGCGGGACGCGAGCGCGCGAGCGTGCCGCGCATGTTCTGGCCGCTCCTCGCGTACGCGGCCTTCACGCTCATCTCCGCCGCGTTTTCACCGCAGCCCCGAATCAGCCTCGCCGACTGCAAGCAGCTCGTGCTGTTCGCGCTCGTGCCGATGGCCTATCGGTTCCTGACGGGCTCCAAAGCCCACACGCTGGTCAGCGTCGTCGTGTCGTTGGGCGCCGCCGCGGCGGCGATCGGCATTTTCCAGTACGCCATTCTCCACTACGACAGCCTGGGCCAGCGGCCGCAGGGCACGCTCGGCCATTACATGACGTACTCGGGGCTGTTGATGCTGGTCATCGGGGCCGCGCTGGCCCGGATCCTGTTCGGCCGGGGTGAACGTACGTGGGCGTTGCTGGTGATGCCGGCGCTGCTCGTCGCCGTCTCGCTGACATTTTCGCGCAACGCCTGGGTCGGCGCATGCGCGGCTGCGGCGCTCTTGTTCCTGCTGAAGGACTTCCGTCTGCTCGCGGTCTTACCGGTCGTCGCGGCGATCCTCTTCGGCATCGCGCCGACACAGGTGAACGCGCGGTTCAATTCGATCTTCAACTTGAAGGACCCGACCACGCGCGATCGGATCGCGATGATGCGCGAAGGCGGGCACATGATTCAGGACCATCCGCTTCTCGGTGTCGGGCCGAACATGGTCGAACGGGTGTACCCGGCATATCGGGTGCCCGAAGCGGTCGAGAAGGTCAATCAGCATCTCCACAACGTGCCGCTTCAGATCGCCGCGGAACGCGGCCTGCCGGCGCTCCTGGCGTGGCTGTCGTTCGTCGCGATCCTCCTGATCGATCTGGCCCGAAGCTTCCACGCCGGCCAACAACGGTTTCTCGCCGCCGTCGCGCTCGCGGCGGTGGTGTCGATGTTCGCCGCCGGCATGTTCGAATACAACTTCGGCGATTCCGAATTCCTGATGCTGTTCCTGATGCTCGTCACGCTGCCATTCGCGGCCGGGAGACACGAAGCAGTCGGCCACGGAGTCACAGAGACACAGAGAAATCCATAAGAACTTCTCTGCGGCGTTGTGTCTCTGTGGCTGTGCTCCGCGCCTCTCAGGCCGCGCTGCCCTCAGGGCGTGCCGGCCGGCATTTTCCCGTCGATCGACAGCACGGGCGTGATGCCAAGCCTCAACTTGGTGAGCCCCGCCGAAATCTTCTGCGGCGGTTTCGGATCCTTGCCGGGTCGTTCGTAGGTGATCCGGTACTGGTGGGTCTGACGCACGTTGCTTTCGGCGATCTGCTTCGCCATTTCCGGCATCAGCGTGGCGAGCCGGGTGTTCGTCGCGATGTTCTCGTAGCGGCCGCCGCTCAATTTGGTCAGCGCCAGGCCCACTTCCGTCTGCAGCGCGCCGGCGACCGAGCCCTCGCGGGTGCCGCCGGAATGGAACATGATGAAGTGCACGGTGATGGCGCGCTGGACGATCTGCTGTTGCAGCTTCCGATAGTCGCGGTCCATGGCGCCGCTGTTGCGGCCGACATCCGATGCCAACGTCACGAACACCGGAAGGTAATCGCCCTTCTCTTTGTCGACGCGGTTGCCGGCCTCAGAGAGCGCGTCGAAGAAAAGCGCGGCGCCCGAGTCCGGCGTGAGGCGATCGGCGGCTTTCAGAAGTTTGTCCCGATCGGCGGTGAACTTCTCCAGCCACCGCGGCTGCGGAGCGGTCGTCAACAGCTCGATCTGCACCCCTTCGGGTATCGCCTCGATGAAGCCTTTGAGGCCGGTGCGCAAATTAGAGAGCATGTTCGTGGTCGCGGAACCGTTGTCGATCATCAGCGTGACCTTCATCACCTTGCTGATCGGTTCCAGCTTGACCACTTTGCAGTCGACGTCGTCCACGATCACCGAGAGGTCGCCCGGCACCAGGTCCGTGACCGGCTGGCCGCTGGCGTCCAGGACACTCAGGAACAGTTGACCCTGCTGTTGTGCGTGAAGTGTGCGGTTGGCGGCCCAGGCCAGGGCGACCAACAAGAGGACCGCGAGGGTGATGCCGGTCAGCCGCCGACGATGCAAAACGAGGCGTGGCATCCTGACCTCCCTGGAGGATGCTAGTGGGTCGCCGGCTGAGGGTCAAGAAGTTATCGGGCTCGCGCACCGCCCCTGGACGCTCGACGTGTACCGCAAAGACCTGCTGAACATCCTCACCGCTCAGCCGCGATCGGTGTCCTCCATCGCACGCGAGCTTGGACTCGCACGCGACGACGTCGAGGACGATCTGCGTCATCTGATCCGCTCGGCGCGCGCCGCCGGGCATCGGGTGATCGTAGAGCCCGCGCGCTGCCGCAGATGCGGCTTCACGTTCACCGAGGACAAGCTGTCGAAGCCTGGCAAGTGTCCCGCGTGCCGGGGCACCTGGCTGTACGAGCCGCAAATCAGCATCGAGCGCCCGCTCTGACGGTATAATCCGGCTGCTTCAGGCAGCGGGTCGTCAAGCCGGCCATTGAAAACGAAACGCGCGTGACAGGAGGGCGGGATGACCCGCGACGAGATCGTCAGAATGTTCGCGCAGCGGCAGGACGCCATCAACCGGCGCGACATCGCGTTCATCGTCAGGCAACACGCGCCGGACTGCGAGCAGATCAGTCCGCTGGCCGGCGCAACCGTCAGGGGGCGCGAGGCGATCGACAAGTTGTACACCACGTGGTTCAAAGGCTTCCCGGATCTGGTGTGGACCAATGAGGAGCTGCTCATCGACGGCGATCGGGTCACCGAGATGACAACGCTGTCGGGAACCGATTCCGGCGGGTTCATGGGGCTTCCGCCGACCGGTAAACCGTTTCACGTGTCGGTCGTCTGGCTGTTCACCGTAAAGGATGGGCAGTTCACGCACGCGCGGCCGATCTACGACTTCACCGGTCTGCTGGTCCAGATCGGCTTGCTCAAGGCGAAGCCGGCATGAACGACACGCTCACGACCGCCGACGCTCCGTGCCTCCTCGTGACCGACACGCTCGGCCAGCGGATGATCGCGATCGACAAATCGACGTTAACGCTCGGCCGCCGTAGCGAGGCCGACATCCGTGTGCAGGGCACCGGCGTCTCGCGTCTGCACGCGGAAATCATCACCGACAACGGCGTATGCCGGTTGCGGGACTGCGAGTCTCGCTTCGGCACCTTCGTCAACGGCGAGCGGACGACCGAGCGCGTGCTCGTCCATGGCGATCGCATCCGACTCGGGCAATCCGACGACACGGAAATCGTCTTCTTCATCGGCGACGAAGCGCCCTCGCAGGAGCGCAGCGCCGTCGCAGCGGCGAGCGAGATCCGGCACATGGCCGACCTCCTCGAAGGGTTGCGCGCGCTCGGATCGGGCCGGGTGCTCGACGACGTGCTCAGGCTGGTGCTCGATTCGGCGATCGACGTCACCGGCGCCGAACGCGGATTCATCATGCTGGCGAACCCGCAGGGGCAGCTCGAGTTCAAGCTCGCGAGGGCGCGCGGCCACCTCACGCTGTCCGGCCGGACGTTCGCGACCAGCCGAAAGATTCCCGAAACTGTGTTCGCCACCGGTCAGGAAGCAATCGTCGAGGATCTGCTCGACGGCGACTTGGCGCATCTCCACACCGGCACCGTGGCGCTGGGGATTCGTTACGTGCTGTGTACACCGCTGCGTCTGGTGCGCTACGTGGAGCACGCAGAAGAGCGCACCGACGAGAACATCGGGGTTCTGTACCTGGATAGCCGCGAGCGCGGCGCGCTGCGATCGGCGACGGCGCGGGCGGCGCTCGAGACGCTGAGCAGGGAAGCCGCCGTCGCGATCGAGAACGCGCGGTTGTACCGCGACGCGGTCGAGCGGTCGAAGCTGGAGCAGGAACTGAAGGTTGCCGCGGCGATCCAGCAGTCGCTGCTGCCCGCCGCGGGCCGTACCGGCGACTTCTTCACGATCGCAGGCGCCTCGGTGCCGTGCCGCGCCGTGGGCGGCGACTTCTTCGACTACGTCGACCTGCCCACTGGGCAGTTCGGCTTCATCCTCGGGGATGTGGCCGGCAAGGGGTCTCCGGCCGCGCTGCTGGCCGCCGCGTTGCTCGGCATGTTCAGCGCGGAAGCGACCTATCAGCAGAGTGCCGCGCCGCTGCTGACGCGACTCAATCGCGGACTGTTCCGCCGGTCGATCGAGGCCCGGTTCCTGACAACGTTTTACGCCATGCTCGGGACGGATGGATCCTTGACCTACTCGAACGGCGGCCACAATGCGCCGATGCTCGTCACAGCCGACGGCGTGCGGCGGCTCGAGACGGGCGGCGTCGTGCTCGGCCTCTTCGAGCACTCGGCGTTTGAGGAAGAAACGCTGTCGCTGATGCCCGGCGACGTCGTCATCGCCTTCAGCGACGGCGTGAGCGAAGCGTTCAACGAGGCTGGCGAGGAGTTCACCGACGAGCGCCTGCTCGCCTCCATCGAAGCCCACCGGACGAAGACGCCCCAGCAGATGCTCGACGCGCTGCTCGCCGACGTCCGCGCCTTCTGCGGCCAAGCCACGCCCAACGACGACGTGACAATGGTCATCGTCCGCTACGACGGGTGACCGCGGCCGATCCGGCACGGCCCACTCCGTAATTTCGCAACGCCCCTAGTTCACGCCGGCGGGACGTGCGGTGTCGCGTTCAACCTGGATGCTCCGGACGCACGAGGTGATGATGCGCTGGCCGTCCCAGAGAATCTCCATGCGGAGCCCGAAGCCGATCCACCCGAGCTTGAGGAAACTGCCGCCAAAGCCCGAGCCGGCGAAACGGACTTCTGTCGGTTCCGGGAAGAACCGTCCGCCCTGGACCAATACGCGAGAGCTGCCGGCTTCAAGGGGAATGATGCGGTAAATTGAATTCTCCGTGCGCGCTAACAATGTCGCAAGAGGCTCGACGTCGCGGATGTGGATGCCGTCGGCATTCGCGACATCTTCCACGAAGCCGTCGAGCGTACACCGTTTTGGCACAACGGTGCTGGTGCCGCCGGCTGCCGGCCGTAGGGCTGATTTCGAGGATTCGAAAGGTGATCCCATGTCGCCTCTTCAGTGTGCAACAATCGCGCCGTGGCTGATAGAGATTTCTTGCGGCGACATTAGTGTCTGAAATGGCGCCGGTTTGTGAAGACCATCGCTATTCCATGTTCGTCGGCCGACGCAATCACCTCATCATCGCGCACCGACCCACCCGGCTGAACCACCGCCGTCGCGCCGGCCCTGGCGACGGCATCCAGGCCGTCTCGAAACGGAAAGAACGCATCTGACGCAGCGGCCGATCCTTTCAATTTCAACGGCGCGATCCCCGCTTTCGTCACGGCCACGTTCACTGCGTCGATCCGGCTCATCTGGCCGGCTCCGACGGCAAGCGTCCGGTGCGCGTCCGTAAAGACGATGGTGTTTGATTTGACGTGCGCGCAAATCCGCCAGGCAAACCGAAGCGCCGCCCACTCCTCCGCGGTCGGCTGGCGCTTCGTCACGATGCGCAGGCCGTCGGGCAACTGGTCCGCTGTCCATGGCTGCCGCGCCTCCACGACGCGATCGCGTTCCTGAAGGAGGACGGCGCCGAGAATCGAGCGCTGCTCGATCGCGTCGTCCAGGCCGCTCTTGATCGCGTCGAAATCCGCCGTGAGCACGCGCATCTTCTTCTTACGCGCCAGCACCTGCCGCGCGGCTTCGTCGACGGCGGGGGCGATGACCGCTTCGATGAATGTCGACACGATGGCTTCGGCCGCCGCCACGTCGATGGAGCGATTCACCGCGACGACTCCGCCGAATGCCGACAGACTGTCGGCGTCACGTGCCCGCAGGTACGCAGTGGCCATGTCCTCGCCCGTCGCCGCACCGCAGGGATTGGTGTGCTTGACGACGATGGCGGCCGGTTCTTCGAACTCGAGCACGATGCGGACAGCGGCATCGAGGTCGAGCAGGTTGGTGTACGAGAGCTCTTTTCCCTGAAGGATGGTGACGGCACCAAAGCCGCCTGAAGTCCGGCTCAAGCCGGACGCCGCATCTGAGTGGTGCGACGTGCGGCTCAAGCCGGACGCCACGTCCGAGAAGCGCCGGTACCAGGCGGCGCTTTGATGCGGGTTCTCCCCGTAGCGCAAGTCGCGGACCTTCTCGAGGCGCACATCGAAGCGGTCGCCGAACTCCCACGTCGGGCGGAACGAGGAGTCCACCTCGCTGCGTTCCACACGATTCTCACTGACATTCACTCTAAGCAGCGTGGCCGTGATCGTCGAGTCGTACTCGGCCGTGTGCGCGAACGCTTTCAGCATGAGCTCGTAGCGGAACGCGAGCGTCGGCCCTTCGTCGAGCGCCGCAAGGAGACGCGGGTAGTCGAACGGCTGGACGACGATCAGCACGTCCCGAAAATTCTTGGCCGCGGCGCGAACCAGCGACGGTCCGCCGATGTCGATCTCCTCGATGAGCGCCTCGAACGGCGTGGTCGCGTTCGCCGCCGCCTTCGCGAACGGATAGAGGTTGACGACGACGATGTCGATCAGGCCGATGCCGTGCTGCGCGATCGACGCGAGATCGTCCGGCCGTTCGCGGCGGGCGAGGATGCCGCCGTGGATGGCGGGATGAAGCGTCTTCACGCGGCCGTCCATCATCTCGGGAAACCCCGTGATGTCCGAGACACTCGTCACGGCCAGACCTGCCCCTGCCAGCGCGCGCGCGGTGCCGCCGGTCGAGATCAGGGTGAACCCGCGCGCCGTGAGCCCCCGTCCGAGGTCGGCGATGCCGGTTTTATCGGAGACGCTCAGCAGGGCTCTTGGCATAATTGGCAAAGTCCAGTATCATCTCACATGACGCCGGGCGGGCTTGGCGCCGTAAGGGAAAGGCCGCAGACGCGGCCTTTTTTTTTGCCCGCAGTCGGGTTTCATCCCGGGATGTTCCGGTACCGGCCGGCGTTGGTTTCGGGCGCGACGTGGTGTGGCGCCCCAGTAACACAGAAAGAAGAACGATGCGTATCACAGGCAAGGTCAAGTGGTTCAACAACGCCAAGGGTTACGGATTCATCGAACGCGACGGCGGTAGTGACGTCTTCGTGCACTACTCCGCCATTCAGGGCGACGGATTCCGCTCGCTCGAGGAAGGCCAGGCGGTGGAGTTCGAGATCGTCGACGGCCCCAAAGGCCCGCAGGCCGGCAACGTCACCAAGATCTAGTCAACCCCGGCCGGGCGCCCGTCGTGTCTCCAGGGTGCCCGGCCTGACCTTCACTCCTTCGCGCCTTTGAGCGCGCGGGCCGTAAAGCTCACCTTTCCGTCCTTCAACATCACGCGGAACGCCACTTCGCTGCTGCCGTCCTGCCGCAGTTTGGCGACCTGGCTCTTCACCAGCTCGGCGAACTTGTGAAACGGCACCGAGTCCTGCCCGCTCTCCCGCCGCGCCTCGACGAGCGACTCGAACAGATCGTGGAGCCGCTCCATCTCGCGCAGCGGATCCTGAAACGTGGTGACGTAGAGGATGCGATCCTTCGGCCGCTCGGGACCTGGCTTGTCGGGGCGCTTCACCGCGAACGGCCCCGGCCGTCCTTCTTCCCGCGCGCGAAGGCCGCGGTCCCACAGATCGACGAGCGTGGCAAACCGCGACTGCAGCGTCGTGAACCGGAACCGGTCGCCGTAGTTCTGGATGTGGGCGTGATCGTACTGCTTGACGATCGCTTCGACGCGGCTTCGGGTTTCCCACGGCGGCTTTGTCAGCCGGCCCGAGAAAAACATGTTGTATTCCAACTCGAGGCGTTTCAGCTCGCCCTCGAGCCGCTGGAGATCCTGATCGATCGAGGAAGGTTCGGCCACGGACTCTATCGCGGGATGAGGAACCACACGAGCGGCAGCCACAGCTCGCGCGCGTAGGGTACCGGCCGATCGTCGATCAGCACGTCGGTCGCATCCGATCCGCCGACGATGGCGAACAGATCGCGCAGGTTGAGGGCATCGCTCGACCAGAAGCGTGCGCGATGACGAAGCGTCGTCCCCGCGCCGGTCTCGCGGTACTCCGCCGAACCACGCGCGAGCTCCAGCGCCCGCAGGAAGTCCGGCACATCCAGAGGCGGAAAGACGAGCGTGATCGAAAACGGCCGCGGCCTGGCGCCGAACAGCGCCTCGTGCAAATCCGGATCGAGTGAGGCGAGCTCTTCCTCGGTCGGCTGCTCGGGCAGATCGGCGTACGGCCAGAAGCGTTCCAGCGGTCTGAATTTGGGCGGATCGGCGGTCACAGTTGATAACATGATATTGCAGGAT